>NZ_KV825933.1:0-6815 GCF_001835805.1 Corynebacterium sp. HMSC034B08 | reverse complement strand
GCTCGCCGGGAACGTCACGCAGGATTTCGATGGCGCGCTTGGTGTCCGGGCGGTTCTGGCCGGCGACGACCTGGATCTGCTCGAGGGGGAGGGGGTTGGTGAGGTGTACGGGGGTGGTGGTGTCGTCGATAGGCAGAATGCCCTGAAGATCGCCCGCTGGGATGCCGAGCAGCACAGTGCCTTCGGGCGCGTCGCGCAGCACCGATGTTTTCGGCGTGAAATGCAGCGAGCCGGTGAGCGGACCAGTGCCGAGCGTGTCCAGTGCCGCGGGGAACCAGAGGAGGTAATCCGCGGTGTCGCCGGAATTGTCGCGTGCTGCCAGTCCGGAATTGAGCCACGTGTGGATTTTCATGCGGCCGAGTATACGGACGGATTTCGGTGATATTTGGCTGCTCGCCCGGATACAGGTAATGTGTACGCAGCGCTGGAGATGTGCCAGAGTGGCCGAATGGGGCTCCCTGCTAAGGAGTTGCCCCCTTGACGGGGGCCGCAGGTTCAAATCCTGTCATCTCCGCCATTGCGCCCGTAGCTCAACGGATAGAGCATCTGACTACGGATCAGAAGGTTGGGGGTTCGAATCCCTCCGGGCGCACAAGAAAAACCCCCGCTCAGCGGGGGTTTTCGCATTGAGGGGCTACTGCGTCTCGACGACCGGCGCAACCGTAGTCGGCGCCTCCTCCTTATCCTTGCGGGACGAGCCGTTGACGTTGATGTCAACGCTCTGCACGTCCGGGACACAGGTGCGTACCGCGGTAGCGATCAGCAGCGCGGAAACCAGGCCGACGATACCGCCGCCGATTGCCATCGCCTGGGCAGGATCGAGGCCAGCGTTGCGGGCGGCCGCGGTGAAGATGTCGCCAGCCTGGCCGTTTGCCTGGCCCAGGCCCGGGAGGCCCGCCTGGTTAGCCAGCGCGAGCGGCAGCATCAGGACCAGCGGCACGCCAAGGCCGACGAGGGAAGCGATGCAGCGCGGGTCGGAGGACCCACCGGTGGCGTTGACCTTGGCGCCGACGAGCTTGTCGCCGCCCTGCTGGTCGCCGTTGCCGCCCTTCTTCGAGGAGCCGCCCGAGCTGCCGAACAGACCACCGTTGGCGTTGTCGCGGATGTCCGGGTTGGCGTTGTTCGTGACCACAACGGAGTTGTTCGAGCCGTTGTCGTTCGCGTTGCCGGTGATGACAACGGTCGGGTTCGCGTTGTTCGTCGCCACGACCGAGTTGTTGGAACCGTTGTTGTTCAGGTTGTCGCGCGGGTTTGCATTGTCCGTGACGACGACCGAGTTACCAGAACCGTTGTTGTTCGCGTTGCCGGTGACAACAGGGTTCGCGTTGCCCGTCACAATGGCCGAGTTGTTCGAGCCGTTGTTGTTGGCGTTGTTGGTGATGACCGGGTTGGCGTTGTTGGTGACCACAACGGAGTTGTTCGAGCCGTTGTTGGACCCGTTGTCGTTCATGTTGCCCGTGATAACCGGGTTCAGGTTATCCGTAATGACAACGGACGGGTTGCCGTTGTTGTTGAAGTTGTCGCGCGGGTTCGCATTATCGGTAACAACCACGGAGTTGTTGGAGCCGTTGTCGCGAATGTCCACCGTCGGGTTCGCATTGTTCGTCACGACGACCGAGTTGCCGGAACCATTGTTGGAGCCGTTGTCACGGATCTCCACGGTCGGGTTGGCGTTGCCGGTGACGATGATGCCGCTCGGCTGCACCTCAACCTTGACGATGCCCTCCAGCGGGCTCTTGCCGTCCTTACCGCCACCGAGCAGACCGCCGAGAAGGTTGCCGAGGAGGCCGCCGGCGCCGCTGCCGTTACCGCCGCTGCCGCCTTCGGAGCCTTCGCCCTTGCCGCCACCGATCAGGTTGCCAATGAGGCTGCCCAGGCCGGTGCCACCGGTCGCGCCGCCGATGATGCTTCCGAGCAGCGGGCCGAGAATGTCTGCTGCGGTACCTGCTACTTCAGCCGGGGTCTTGGACGGGTTCTTCGCAGCAATCTTCAGCGTTGCCTTGAACGTGTCCTTCGTGCCGTCGGCGTGGACCTGCTCGACGGAGACAGGCAGTTCAATGTCGCCTTCCGTGAAGGTGGCCGGCGGGGTGATGCGGACGCCGTCGGCGTCGGTGGTGACGCTCCAGCCGGTCGGCAGGCTCACGCCACCCTTGCTCAGGGTCACGCCTTTCGGCAGTTTGAGCGCATCCAGCGTCTTGGCGGAGGTGGACTTCTCAAAGTCGACCGGGTAGGTCTTCTCCAGTTCCTTTTCCCAATCGCCGACGGGGCGCTCGTCGATAACGTTCAGACGCAGCGTGGTCGTGAACGCCTCGCCCTCGGCGGGGGTCACCTTCACGGCGATGTCCTTGTTGCCGGTACCAAAAGCAGTCGCGGACTGCGGGCGAATCACGGTGAGGGTGCCGTTGTCGTTACGGAAGTTCCAGTTGAAGATCGTGTTCGTCGTCGGTGCGACGGTGTCACCCGGTTGCAGCTTCAGGCCTTCGACCACTGCTTCCTTCTTGTTCCAGAAGTTGGCGGTGTTGAAGCGACCGTTGAAGGCGTTTGCGGTTGTCTTCGGGGCATTGCTTGTCGACGACTCCTCCGCCGGCGGGGTAGCCGTCGTCGGAGCCGGCTCAGACGTTGGCTCTTCCGCAGGAGCGGTCGTGGTCGGAGCGGGCTCCTCCGAGGTTGGGGCCTCGGGCGTCGGTTCCTCGGACGTTGGGGCCTCGGAGGTCGGCTCCTCAGGCGTTGGCTCCTCCGGCGCTGGGCAGGCGTCGGCAGGCTCGGTGAACGTGTTTCCCTCGGCCTTCTCATCCACGACGTTGACCTTCAGCGTGGTGTCGAAGGAAGAGCCGTCGGCCTTGGTTACCTTGACCGCAATGTTCTGGTTACCTGTCCCGAAGGAGATCGCAGCCTCTGGACGGATGAGAATCAGGTTGCAGCCGCTGGTGCGGAAGCGCCATTTATTGCGGGCGAGAAGGAGTGCTGTTGCTTCGACCTTGTCGCCGGGCTCAAGCACAAGCCCTTCTACGACTGCTTCGTCGACATCCCAGAAGTTGGTGGTGGTGTAGGTGGTGTCGAACGCGCTGGCGTCGACAGCTGCCGCCACCGGGGTGATGCTGACGGGGGATACGAATGGCGCCACCAGCGCCAGGGAGAGCGCGCCCGCCGCGATGGATACGCGTCGGGAACGTACAGTTTTTGCCATGGGGGCTCCTTGGGTCTGGGCGATAACGCCGATTCCTGGGTGTTTCCGCGAGATGTATCGCAAAACGTTCGTAAAGTTTTACACATGCGTAATAAATGCGGAATAGCTATCTGGGAATAGCCCCCGCTCGGGTGAATATGAAGCCAGGTACGCTCGCGGTGTGAGAGCTATGCAAACGGCTGATTTGGCCAATATTGAACGGAAGTTGCGGCGCCGCCGTCTATCCCCGCGCGATTTGGCTGCTATGCAGCACAAACTCGCGGGGATGGACTTGCGTGACATCGTCCGTTTGGTGGAGCGGCAGCCGTCGAGACGCGGTGCGGAGCTGGTGCGACTGCTGCCAGCGCCTCGAGCCGCTGTGCTTTTCGACGCCCTCGCGCCCGCCCACCAGGCCGAAATCGTCGAAGCCTTAGGTGATCATCAGATCCCCGGCCTGTTCGATGCCCTCGGCACCGAGGACTTGGTCATGCTGCTCGATCACATGGATCCGGAGGTGGCGGAGCGGGTTCTCAACGAGTTGGATGAGGACGACCGCGCCTACACAGACCTGATTCTCGCCTACGAGAAGGGGTCGGTCGGCCGTGTCATGTCGCCGAATGTGGAGGCGGTTGGTGCGACGGAGACGGCGCAGGAGGTCGTCGATAAGCTGCGCGCGCATGTTGATGACCTGGAGACGATCTACACCGTGCCAGTTATCGACGACATGCACCACGTCACCGGCGTACTCAGCCTGAAGGACCTGTTCAAGGCGCGTGCGGACGACGAAGTGGGCACCATCATGCGCGAAACCCCCACCGTCGTGGAGAGCGAAGACGCCGAGTATGCGGCGCGTCGCCTGCTCGCGTCTGGTCACCTCGCGTACCCGGTGGTGGATAACGGCCAGCACCTCGTGGGCATTTTTACTTACGACGAGGCCCAGGACATCGTCGAGTTCGCCGACAGCGAGGACTCCGCACGTCAGGGTGGTTCCGAGTCGCTGAAGCAGCCGTACCTGTCCACGCCGGTGCTCAACCTGGTGCGATCCCGCATCGTGTGGCTGCTCGTGCTGGCGGTTTCCGCGATTCTGACCGTGCAGGTGCTCGGCATCTTTGAGGACACGCTCGCCCAAGTGACCGTGCTGTCCCTATTTATTCCGCTGCTGACCGGCACCGGCGGCAACACCGGTAACCAGGCCGCGACAACGGTGACGCGTGCGCTAGCGCTTCACGACGTCACCAAGGGCGACATCTTTAAAGTCATGTGGCGCGAACTGCGCGTCGGCGCGACCCTTGGTTCGGTGCTTGGCATCCTCGGTTTGGGCATCGCGTGGGCCGTTTTCGGGCAAGAAATCGGCATTGTGATCGGTTCCACACTCTTTTGTGTGTGCGCGATGTCCGCGACCGTCGGCGGCATCATGCCGATCATCGCTCGGGCGGTCGGCGCCGACCCGGCTGTGTTCTCCAACCCGTTCATCTCTACCTTCTGCGACGCGACCGGTTTGGTCATTTATTTCCTCATCGCCAAGAGTGTGCTTGGCCTGTAATGGTGTCTTGAACTGCCGTTTTGGTGGTGCGCCCTGCCGGGTGTAATGTTCTTCTTCGTTGCCAACAGGCACTGCGCCCGTAGCTCGACGGATAGAGCATCTGACTACGGATCAGAAGGTTGGGGGTTCGAATCCCTCCGGGCGCACCAATTTCGGGAAGGCCCCACACAGTTTGTGTGGGGCCTTCCCTTTTGCTTCTTTCGCGATTTTTCTGAGACGCAATTACGGCAAAGATTAATAAACCCTTTGAATCTGAATAAACACTGATTAAGCAGGGGCTTTAGATGTGAGTGCGCTTGAAAGCGCCTGTCCAAGTTGGTAAATTATTTGGAAGTCTCGTGCGGAAGTTCGTGTTCTATGTACTTCTTGCTCGAATTTCTCTCGTTATAGAAAAATCAACCATTGGAGCAATCTTGAACAACGCTTCCTCTCCGTTCGATTTCAACGCGAACTTCTCCGCGCGCCGTTCCTCACGTCGCGGCTTCTCCGGCAAGCGCACCGCCATCGCGGGCATGACCGCAGTGTCGCTGGCTCTGTCTGGCTTGGCTGTGCCGAGTGTTGTTGGTGGGGAGGGGAGTTTCGGGGTGCAGGCTGCAGCTGCTGCCGGCGTTGCTGCCCAGTCTTCGTATCCAGGGGGCAAACTGAGTTTCTCCACCTTGAATCTGGGCGCTATTGGGAAAACTGATCTTGCCATTACTACAGACCCTTACTATCAAAGGCTTAGGCCAAAGGCCCGATTCCCTGAGGGGCAAATGGTTTTCGACGTGAAAGTCGATGGGCACTCTATTGGTGCAGTAAACGGCCATTCAACTGACGGCGGTCTAAATTACCTACTCAAGACATCCTCACTGTTCGACGGAAATTCTAACTTCACGGGCAAGTCGGTAGTTTTTACGTCTCGGCAGAAGGTAACCACCGACAACCGCTGGCCGGTGCCAATGAAGGTGTCGATGGGTTCTCCGACCGAGAATGAGGAACAGTCGGATCCTGCAACCGGGTCGGTTCCGTTTTCTGTGTCTGGCCTTGGACGTGGCAAGCAAGTCACGGCCACGGTAAAAGACTCGAATGGTACCGAAGTGTGGTCTAGCAAGGTGGGCGAGGGTGAATCCCAGTCGTCCGAGCTGGCTCCGGGTGTCTACTCGGTGTCATTATCCGAATTGCCTTCCGGTTATAAGCTGTCTTCTGGAATCGAAGGCCAACAAACTGTCCGTATTGATGACAATGGTGTGAGTGACGGTTCTGCCTATTTTAGACTTGAGCAGATTACCGGCATTATTCCGTTTTCGTTGAAGGGGCTCGCTCGGGGGCAGCAAGTTCTGGTTACGGTTCGGGATGCGAATGGCGTCAAGGTGTGGGAAGGTTGGCGCAGCAATGGGGAAATCGATCTTAGAGGTGCAACCGTAGGTAAATATTCGGTCGAGGTGTCCGGATGGCCCGATGACCACAAGTTGATCTCGGCGGGTGGCGCTCTAAAACGGGCCGAAATTTTTAACGACGGCCAGAATTCTGGTGCCGTAGATTTTGAATTTAGCCAGAATAAGGGGGCAATCTCTGGTTCGGTTTCCGGCTTAGTTGGGGATGACAAAGCCACGATCGTAATTCGACAGGCGTCTGGAGACCAGGTATTTGCCCAGGAGCTCGGCAACGGCGAAAAGTTTGTGAGCGGAGCACTCACAAAAGGCACCTATAGCGTGTCTATTGCTAAGCCAGCTGATTACCGGATGGAATCAGAAGCAGTTATCGAAGTTGTAGTTGATAACGATGGTAAGGCATCGAAAACCGCAGACTTTAGGGTTGCCCAGAATAAGGGTGCAGTGGCAGGGTCTGTGTCGGGCTTGTTCGGCGATGACCAAGCTGAGGTAGTAGTTAGACGCGCTGGTGGGGAGCAGTTTTTCTCCAAGAGCTTGTCTAACGGTCAATCGTTTGTCACGGACGAATTGACTAAAGGCACCTATGTGGTCTCTCTTAATAAGCCTGGTCAGTACCAAATGGCTTCTCCTGCGGAATACAGAATTTCGATTGATGATGCAGGGCAGGCGTCCCAAACTGCTGACTTTAAAGTAACGCCGAATGATGGTTCGGTTTCCGGCGAGGTTTTGGATGATC
>NZ_KV825932.1:0-379 GCF_001835805.1 Corynebacterium sp. HMSC034B08 | reverse complement strand
TAACGTGGCTGAGCAGTTTGCGGCTTTTGAATCTCAATCCGACATACAGCGGGTATCCGAGGATGTGAACTGCCCCGTGGCGGCTGATGGTCAGTTCCAAGGGGATATCAAAGCGCTGCTTTTTGACTGCTTCATACGGGTCTATGCTGGTCGTATCCGTATGCGATGCACCTGGCGTGGTGATTGCACGATCGGTGTTGACCCTGGGTGAAGTGGCAGCTTCCCCGGGGTCGTTTGTGTATGCAGGCTTCGGCTTTGCATGGGGGTTGTTGGCGAGGTTGTAGTCGACAACGCGCTGCCAGACCGCTTCAGGATCAAGCGGAGTTGTAGGTGATTCAGCCTGCGGGAACGTTTCCCAGGCTTGTTCGGGCGTGATGTG
>NZ_KV825931.1:0-274 GCF_001835805.1 Corynebacterium sp. HMSC034B08 | reverse complement strand
CTACGACTACCCCACACAACGGGTTAACCTCGCGACATGCCGCTGACTCGCAGGCTCATTCTTCAAAAGGCACGCCATCACACACAAACGGTGCTCTGACGGATTGTAAGCGCATGGTTTCAGGAACTCTTTCACTCCCCTCCCGGGGTACTTTTCACCATTCCCTCACGGTACTATTCACTATCGGTCACACTGGGTATTTAGGCTTACCGGGTGGTCCCGGCAGATTCACAGCAGATTTCACGAGCCCGCTGCTACTCGGGGAAAACATGAT
>NZ_KV825930.1:0-28229 GCF_001835805.1 Corynebacterium sp. HMSC034B08 | reverse complement strand
CAACAATAGCCTTCGAGACACGAAAAACAGGGCGGTTCAACCCCACGAGCAGGCTAGACCACCATTAAGACGGAGCCCGGCTCGATGCCTATGTATAGGGACAACAATGAGTTCGGTGACCTCAGAGAAGGGAAGGCAAGATCAGCAGCATTGCGATGCTCCACGTCAGGTGGAGTGCGATGGGGGAGTACAGCCTGCCGGTGCGCACTGCCTCGGTATAGGCGAGCGCACCGAGGACCACTGCCGCGAACACAAGCAGCGGCACACCCATCACGACGGTGACCAACCCGTAGGCGACCGTCGACCACACACCAGCTTGCAGCACCGTTTGTCCAATGCTTTGTAGCTGGCGGGGGACGACGTCGCGGAAGATGAGCTCCTCGCCGACGCCGTTGACCACGAGGACGAGCAGCGTCAGCGCGTAACCGCCTTTGTTAGGAGTATCCAGGATCTCTGCGACAGGGCCGGCAAGTGCTGGGATGCGGGTGACGATCAGGGCACCCAAGAAAAAGACAACCGCAAGTGCGGTGCCTAATCCGATGCCACGTACGACGTCGCGGAGTTTGCCGGGGCCAGCGAATGCGCCTTTGTCGCCCCACACCCACCAGGCGGCTAGGTACACGACGGCGGTAAAAGCGGTGGCCCAGTAGAAACCTGCGGTGCCGTCGCCAGCCTGGCGCGCGAGGAAGAGCCCGAGCGCACCAAAAGCGCAGGGCAGAAGAAACAACCATTGCCTGGCCACGAGAGAAACTCCGTCCAAATAATCTGGCGATGTGAATGACAGATTACCGGGCAGTTTCTCAGGGCAGATAGTTGTTAATTGACAGAGAAGATGATCATCTCCGTGTCGTCTGGCTTACCGCGGTACCGGCCGTCATCGCCAGGGAAGTTGTTGTCCAAGGCAGTTAAGTATCGGCCGTCCTCAAGCTGAACAATCGTTTCGACGCTCAGTAGCGCAAACATGAAAGGGTCGCCGACACCGTATGCCCGTGCATCGGAAACCATGCCGATCTTATTGGGGTTGGCTATGTTGAGAAGGTCTGCCATAAGCGCCTTTTCCACTGTTTTCCCTGGCTCGATACCCTTGAAATTCGCAACCTCGAATACCTTCTTCAGCTTCGCATCGGAGCCGAGGAAGTCGTCGCGCTCAAGCACGAGCAAACGGCCATCCTTGGTTAGGAAAGCGTCGCCGATGAGCGCGTCATCGCCTTCAGCAAGGTAGGTCCAAGTCTTGCCGGTGTATTTGCCTGTCGTTGTGTCGAACTGAGAAATGACGCGTTCACGCTTGTCGGCCGCCTTGTCGAGGTACCCCTCGAAAATCGGGTAAAGATAGCGTCCGTCCCATGCCATGGCTTCAAAGCCTTTGGAATTGCGCAGGTTTGGTCGCTCATTATCGCCAAGTGTTGGGTTCGATGGGCTCTTCACACCTGGGTATGCGTAGGGCTCTTCGAGCAAGGTGCCGTTCTTGTCCACATGGAGGATGTAGGGGCCGAACTCCTCGCCGATCCAGAAAGATCCGTCGGCGGCCTGGACGAATGACTCGGGGTCAAAGTCTGCGCCGGTAAGTAGACGATCCTCGGTGTCGTTGTTGACGATCTTCCACGGAATCTTTCCGTCGGGGTCTTTTAATGAGATGTAGTCAAGTACATCAACACCACCGGTGGTTTGTGGATTCTTCGCTGTTTCCGCCGTTTCCCAATTGGGCTTGACCGTGTAGATCCTCAGGAGGAAATCGGAAGAATTCGATTTCGAACCGAAGCCGTTATCTGGCAAGCCATAAAACGTGCCGTCGCCAATCTCGATCATTCCAGAAAAGCCGGGGATGACCTGCCCTTTAAAAGGGTGGGTTTGCCCGTTACCGTCGAAAGCATCCTTGCCTGAATTCGGGCCGGGAGCCTGGTATAACGCCGAGAGCTTCGCACGGCCCTCGAGAGTTGGGCCAGTGACCTCGGGAGCCGTGGTGGACGCCGTTGGATCTACGTCGCTGTTGCTGGAACCAGAATGCTCGGATCCGTTGCCGGCAGCCGCGCCAATTGCTCCGCCGACAAGACCACCGACGACGAAAACGCCTGCTACTGCTGCGATGAGCTGCTCAAGGTTGATGTCTTTGATCAGTTGGTTTAAAGGGGGTGGAAGTTGAATGTTCATGTGTCACTACCTCGAAAATCGCCAGGAACTGAGCGAGAAACTCAGGCGAAACTTACATTTCGCACAGCGAGTGTATGGCGGGCAGTGCACTTTCGCTCGGTGAGATTTTCCGGCCGGTTTCAGCATTGAGGTGCCGGGGAAGTACCATATTTCTCGGCGCCCCTATAGCCCAATTGGCAGAGGCAGCGGACTTAAAATCCGCCCAGTGTCGGTTCGAGCCCGACTGGGGGCACAATTACTAGCCCGGTAACCGGGCTACATGGCGGTATAGCAGCCGTTGACGAGGTGTCGTCGGAAAGCAAGAAGCTCACTCGCGCAGCAAGCTACGCAGCCTCGCCGATTCGGGATGCGGCAGCCGTGACCAGCACGACTCGCAACGATGAATCCAGTGATGGGAACGGGCCAGCGCGTTCAGTACAGTCGAGGCCATGACTGATCGCATGAATGTTGAATCCTTCAACCTCGACCACACCAAGGTTGACGCACCGTTTATTCGCCTGGCGGACCGAAAGGAACTTCCCCAGGGTGACACGCTGGTGAAGTGGGACATCCGCTTTAAGCAGCCGAACGTCGAGCACCTTGAGATGCCGGCAGTGCACTCCCTGGAGCACATGTTTGCCGAGCACGCCCGCAGCCATGCAGACAACGTGATCGACTTCGGCCCGATGGGCTGCCAGACCGGTTTCTACCTGATGCTCTCCGGCGACGTCGCCGAGGCTGAGGTCGCTGATCTGGTGGAAAAGACGCTCACCGACATCACCAATGCCACCGAGGTGCCGGCTGCGAACGAGAAGCAGTGCGGCTGGGGCGCAAGCCACGACCTCGAGGCCGCTAAGCGCGAAGCGCAGGCGTTTCTGGACAAGCGTGACGAGTGGGGCAACGTCTTTAAGTAAGCGTCCTACGTTGTCGGGTCGATGACCTGGAACGTCAACGGCACGGTAGTCAACGCGTAAGTGCCCGGCGCAGTGTCGAATACAGCGAGCAATTCATTCGCTACATCGGCACGGCCCGGCACGACAATGTGATCCTCGGCCAACTCGAGATCGATTGCCTTCGGGTCGAACATGAGCCACGTGTCGTTGCGGATGAGGGCATATGACTTGCCAAACAGCAATCGGTAGCGCGCCGCCCGAAGCAGTGCGGCGGCGGCACGTTCGTCGAGGTCCACACGCCCAGCGACATCGACATCTAAATACTTGGCGGTGTTTGCGCCGATAGAGGAGCCGTCGGTGTGCGAGGCGTCGTCGAGAAGCACACGCACCTGCGGATCGCTTGACAGCGGGGCACGTGCAGGGTCCGTCAACCCAAGCGGCACATGCTCGCCGAGCACGCCCGCGAACTTCACCGGATCCCACCGCAACATCCGCTCCAGATCATCTCCGACCAACCCCGCGGCTTAGGTGAACTGCACTCGCCCGGTCGGTCCCTCCGCACAGCCGAGGAGTGGATCCGCGACGAACACAAACCCCGCGAGCGAGCCAGAAGCCGACGATAAATAATGCCCAGGCTCAATCTCGACTCCGCTGCGGACCACGTTGCGAGCCATGCGTGCCAGCTGCTGCGCCGGCCACTCAGGAGGGAACACCTCATCGTCCATCGGGATGCGGAGCGTGAGCTCGGTCTGTGTGCCCGCAACGCGTTGCGACGACTCCACCTGGGACAACCCGAACGTGCAGTACAAGACGTGGGGGAGGGGGTCGTCGACAAGAAATGCGAGCACATCCAACGCTGCATAGGAAAAGGTGTAGGCCTGCGCGCCACCAGTTGCTGCAGACAACCTGTCCAGGACAAGATCGCCGCCCGTGCTCGGGCCGCGACGCCAACGATCGAACACACCCATGTGTCCAAATTCTACGCCTCGGGAACCTTTTTGAAGGTGCAAGCGTTACAACCTGTGAATAGTGGTCGCAA
Source organism: Corynebacterium sp. HMSC034B08 (assembly GCF_001835805.1). Lineage (NCBI taxonomy): Bacteria > Bacillati > Actinomycetota > Actinomycetes > Mycobacteriales > Corynebacteriaceae > Corynebacterium > Corynebacterium sp. HMSC034B08. The sequence continues at coordinate 24,170 of NZ_KV825930.1, read as the reverse complement.
CAAGACTCGAAAGGAATGTTGGACGACGTGAGAAGTACCAACCCGGTTCTGAAGAACCTGACCAATGAAGAACACACCGCTGGCTACGGCTACGCGCCCGAAATCCAGCAGGACCGCCCGCTGACGGTCGATGACATTGTCTCCAAGACCGGCATCACCATCGCCGTTATCATCCTGTTCGCCGCCATTAACTTCGGCATTTACCTGTCCGGAAACGCTGGCGTGGGGATGATCCTGACGCTTGTTGGCGGCATCGGCGCGTTCGTGGTCACCCTGGTCCACGCGTTCTCGCGCACCTTCGGCTCCCGCACGGTGACGCTTCTGTACGCAGCCTTTGAAGGCCTGTTCCTAGGCGGATTCTCTCTGCTGATCTCCGGCTGGTTCTCCGTCGGCGGGGCTGACGCTGGCCAGATGATTTTCCAGGCCATCCTGGGCACCCTCGGCGTGTTCATCGGCATGCTCGTGGTTTACCGCACCGGCGCCATCCGCGTCACGCCGCGACTGAACCGCCTGATCACCGGCGCCATCTTCGGCGTTGTCATCATGGCGCTGGGCAACCTGCTGCTCGCTCTTTTCACCGGCCAGAACCCACTGCGTGATGGCGGCACCATGTCCATCATCTTCGGCGTCGTATGCGTGGTCCTCGCAGCTATTTCCTTCCTGCAGGACTTCGATCTGGCCGACAGGCTCGTGCGCACCAGCGCACCGTCGAACGCCGCGTGGGGCGTCGCACTGGGTCTGGCTGTGACGCTCGTGTGGCTCTACACCGAGATCCTGCGTCTGCTGTCCTACTTCGCCAACGACCGCTAGACGGCGCTAAGCAACGCTAAACGGCGGTACCAAACGCCGCCGACAATAAAGCGGCCCTGTTCCGATTGGAACAGGGCCGCTACTCTTTGCGCCGATGAGAGGCGATTAGAGACGATCCGGGTTCACGGTCGCACCATCAACCGAGATGGTGGTGAACAGCAGATCGTTGTTCACAACCTGCGGAGCGCCAAGGACAACCTTGACGCCTTCCTCGCGGTTATTCGGATCCAGGACAACACGGGTTGCGGTGCCCTCAGCCAGGTCGGCGGTCCAGGTATCCCAGACGATGTCCTGCAGGAAATCGTTCTGGCTCTTGCAGTCGACCGTCAGCTGAGTCGGGCGCAGCAGGCCGGTCTCGCCACAGTTGTTGAAGGTTGGCAGCTCGTCCGCGGCGGCCTCGAGGGTCTCCGTCGCGGTCGCCTCGCTGGCCTCGACAACATTGGTCGCGGCGGTGGCGGAAGCACCAGCACCCTTGAGGGAGCTAGCGTCCTGGCTCGTCGCGGTGTCGACCTTCTTGTCGGACGGGTTCTCGTTCGGCGGGGTGCAGCCGGCGAGGGCGAGAGCAGCGATGGCAGCTACGCCAACCAGAGCTTTGCGGGAAGAGGTTGCAATCACAGGATGATCCTTCGCTATCGAAAAAGAACGGGTAAAACTACTTTGCACGAGGCGTTGAAGCTTTAACTGAATCATACGGCTCAGCCTTGACGATCGTGACCGAAATCTCGCGACCATTCGGAGCCGTGTAGGTACGGGTCTCGCCCTCAGCGGCACCAACGACGGCGGCGCCCAGCGGGGACTGCTCGGAGTAGGTCTCCAAATCAGCGTTGTCGGTCGACGCAGCGCGGGTACCGATGAGGAACGTTTCGCGGTCCTCCTTGTCGCCGTTGTAGTAGACGTGAACGACGGAACCGATGTGAGCGACACCTTCGACAATGCCGGTGCGCTCGGTGGTGGAGTTGGAGAGGATCTCAGAGATCTGCTTAATGCGAGCCTCTTCCTGATCCTGCTGCTCACGAGCTGCGTCGTAACCAGCGTTTTCCTTCAGGTCGCCTTCCTCGCGGCGCTCGTTGATCTCCGCGGCAATCACCGGACGGTTATCGATCAGCTGCTGGAGTTCGGCCTCCAGCTTGGCCTTCATTTCCGGGGTAATGTACTGCTGCTGGGGTTCAGCCATAGGGGTAACACCCTTCCCTCATACGTAAAACGAGCCCGCAGGCTGCGGGCGAAACTGTGCAGATATACCGCAAAAGATTAGCACATGGTAGTACGCAGCCCGTGTGCTAGCGGGCGTCGTAAAATTTGCTCTCCGGGTCCATGTAGAACGGCAGATTTTCGGAACAGCCGTAGATGCGGCCGGAAACGAGCGGTTCACGCAGCGGCAGGTCCACCGGGATGCGCTGGTGCTTCTCCCCGCCGGCAGGAAGGATCACCTCGCGGCGACCCACCTCAGCGTGGGAGTAATCCACCGCAGTGACGATGCAATAGGCCGGTACCGACGGGTCCTTGCGGGTCACGTCGATCCAAAGCCGGCCGGTTGAGTCGTCGATATGTTCCTGCGAAATAAATTCAGCGGTGACGGGACGGTCCATCCTGTCGATGATCGTTCGGGCGCCGAAGAAGATGAACGCGATGGCGATGAGCACAGCGGCGACTGCGACCACTTTGCCGCTCACGCCGTCGCTCTTGCCGGAGCTATAGCGTTGCGACGGACGGCGCACTGGAGTGGACACGGATGCAACCTCGCAATAACAAGGGGGATAGGGACTTAACTGGGATGGTACTAAGATGTTCCGAAGTTCTAACAACACCCCTACAAAAGTTGGAGAGTACGAGTGGCTGGTCTGCGTCTGATGGCGATCCACGCTCACCCGGACGATGAGTCCTCGAAGGGTGCGGCGACCATGGCGAAATACGCTGCCGAAGGGAACCGTGTGAAGGTGGTGACCTGTACCGACGGACGACGTGGGGACATTTTGAACCCTGCGATGGACCGCCCTGGGGTGCTCGAAAACATGACGGCCGTGCGCCACGAGGAGATGGCGCGTGCCGTCGAGGCGCTTGGTGTGGAACACGTTTGGCTGGGCTACGAAGACTCCGGCCTGCCCGAGGGGGACCCGCTGCCGCCGCTGCCGGAGGGGTCATTTGCGGTCCAGGACCCGGAAGAGGTTGCGGTGAAGATCGTGGAGGAGATCCGCGAGTTCAAACCGCACGTCATCATTACCTACGACGAAAACGGTGGCTACCCGCACCCGGACCATCTCATGGTTCACGCGATTTCGATGATTGCGTGGGAGAAGGCGGGTGACGCCTCGTTTGCGCCAGAAGCCGGCGAGCCGTGGACACCGCTGAAGCTCTACTACACGCATGGTTTCATCCTCCAGCGCATGAAGCTGCTGCAAGAGGCGTTGTTCGAACGCGGTGAGAAGAGCCCCTACGAGCTCATGATCAAGCGCTGGGAGGAAGCCGAGGGGGATGTGTTTGACCGCGTGACCACCCAAGTGGAGTGCGCCGACTACTTTGGACAACGTGAGCAGGCGCTGACTGCTCACGCCACCCAGATCGATCCGGCAGGGGCGTTTTTGGCCAGCCCGGTGGCGGACCAGCAAAAGGTGTGGCCGACGGAAGAATTCGAGCTCGCACGTACCCGGGTGGAGACCACCTTGCCTGAAGATGACTTGTTTGCCGGTATCGATGCCGGTGCTGAGGAGGAGTAGTGTTCGCCAACTTCATCAACGCCGCCGCAACCGTTGATCTGGTCCTGGCGCAGTCGCCGGGGGAGACCCCGGCTGGTCCGGACTTTGGCAAGGCGTCGCCGATTGGGCTGCTGCTGCTTGTCTGCCTCGCGGTCGTTGTCTTGTCGATTGGGTATGCGTTTCACCGGCGTTTCTCCCGGTTCCGTCGTCGTCAAGCATTTGCTGAGGCGCATGGCATTGATCCTTTCGACGAGAAAGCTATCGACGAGGCCATGGCGAAGGCTGGCGTTGCCGACCAGCGTAAGAAGCGCACCTTTTAAGCCCCGCTAGAATCAACGTTGTGTCTGTCCTCTCCAAACTGCGCTACCCGCTGTACCAGCTGTACGAAGCACGACTTAAGCGTGAGCTGCGTGGAAAGAAACGCCCGAAGCACATCGCCGTGATGGCTGACGGGAACCGTCGCTGGGCTCGCGAGTCGGGGTTTAAGGACATTTCCCACGGCCACAGGGTCGGCGGCGCGAAGATTGGCGATTTGGTTCGCTGGTCTGCGGAAATGGATGTCGATGTTCTCACGATTTACCTGCTTTCCACCGAGAACCTTCAGCGCACCTCGGAGGAGGTGGAGCTGCTCTTCGACATCATCTCCGAAGTCATCGAGGACCTCGCCACCGAGGATTACACCTGCCGCGTGCGCTTGGTCGGCCAACTGGACCTGCTGCCGGACGATGTGGCAGCACGCATGCGAGAAAGCGCCGCTACCACTACCGAGAAAGCCGGGCTGACCGTGAATATTGCGGTGGGCTATGGCGGGCGCCAGGAGATCGTGGACGCGGTGCGTGCGCTTATCGACGACACCGCAGCCGCCGGCGCAACCCCCGCCGAAATCAAAGAGGCGGTGACGGTCGAGTCCATCGCTGAACACCTCTACACCAAGGGCCAGCCCGACCCAGATCTGGTGATCCGCACCTCCGGTGAGCAGCGTCTTTCCGGATTCCTGCTGTGGCAGGCCGCGTACTCCGAAATCTGGTTCACGGATACGTACTGGCCAGCGTTTCGCAAGATCGACTTCCTGCGAGCACTGCGCGACTATTCGCAGCGCTCCCGCCGCTTTGGCAAGTAAAACCTGGCGAATTACAGCTTGCGCATGCGGACGCGCTGAACGGTGTGGTCGTAATCCTTGCGCAGCACAAGCGATGCGCGCACCCGCGTGGGCAGAATGTTTTCCACCAGGTTTGGCAGGTTGATGGACTGCCAGATTTCGCGTGCGGCGTAGGTCGCCTGCGCGTCGTCAAGACCTGCGTAGTGAGCAAAGTGTGCGCCGGGCTCCTGGAATGCGGTATCGCGCAGTTTGAGGAAGCGCTCGATGTACCAGTGCTCGATGTCGGAGGTCTTGGCATCGACATAGATGGAGAAGTCGAACAGGTCCGACACCATCAGCGTTGGGCCGGTCTGCAATACGTTGAGGCCCTCCAGAATCAAGATGTCTGGCTGGCGTACCTCGATGTACTCGTCCGGGAGAATGTCGTAGGCCTCGTGGGAGTAGATCGGAGCCTTGACCAGGGGCTGACCGGACTTCACCTCGGTGACAAATCGCATGAGGTTGCGGCGGTCGTAAGACTCAGGGAAGCCTTTGCGCGCCATCAAACCGCGCTCCTTGAGCACTGCGGAGGGGTGCAGGAACCCGTCAGTGGTGATCAGGTCGACGCGGGGGTGGGAGTCCCAGCGCTGAAGTAGCACCTGCAGCACACGCGCGGTGGTTGATTTGCCTACTGCGACCGAGCCTGCAAGCCCGATGATGAACGGCACATGCCCCGGATCGCCGCCGATGAACGTTTCGGTGGCTTTGGTCAGTTTCTGGCGCGCTCGTACCTGCAGGTGGATCAGGCGCGACAGCGGTAGGTAAATGTCTTCGACCTCTTGCAGATCGAGGCTCTCACCGATGCCTGCGAGTTTGGTGAGCTCATCTTCGGTGAGCACCTGTGGCATGGTGGCACGACGTTTGCGCCAGTCCTCGCGGTGAAAATCGAGGTAAGGCGAAGAATCGACACGTGGCATGGCCCTATTGTTTCACCTTGGATCCTGTGCATGGAATTCGACATAACACCCGGGTTGCTTACATATACTTCGAAGCGGTAACTACGACTGAACGAGAAAGGACCCGGTGGACGTGTCTGAAGATTTCCGTTACCAGGATCTGGCTACTTTTGACCCCGAAGTTCACGCCGCGATTGTCGACGAGCTAGCGCGCCAGCGCAACACCCTCGAAATGATTGCGTCTGAAAACTTCGTTCCGCGCGCCGTACTTGAGGCACAGGGTTCTGTGCTGACCAACAAGTACGCCGAGGGCTACCCGGGCAAGCGCTACTACGGTGGCTGCGAGCACGTGGACGTTGTGGAGACCCTGGCACAGGAGCGTGCCAAGGAAGTCTTCGGTGCAAAGTTTGCAAACGTGCAGCCACACTCCGGTGCGCAGGCGAACGCCGCTGTGCTAATGGCACTGGCGGAGCCGGGTGACACCATCCTGGGCCTGAACCTGGCTCACGGCGGCCACCTGACCCACGGCATGAAGATCAACTTCTCCGGCCGTCTCTACAACGTGGCAGCGTACGAGGTAGAGAAGGACACCCACCTCATCGATATGGCCAAGCTGCGTGAGCAGGCTCGCGAGGTCAAGCCGAAGGTGATCATCGCCGGCTGGTCCGCCTACCCGCGCCACGAGGACTTCGCTGAGTTCCGCTCGATCGCGGACGAGGTCGGCGCCTACCTGTGGGTTGACATGGCCCACTTCGCCGGCCTGGTTGCGGCTGGCCTGCACCCGTCGCCGGTCCCGCATGCGCACGTGGTGTCCTCCACGGTGCATAAGACGCTGGGTGGCCCACGTTCCGGCTTCATCCTGACCAACGATGAGGAGCTGAACAAGAAGATCAACTCCGCCGTCTTCCCTGGTCAGCAGGGTGGCCCGCTCATGCACGTCATCGCTGCGAAGGCGACCGCGTTCAAGATCGCGGGCATGGAGGAGTTCAAGGACCGTCAGCAGCGCACCATCGACGGTGCGAAGATCCTGGCCGAGCGCCTTACCAGCGAGGACGCGAAGGCTGCCGGCATCGACGTTGTCTCCGGCGGCACCGACGTCCACCTCGTGCTGGTGGACCTGCGTAACTCGCCGATGGATGGCCAGCAGGCCGAGGACCTCCTGCACGCCGCAGGCATCACGGTCAACCGCAATGCGGTGCCGTTCGACCCGCGCCCGCCAAAGGTCACCTCTGGCCTGCGTATCGGCACGTCGGCGCTTGCTACCCGTGGCTTCGGCGAGGAGGACTTCCGCGAGGTGTCCGACATCATCGCCGAGACCCTGATCCAGGGCGAGAAGGCTGATATCCCGGCGCTGCGCGCCCGTGTCGAGGCCCTGGCGGAGAAGTACCCGCTGTACCCGGGCCTTGAAGACTGGAAGATGCTCTAGTCGTTCTGGCCGTCGGCGGCGCTTGCGGTGTCGACATTGTGCCCGCGCTGCTCTGCGAGAGCGGCGCGGGCTTTTTGTAGCCAGTCCGGTTGGTCGTCGAGAAGCGCGCGGATTTGCTCCGTGGTCATCGACTGCTCAACGCCGGCTGCTTTCAGCGCGGTCACCGAGATGCCGAGCTTGCGTGCGACCTCGGTACGGGGGTGCGGGCCGTTGAGGCGCAGTTCTTGCAGCCAGGCGGGCGGGTTTCCTGCAGTTCGCGCAGTTCGGCGTGGGTGATGGCGCCGTCCTGGAACTCCTGTGGAGTGGCGGGAAGGTAGATACCGAGTTTTTTCGCCGCGGTCATCGGCTTCATTGCGGTGCCGGATGGGGTCTGTTCACTCATGCCCAAAACGGTAGCATTACCTGCCATGCTCACCATCGCGTTCGTCACCGGTACTGAACCCGGCAAATGGTTCCGCCGCTATGCCCAAATGTCGGGCGAGGACCCTGCGACATTGCCGTCGGATGATCCGTTTCCCCTCGTCGGCAAGGATGCGGACGCGGCGCTGGTCAGGCTTCCGGACGAGCGGGTCACGGACGAATACCACGTGGTCCGGCTCTACGAGGAGGCCTGGGGCGTGGCAGTGCCAAAGGACTCCGTTTATGCGGAGGTGGGGGAGGTTGATCGCGGGGATCTTGCGGAAGAGATTGTGAATTTCGAGTACGCAGAGCAGACGCTTATCGACGATCTGCGTACCGCCCTTTCCGTTGTCGCCGCAAACGTCGGCATCGCCTACGGGCCGTTGCCGTTGCTGAAGACGCTTGCGAAGAAGCAGATTAAGGCGCTGCCGATCGACCCGGGGGAAGGCGTTAATACCACGACGGTTGCGCTCGTGTGGCGGAAATCGGACGATTGTGACGCTATCCAGGACTTTGTTGGTATTACGAAGGGGAGAACTCCCAGGTCGTCGCGTACCACATCACACCCCCGATCGGGTGGGAAGAAGACTCGACGTTCGCGCGGCACCCATAATGGGCGACGCACCTAAATCAACATGAAAGGTATGACAAATTATGTTTTCCCGTAAGATCGCTGCTTCCGCCGCTGCTGTAGCCCTGGCTGCTACCGGTTTAGTTGCGTGCTCTAACGACGACGACACCGCGGCAGAGACCGAGGTTGTGGAGACCACCGCTACTGAGACGAACGTAGAGACTGAGACTGCGGCTGCGAAGACGGAAACCGCTGACGCTTCCGCAACCGATTCCGCGGACTCCACCGGCGCTGCGGGCGAGGGCACCGAGGCGACCGAGGAGATTACAACTGCTGACGGCGGCACCGCAATGGTTCCGGCTGGCGTCGTTGCTGCCATGGATAAGTTTGCTGAGCCGTCCTGGGGCGAGCCGATGAAGGTTGAGCAGGTCGACGAAGGCTGGATCGTTACGTACGACCAGGAGCACTACGTCACCTGGAATGAGAACACCGGTGGCGCACCGACCTGGGGTCAGATTGCCAACGAGTGGATGACCGACGTCAACGTGGATAAGAAGCTGGGCTTCCCGCTGGCTCCGGAGGCTGCTAACCCGGACGAGTCCGGCTGGACCCAGGAGTTCGAGCGCGGCTCCATCAACTGGACCCGTGCTGGCGAAGGCGAGCCGTTCGCCGCGGTGATCACCGAGAAGTAAACCGCGCCCATGTAACGGCGTTCGGCCCGGCCCCATGTGAGGGGCCGGGCCGTTTTCGTTTCCCGGTTAGCTCAAATCTTCCTTGAGTGGGTCTTCCTTGACCGGCAGGAGGATCACGAACGCGATGATGGCCAGCGGCACCATGAGGAGGAACACGGGGGTAAGGCCGTCGTTGTAGCTCGACAGCACGACTTCCTTCACCGGCTGGGGCAGTTGCGCCACGCTGCTCGGGGTTAGCGAGTTCGCGGCACCCTCACCGAATTGCTTGCCTAGCGCAGCACCTTCTTCGCCGAGTTTCGCCAGAGCTTCCGGCAGGCGCTCCTCCAGCTTTTCGCGCATGTTGTGAATGAACAACGAGCCGGACAGGGAGGCGCCGATAGCGGAGCCGATCTGGCGGAAGAAGTTGTTCGTCGACGTTGCGGTGCCCACTTGGGCGAGTGGGAACGAGTTCTGCACGATGAGCACAAGAACCTGCATGACCAGACCAAGGCCGAAACCGAAGATGAACATGTAGATCCCGAGCACGGTCAGCGACGTGTCCACGCTCAGCCGAGAGAACAGGAACAGTCCCACGGTGGTAATGAGCATGCCGGACAGTGGGTACATCTTGTAGCGGCCGGTGCGAGAGATGATGAAGCCGACTGCCGTGCCGGTGCCGAGCATGCCGAGCACCATCGGCAGCATCATAAGGCCCGCGTCGGTCGGGGTCAGTTCGTGCACCATTTGCAAGTACGTCGGGAGGTAGGCGAGAGCACTGGTCATCCCGAGGCCAAGCACCGTGCCCGCCAGGGTGGTCAGCACCATGTTGCGGTTGCGGAACAGCCCCATGGGGATCAGCGGGTTAGTCGCGCGCAGCTCGACAATCACGAACAGCACGGCAGCGATCACAGCGATAGCGCTGGTGGCGATGATGGTCGGGGAGGTCCAGTCGTACTGCGTGCCACCCCATGTGGTGGTGAGGATCAGCGACGTGGTGGCCACGATCATCAGCGTGGTACCGATGTAGTCAAAGTTCATGCCCTTGGCGGATCCGCGGCGCAGCTTCAGCACCTTGGTGCATACCGTCATGGCGAGCAGGCCGAGCGGGATGTTCATCCAGAGCGCCCAACGCCAGCCGGGGCCGTCGGTAAACCAGCCGCCGAGGACCGGACCGAGCACCGAGGACACACCAAATACTGCGCCCATCACGCCCATGTACTTGCCGCGCTCGCGAGCAGGAACGACTTCCGCGATGATGGACTGCGAGTTCACCATCATGCCGCCCGCGCCGAGGCCTTGGATGGCGCGGCCGATGATGAGCAGCTCCATGGTGTTAGCAAAGCCGCCGATGGCGGAGCCGATTACGAACAGGCCGATGCCGGTGATGTAGAGCCACTTGCGGCCCAATACGTCGCCAAGCTTGCCGTTGATAGGCATCGCGATGGTCATCGTGACCAAGAACGAGGAGATGACCCAGCTCATGTGGTCCACGCCGCCGAGGTCACCAACAATGGTCGGCAGGGCCGTGGCGAAGATCATCTGGCCCAGCGAACTCATCAGCATGGTCAGCAGCAGGGCGGCGAACACGACGCCGACGTTCGGGGGAGTGGCTTGAAGCGGGTGGCGTCCCGCGCGGTTGTCTACCATGTCATGTCCTTTGCGTAATTCGTGATGTCTTTGGCGTATTCGATGAGCTGCTCGATTGGGTCTCCTTCATCGGGCGGCGCCCAGAGGTACCTGGTCACGACCCCTTGAAATAGCACGACGATGAATAGTGCTTCCGCCTCCAGCGATCCCGAATGCTTGCGGTCCTGCGGGAAGGTTTCAAAGTGGGCGCGGATGGAGCGACCAATTTCGGTGAGGAATCCGCGCTTTCGGGCGGCTTCGGCGTGCATCAAGCCCGGGTTGTTCTCCAACAATTGACGACGACACTTCGCCACCGGACCGTCAAACCGGCCCGGTTCAACCACGATGGAACGAATGACAAGCACCAGCACGTTGTCGCTTTGGGTCGTGCGGATCGCGTCCAGCGCGTCCTCGTCGAGGGTGAACGGAAACGGTCCCAAGATCGCCTCGTCCTTAGATTCCACATAGTTGAAGAAGGTTCGCCGGGAGATGCCTGCCTCGCGGCAGATGTCGTCGACGGTGACGTTGTCGTAGCCACGCTTGTCGACAAGCGCCGCCGCCTCGTTGCGGATGCGCCGTAGCGTCTCGCGGCGCTTCTGTTCCCGAATTCCTTCATTTTGCACGGGGTGCAATATTACACCCGGTGCACGTTAAGGCAAACCGGCGGAGAGTTCCCCTTCTACCAGCGCTTTTTCGCCTTCAAAGTACGTCAGTTTCACAATCCCGGGCTCTTGCTTTTCGACGACCCACCGCCCCGAACCATCCCCACACGGCTTCGTCAACGGCACCGACGCACCGTCCTCACCGATCAGTGCGGTGCATCCGGTCAACGGATACGTCACCGACGCAGTACCGCCACCGAACGTCGCCACCGCAGGCCACGCCTTTACCTTCGCGTTGTCCTCTAGGCTGTTCAGGGTTCCGGTGTAGGTGCCTGTGGGGGAGCTGGTGTCGTCGTCACGCAACTGCGGTTGCGCCGTCACCGTGACGGTTTCGGGGACCTCGTTGGTCGGCTCGGGCTTCGGATTGGCGTACCAATACGCGGCCGCAAGCGCGACACCGATCACGGCGACGATCAGCGCAAGCACACCACCGACGACCCACGGCTTATTCGGGCCACCGGCAGTGCGAAGCTCGGAGAAAGAATCAGGCATGAAAAAGCCCCCAGCATGTTGAAGTGAAGTGCTGGGGGCAGATTCTAGCTAGGTGCGAGCTACGGCCTAGTTTCGGTCGGTGTTGGCCATGGACAGCACATCGAGGCGCTTGTCCAGCTCCTCCTCGGTGAGCTTCTCACCATCGACGAAACCAAGGTCGATGGTGGCCTGACGGATGGTGATGCCTTCCTTGATCGCGTGCTTGGCAATCTTGGCTGCGTTCTCGTAACCAATTGCAGAGTTCAGCGGGGTCACGATCGACGGGGACGACTCGGCGAGCTCGCGCATGTGCTCGACGTTCGGCTCGATGCCATCAACAAGCCTGGTGGCGAATTGACGGGAGGTGTTTGCCAGCAGGCGGGAGGACTCGAGCACGTTGCGCGCCATCATCGGGATGAACACGTTGAGCTCGAACTGGCCCTGGGTGCCACCGAACGCCACAGCAGCGTCATTGCCGATGACCTGTGCGGAAACCTGAGTTGCGGTCTCGCATAGCACCGGGTTGACCTTGCCCGGCATGATCGAGGAGCCCGGCTGCAGATCCGGCAGGTGGATCTCAGCGAAACCAGCCAGCGGACCCGAGCCCATCAGGCGGATATCGTTCGCAATCTTGTACAGGGAGACCGCCACGGAACGCATCGCGCCGGAGAACTCCACCAGGCTGTCGCGGTTCGCCTGCGCCTCAAAGTGGTTCTTTGCCTCGGAGAGCTCATCCAGGCCGGTGAGCTTCTTGAGCTCCTCGGTGACCTTGCCGCCGAACTCAGCCGGGGTGTTGATGCCGGTGCCCACAGCGGTGCCGCCAATGGCCAGCTCGCCCAGACGGTGCAGGGTCGCCTCGACGCGCTCGACACCCAGCTCGATCTGGCGTGCGTAGCCGGAGAACTCCTGACCCAAGGTGACCGGGGTGGCATCCATCAAGTGGGTGCGGCCCGACTTCACAACCTCGTGCCACTCCTTCGCCTTCTTCTCCAGGGACTCCTGGAGCACCTTCAGTGCCGGGATGAGATCGTTTGCGGCAGCCTCGGTGGCAGCAACGTGAGTAGCGGTCGGGAAGGTGTCGTTAGAGGACTGGCCCATGTTCACATGGTCGTTCGGGTGAACCTCAACACCGTTCGCCTTCGCGATGGACGCGATGACCTCATTGGTGTTCATGTTCGACGAGGTGCCGGAACCGGTCTGGAACACATCGATCGGGAACTGGTCGTCGTGCTTGCCGTCCGCAATCTCCTTCGCAGCAGCGATGATCGCGTCCGCCTTCTCAGCGTCCAGCTTGCCCAGGTCCTTGTTCACCTGAGCACACGCAGCCTTCAGCAGACCAAGTGCGCGAATCTGCTGGGCCTCAAGGCCGCGGCTGGAGATTGGGAAGTTCTCCACAGCACGCTGCGTCTGGGCGCGCCAGAGAGCGTCGACGGGCACCTTGACCTCGCCCATCGTGTCATGTTCGATGCGGTATTCCTGATCAGCCATGATTGTCCTTTACTTCTATCCCATGCACGCCACGCACGCTAAAGTGCGCTCGTGCCTTTCCAAAGATCGATTATGCCCCAGATAACAAAAATGAGGAGCTGTAATGTCTGAAAACCGGACACAAAAGGCCCCCGCATTGAGGGATGCGCTGGTGGCGTTGGCGGCAATGGCCATTATGTACGCCCTTTTGGCGGGACAGGGTCTGCTGTTGGTGCACGCGAACGTGTCCCGCACCGTCGCGATCAGCATGCTGCCTCTCGCGGTTCTCATTGCCATCGTTGTGCCCTTGGTGCTGCTTATCCGCTACATGAAAAGTCGCGGACTCGAGCTGGGGTTTACGCGGCTAGGGAGTCGAGGCTGGCATGTGCTGTGGCAAGTTCCGGCAGTGATCGTCGGGGCCGCTGCGTCGAGCGCTATCGTCGGCTCGCTGATCGGGATGGAACCAGGCGGAGGCTCAACCGCAGATGACTTAGCCAAAGAAGCCGGAAGTGTGGCGCCGGTGCTCATCTTGCTTGCCGGTTATCTGCTGCTCGGGCCAGTGATTGAAGAGATTGTGTTCCGCCGTGTGCTCATGGGGTACTTTGACACGCTCATGCCGGCAGCAGCGAGCGTGCTGCTCACCTCCGTCATCTTTGCTGCAGCCCATATCGCGCCACCCGTGATCGTCTACACATTCTTCTGCGGCATCGGCCTCGCACTGGTCGCACGGTTCCACGGCGGCATCACTGCGAGTTTCATCGTGCACGTAGCCAACAACTTCGCGGCTAGCGCAGCAGTCATTGGAGCCTTGTTCTAGAACGACAAAGCCCCGCGCTCTTCGCTGAGAAGGCGCGGGGCAAAAGTCAGGTTCTACTTGGTTGGCTCGGAGTAATCGACCACCGAGTAGTCCTGCAGCTTGGCCAGCTGGTGCTGGGATTCGACGTAGCGCACGGTGCCGGACTTCGAACGCATCACCAGCGAACGGGTGGTGGCGCCAGACTTGCGGTAGGTCACGCCACGCAGCATGTCACCGTTGGTCACGCCGGTAGCGGCGAAGTAGCAGTTATCAGAGGTGACCAGGTCGTTGATGCCAAGGACACGATCCAGGTCGTGGCCAGCGGCGAGTACCTTCTCGCGCTCCTCGTCGGACTGCGGGGCCAGCATGCCCTGGATGTCGCCCCCGAGGCACTTCAGCGCACATGCGGTGACAACACCTTCCGGGGTGCCGCCGATGCCCATGGCGATGTCGATGGAGCTGTTGTCCTGAGCGGCAGCAATTGCGCCGGCGACGTCGCCGTCCATGATGAAGCGAACCTTGGCGCCGGCGGCACGGATTTCCTCGACAAGCTTGTCGTGGCGCGGACGATCCAGCACAACAACCGTGATGTCAGCCGGACGAACGCCCTTCGCCTTTGCAACCGACTTGATGTTGTCCTCTACGGAAGCGGTGATATCAATCGCTCCGACCGCCTCCGGGCCGACAGCAATCTTGTTCATGTAGAACGCGTCCTGCGGGTTGAACATGGAGCCACGATCCGCGGCAGCAATAACAGAAATCGCGTTCGGGCGACCCTCTGCCATCAGGCGGGTGCCATCTACCGGGTCAACGGCGATATCCACCGCAGCACCACGGCCGGTGCCAACCTGCTCGCCGTTGAACAGCATCGGGGCCTCGTCCTTCTCGCCTTCGCCGATCACGATCACGCCGTCCATCTCCACGGAGTTGATCATCTTGCGCATCGCGTTCACGGCGGCGCCGTCGCCCTCGTTCTTCTGTCCGCGACCCACCCAACGGCCGGAGGCGAGCGCTGCCGCCTCCGTCACACGGACGAGCTCCATTGCTAGGTTGCGGTCAGGGACAAGATCAGACTGTTCAGTCATCGCGGGGGCCTTCCTCCAGAGGACAAAAATCGACCCCTCTATTCTGGCACTTCCACACGCCGAAGTGTTGGTATCGCCCACCTTTACGGGGGAGAAGCCCGCCCGTTCTGGGGTGCAGGTGGCTCATGACATACTGAAACGCGTGGCAAACGACAAGAAACCCCGCATCTTCCAAAACGGCCGAGACATGGCAATCAACGCCGTGCTCATTGTGGTGCTCATGCTCGTCGCTGTCGGCGCGACCGGGCTGTGCTCCTTCAACCCCGGCGCCCCAGAATCCGGCCCCGTGCAGGAGGTCGACGCAGAAGCGTTCCTCGACCTCGAGGCGCGTGCGGTGAACTACCCGGTGCGCTACCCGCAGATGCCAGAAGGCTGGACCACCAACTCGGCGCGCCGCAGCATGCTTGCCGGCAACTCGGCACCCGTCGTCGGGTGGGTCACCCCGAACCGTGGCTACCTGCAACTCACCCAGACTGGCGTCGATAAGGATGCGGCGCTCCAGGCCTCCAACGCCGACAACCGCATGCTCGATCGCACAGTGCGTATCGACGACACCGACGTCGAGGTCTACACCAGCGACGAACGCGAGGTCCGCGACCTGTGGATTGTGGACGCCGGCGACGCACGCTTCGTCGTCACCGGCGCAGGCAGCACGGACGAGTTCGAAGAGCTCATCAGCGCAGCGCTGAAGGCTACTCCGATCACACCCCAGTAGCTTCTAGTACTTACTGCTCAGGAGCCTGCCCGCTGACCTGACGGGTGCTGATGGCTTCTTCGACGCGCTTCGAAGCGCCGTCGAGAAGCACCTCGCACCGCTTCGCCAGCGCCTCACCGCGCTCCCAATACTTCAACGACTCGTCCAAACTCATCTGGCCGAGCTCCAAAATCTTCACCGTCTCCACAAGCTCATCGCGAGCCTGCTCGTAGGTCAGCGTCTCCGGGTCCGGGAAAGCATTGTCGTTCGCCTGGCCGGATCCAAACGTGTTGTCTGTCATGAGTGTTCCTTAAACGTTCTTAGTTGACTTCAGCTGGTTGCATTAATCAGCGGGAGTGGTGGACATCGAAGCGGCGGTAATCGAGCCATCGCCGACACGGATACGCAGCTGCGCGCCGGGCTGAGCCTGATCAATAGAGGTCACAACCTCAGGGCCAGAGTGGTCGCGCGGAACCACCTGCACCACGGCGTAACCACGGGCCAAGGTTGCAGAGGGGCCGAGCGCCGACACCTGCGCGCGCAACGCCGAGACCTGCTGGTTCTCACGCTGCAGCACATGGGAAATGTCGCGGCGGATCAACGCCTGGGCGCGCTCCACTTCCTCGCGGCGGCGCGTGATCGCCATCATCGGATCCGCTAGGGCAGGACGGGTGCGAATCGACGCGAGGCCGTTTCGTTCCCGCTGCACCCATCCGCGCAGGGCGGCGGACATGCGGGCACGTGCTTCGTCGATAAGCGCACGCTCCTGCACAACATCCGGCACGGCACGCTTCGCAGCATCGGTCGGGGTGGCGGCGCGAACATCCGCCACATTGTCCAGCACCGGGTTATCCGGCTCGTGGCCAATCGCCGAAATGACAGGTGTGCCAGCGGCCGCCACCGCGCGTTGCAGGGCCTCCTCCGAAAACGGCAACAAGTCCTCAACCGAACCGCCGCCGCGGGCGATGATGATCACCTCCACGTCCGGATCGCGATCCAGCACCTGCAGTGCCTCGATCACCGCAGGCACGGTCGTCGGCCCCTGCACTGGCGTGTTGATGATCTCAAAGTTCACCTGCGGCCAACGCCCCTGCGCCACCGTGACCACGTCACGCTCCGCAGCTGAACCTCGCCCCGTAATCAGGCCCACCTTCTTCGGCAAGTAGGGCAGCGGACGCTTCCGCGCCGGATCAAACAGGCCCTCGGCCGCCAACTGCTTACGCAACGCCTCAATGCGCGCCAACAGCTCGCCTGCGCCAACGTGGCGGATCTCCGCCACCTTCATCGAAAACGAGCCACGGCCTTGATAAAAGGTCGGCTTGCCATACGCCACCACGCGGTCGCCGTCCTTCAACGGCACAGCCATGCCGGTGAGCAGCGACGTCTCCGCCGT
Source organism: Corynebacterium sp. HMSC034B08 (assembly GCF_001835805.1). Lineage (NCBI taxonomy): Bacteria > Bacillati > Actinomycetota > Actinomycetes > Mycobacteriales > Corynebacteriaceae > Corynebacterium > Corynebacterium sp. HMSC034B08. Next base: position 7,372 of record NZ_KV825930.1, on the reverse strand, counting down.
CAACTGCACCGACACCTGCTCCTGCGTATCCCGCAACGTCATATACGACAACCGCCACGACGGCTTCGTATTAATCTGCGTGAGCTGGCCTTCAATCCACAGCCAACCCAGCCGGTCGATCCAGCTCTTCACGGAGTTATTGAGCTTGGCCACAGACCACGGCGTTTCCGGCGTGCTTTTCGGCGGTGCACTCTGCGCACCTTGCACACCTTGTGTTTCTGCCACGCGATGCTCCTTTCTCCCCAGTATTTCTGCCAGGTAAACAGTACCCGGCGGGCACGAATTACCCGCCTACTGTTTTTGACGTAGATTCGTTAGGGTTGGTTCCATGACTGATCAGGGTAAGAAAGTGCTACTCGCGTCCCCACGCGGATACTGTGCCGGCGTGGACCGCGCCGTGGAGACCGTAGAAAAGGCGCTAGAGAAGTACGGCGCCCCCGTCTACGTGCGCAAAGAGATCGTGCACAACAAATACGTCGTGGAGACGCTGCAAGACCGCGGCGTGATCTTCGTCGACGAAACCGACGAGGTCCCTGAAGGATCCCACCTCGTATTCTCCGCCCACGGTGTATCGCCGGCAGTACGCGAATCCGCTCAGGAACGCAGCCTGCACACCCTCGACGCATCCTGCCCGCTGGTGACCAAGGTGCACAACGAGGCGAAGCGCTTCGCCCGCGACGGCTACCACATCCTGCTCGTCGGCCACGAAGGCCACGAAGAGGTCGAAGGCACCGCAGGTGAGGCTCCGGACATCACCCACCTCGTCGACGGCGTCGACGGCGTCGACCGCCTGCCGGACTTCCCGGAGGGGCAGAAGCTGGTGTGGCTGTCCCAGACGACGCTGTCTGTCGACGAGACCATGGAGATCGTCAACAAACTGCACGAGCGCTACCCGAATCTGGAGAACCCGCCAAGCGACGACATCTGCTACGCCACCCAGAACCGCCAGGCTGCCGTGAAGAAGATCGCGCCCCAAAGTGACCTGGTCATCGTGGTTGGCTCCCAGAACTCGTCCAACTCGAAACGCCTCGTCGAGGTTGCCCTCGAGGCCGGTGCGCAGAATGCTTACCTGGTCGATTACGCCCACCAGGTCGACGATGCCTGGTTCGACGGTGTCAACACCGTCGGCGTGACCTCCGGCGCGTCGGTGCCGGACATCCTCGTCCGCGAACTGCTCGACTACCTGGGGGAGAAGGGCTACGGCGACGTGGAAGAGGTCACCACCACCGTGGAGACCATCACGTTCTCCCTGCCGCGCGAACTGCGCCTGCCGCGCCGCGAGGCACCGCTCGAGGCATAAACCCCGCCGAGAACGACCAAAGGCCTTGCCCCGTTGACATCGGGACAAGGCCTTTAGCCTTTGTACAAGTCCTCGCCGAGGCGGTGAACCGCACGTGAAGAACCACCGGTTTCTCCGGATCTACGCGAGCCACTCGCATTTGCCTTGCGACGACGCGCCCCCTCCGACTTCGCCCGCTCCAACAACTCCTGCACAGGAACCGACCGAGCCTGCTCGCGAGCCCTCCGCCCTTGAGAATTTGTGCGACGGTTGCTGCGGTTCTGCGAGGTCCGCTGGGCGGTTTCGCGTCGGCGAATCGCATCGTTTTGCCGACGGATCAGTCGCAGCCGTACCGCAGCGATAAGCAGCGAGCCCGCGGTGGTGAAAAACAGCACCGGGAAGTACTCCGCCACCGGGTACGCGATACCGAGCAGTGCAGTCTTAGCGCTCGCGCCGCCAGCCGACAGGCTCTCGCGCGACATGAAGTAACCCGTGGCCACCAGCGCGGCGACAAACATTAATGGTGCGCTCGTCACCGTCAGGGAAAGCCCCTTCGGGTTCACCAACGTGGTCACCACGATGACCGCGAGGGCATACAGCGCAAGAAAGGGCCACGAAATTACACCTGCGGACAGCGACAGCAGCACGCCGGTGAACAGGGCGGCGAACACGATGCCGAGGCCAGACCCCGTCGGCAACCCAACAAAGGTGGCGGACGTAGGGGAATGGCTCCGGCTCGAAAGATGTGACACGCTGACGCAGCTTACCTGTCATTGTCCTCCGCCATGTGCCGGGCACGCGTTGAAACCGGATTCAGCTCGGGCGCCTGCTCCCGCCGTACGGGAACATGGGCCTCCTCAAGCTTGCGGGCCGTCACCATCACGCGGGAATCCATCGACGCCAACGTGGAGTTATAGGCCTCCACCGCCTTTTCTAATGAGGCGCCGACTTTGTTGTAGTGGCGGGCCATCGTCGATAAACGCTGATGCAGTTCCGCACCGAGGCGCTGCACCTCCTTCGCGGACGCGTTGATAGCTTCCTGCCGCCACCCCAGTGCCACTGTGCGTAGCAGCGCAAACAGTGTGGTCGGGGTGGCGATGACCACGTCTCGGGAGAACGCATAGTCCAGGAGTTGCGGGTCAAGCCCCAAGGCAGCGTCCAAAAACGGGTCCGCCGGAACGAACAACACAACAAACTCCGGGGTGGGTTGAAACGCCTCAATGTAGGCCTTGCCCGACAACGTATCCACATGCGAACGCAACAAATGCGCATGGCGGCGCAGGTGGGCCTCGTGTTCCTCAGGATCGTCTGTGTTCAGCGCGTCGAGGTAAGAGCCGAACGGAACTTTCGCGTCCACCACGATGTTTCGGCCCTGGGTGAGGCGGATGATCATGTCGGGGCGGACCCGGGTGTCGTCGATACGCATGTGCGCCTGCGTATCAAAGTCGACATGTTCGAGCATGCCTCCGAGCTCCACGACGCGCTCCAGCTGCATCTCGCCCCAACGCCCGCGCGTCTGCGGGGAGCGCAGCGCAGTGATGAGTTGATCGGTGCGGTCACCGAGGCGCGCGGAGGTGCGCCCGATCGCCTGCACCTGCCCTGCGATTGCCGACGACGCCACCGCCTGCTGCTTATCCATCGCATCAATCTGCTCACGCATGTCCTTCAACGCGCGAGCGACGGGGCGTAGATCCTGCGGCGGCGCCGGCTGTGGCGCAGAGCGACGAAACCACGCCACGCCGGTGAACACCCCGACGATAAACCCGGCGAGGAGACCCGTTGCAAGGATGAGAAAGACCGTGGAGGTTTGCATGCCGGAGATCTAACCACCCCGGCACGACACACTACTCGCCGGGTTCGCTTTTATGTTCGAACTCCCTGCGGCGCAAGATGGTGCGATTGCCTACCTCGCGCAACTTCTTCAAGCTGTTCGACGCGAAGTGGGGCGACTCCTTGTCCTCATCACCTTCTTGCACGTCCTCTTCGGGGGTCTGCGGAGCGTTCACCCAGTCACGCTCGCCACGCCACGCCTCGCGCTTGTGTACAGACTCGGCCTCGTCGATTTCCGCAATGAGCTTGCCTTCCGGAGTGGCGAAGGTGAGGTCCTCGGCACGGACCTCGCCGGCGTTGATGCGCAGGATATCCAGCACGTAGCGGTACACCACAGCAATCATCGCCGCCGCTGGTACCGCGAGGAAGCCGCCCATGAGGCCGAAGAGGCCGCCGCCGACGGTCACGGAGATCAGCACGATCACCGGGTGCAGGTTCATCGCCTTGGACTGCAGCAGGGGAGAGAGCACGTTGCCCTCAAGCTGCTGGGTGGCCAGGACGATGCCGAGCACGATCAGGGCCTTGGTGAACCCGAGCGTGACCAGTGCGATCAGGACCGCCAGCGCGCCCGCGACCACCGCACCGACGATCGGGATGAAGCCTGCAACGAACGTAATAATCGCAAGCGTGAACGCCATGGGAACGCCGACGATGGCAATGCCGATGCCGATCACCAGCGCATCGATGAGGGAACACACCGCCTGCGCCCTGATGAAGCCCGACAGGGTGTTCCAAGCGCGGGTCAACAGTTCCGTGAAGTGGAGTCCCGTGCGTCCGCCCGTCGCGCCGCGCAGCCACGGCAGGAAGCGGTGGCCGTCCTTCAGGAAGAAGAAGGTCAGCACGAACAGCACCATCAGCGTCACCGACAGGCCTGCCGCGGTGTTGATGCCGGAGAACACGCCACCGGCGATGGCGCCGGCCTGGTTCTGGACCCACCGCGTGATTTCGTCGACACCCTCGTTCAGGTTCTCCGGATTCACGTTCAGCGGTGGACCCTGCGCCCACAACTGCAGGCGCTGCACACCCTCGAGCGCCTGGATGTACAGCAGCCGCGATTGGCCCACAATATCGGGGGCGACGATCATGCCGAGGGCTGCCAGCACGCCGAAGAACAGCAACATGGTCACCATGGCCGCGATGCCGTCGGTGAACTTATGGTTGCGCAGCCAGCTCGCAACCGGGGCAAGCACCGTGCACACAATCAGCGCGAGCACCGCAGGCAACACGCCGACCCAAAAGGCGCCGATGAGCTTGCCGATTGCGAAGAAAAACAGCGCGATGACCAGCAGGCGCAGCGTAAACTTCGCCCCGGAGGAAACCCAGGCGTTAAACACCACGATGCGATCGACGCGGTCGTCGCGCTTGTCTGCAGTCTGATTCGGAGCGGTCACGCGAACTATTGTGCCCCACTGCACATTGCTTTGCGACGAACCCCTCACAACCAGCGCCACAACGTGGGATAGGATGGAGCGCCGTGAGCCTTACTCTTGGAATTGTCGGTCTGCCCAACGTCGGTAAATCCACCTTGTTTAATGCGCTGACGCGCAACGAGGTGCTTGCCGCTAACTACCCGTTCGCCACCATCGAGCCGAACATCGGCCTGGTGGAGCTGCCGGATCCGCGCCTGGATCGGCTGGCGGAGATCTTCGACTCGGAGCGCGTGCTGCCAGCAACCGTGTCCTTCGTGGACATCGCCGGCATCGTCAAGGGCGCGTCCGAGGGCGAGGGCATGGGTAACGCCTTCTTGGCCAACATCCGTGAGGCGGACGCGATCTGCCAGGTGGTGCGTGCGTTTTCCGACGACAACGTCATCCACGTCGACGGCCAGGTCAACCCGTCCTCGGACATCGACGTGATTAACACCGAGCTGATCCTCGCGGACCTGCAGACCATCGAAAAGGCCCTGCCACGCCTGGAGAAGGAAGGCCGCAAGGACAAGGACGTCGCCGACCAGGCCGAGGAGGCTAAGAAGGCCCAGGCCATTCTCGAAGACGGCCGCACCCTCTTCGCCGCCTCCAAGACCGGCGATATCGACCTGGCACTGCTGCACCACCTGCACCTGATGACCGCCAAGCCGTTCCTCTACGTCTTCAACTCCGACGAAGCCGTGCTGACCGACGAGGCGAAGAAACAGGAACTGCGCGAACTCGTCGCCCCGGCCGAGGCTGTGTTCCTCGACGCCCAGACCGAAACCGAGCTGCTCGAACTTGACGACGAAGACGCAGCCGAGCTCCTCGCCGCCGTCGGCCAAAACGAACCAGGTTTGAAGACCCTGGCCAAGGCCGGCTTTGACACCCTCGGCCTGCAGACCTACCTCACCGCGGGCCCGAAGGAGGCTCGCGCCTGGACCATCCACAAGGGGGACACCGCCCCGAAGGCCGCAGGCGTGATCCACTCCGACTTTGAAAAGGGCTTCATCAAGGCCGAGATCGTCGGCTTCGAAGACCTGGACGCGCTCGGCTCCATGGCCGAGGCCCGCGCCGCCGGCAAGGTCCGTCAGGAAGGCAAGGACTACGTCATGGTCGACGGCGACGTGGTGGAGTTTCGTTTCAATGTAACCTAAATACGCTATGAGTAGCGTATGACTACGCGCGCTGCTATTTACCTCCGTATCTCGTTAGATGCTGCCATGGACGGCCTCGCCATCGACCGGCAGCGCCAGGACTGCGAAGCCCTTGCCGAGCAACGCGGCTGGGACGTCGTGCATACCTACGTCGATCAGTCGATCTCCGCGTCGAAGAAGGACGTGGACCGCCCCGACTACGACGCGATGGTGGCGTCCTTTGAGCGCGGCGAGATCGACGCGATCATTTGCTGGGACCTCGACCGCCTCACACGGCAGCCCTGGCAGCTCGAAGAGTGGATCGACAGGGCAGAGGAGCAGGGGCTGAAACTCGTCACTGCGAACGGTGATGCTGACCTTGCCACCGACGGCGGCAGAATGTACGCGCGCATCAAAGCAGCCGTGGCACGCGGCGAGATCGAGCGAAAGAGCATGCGCCAGTCTCGTGCGCAACAGCAACGCGCCGAGCAGGGCCGCTGGTACTCCGGCGGTGTGCGCCCTATCGGCTACACCTCCACCGGCGAGATCATTCCATCCGAAGCCGCCGCCGTGCTCGGTATGTTCCGCGCTGTCGAGAGGGGCAACTCCATGCGCGACATTGCGCGCGCCTTATCTGGGGTCGATCAACCGGGCTTGCCGGATATCCCGACCACGCCGCGCCATATGTACACCGTGGTCACAGAGCGCAACGCTCGACGCCGCGCTGAAGGCCAGGAAGAAAAGCCGGTTCCCGACGCGCAGCCGTGGGCCTACACGTCGTTGCACTCGATCCTGCGCAACCCCGTGTATGCGGGTTACTCCACTTATAAGAAGGCCAAGCGCAAAGGCGTGAAGAACAAATACCGCCGTGTCACGCATATCGTCCGCGACCCCGATACCGGCGAGCCGGTGAAAGGGCAGTGGGAGCCGATCGTCACACCAGATCTGTGGTGGCGCGTGCAGAACGTGCTCGACGATCCCGACCGGCTGACCAACAAGGAGCGCCGGAACACTCGCCGCCATCTCGGCTCGGGTCTGTATGTCTGCGACGAGTGTGGCAACCCCGTGCGCACACATGCCGACCGCTACCGCTGCGCCGCCTGTGGATTAGTGCGCACACATAGCGTCGATGATTTTGTGCTCGCCGTGATCCGCGCCCGCCTTGGCCGTGACGACCTGGCGGACCTGCTGCCGACTGTGGACGACGACGAGGTCAACGCCATCGACGACGAACTCGCTGAGCTTCGCGCAAAGCTCGCCCGCGTCCAGGCTGACTACGATGAGGAGCTTATCGAGGCCCGTGACCTCAAGCGCGCGCGAAACCGTTATGAGCCGCAGATCGAGAAACTCGAAACGCGCCGTGCCCGTCTTGCTGGCGCATCGGCGCTGCTCGACACAACCGGCTACGCCTCGCCCGTGGATGCCTTCGACAACGCAGAGCTTGCCGTGCAGCGCCGAGTCATCAATACCCTGTGCCAGGTGCGCCTGCGCCGTGGCGTGCGCGGCACCAAGACCTTTAACCCTGAATCGGTGCAGATCGTGTGGAACTAGGTTGCAGTGTGTGACACGTCAACAATCGCGCGCATGCGCTGCGGCGCGCAAAGCTCTTACGAAGGAACGCCACGGGAGCCGGCAGTTCGGGGGAGATCTGCCTTCGTGTATCGGGGGCGACACTGCTCAACCGTGGCGTTCGCAGGAAGTATGGGGTTAAGCGACAAAAT
>NZ_KV825929.1:0-496 GCF_001835805.1 Corynebacterium sp. HMSC034B08 | reverse complement strand
GGTGATGCGTGGGGCCTGATCCGTTGTAGGTCAGTGATGGGGTGACGCAGCAAGGTAGCCAAGCCGCTTATTGGATTGCGGTGCAAGCGTGTGGCACGACAGCATGTCAAATGCGGCTGTCAATAGTGTGAGGCGTGATGCGTAGCCCATATATGGGTGATGTTGGTGATCCTCTACTGCCGAGAAAAGCCTCTAGCGATGTGTGTATACGGCCCGTACCCGAAACCGACACAGGTAGTCAAGTAGAGAATACTCAGGCGGTCGGGAGAACTGTGGTTAAGGAACTCGGCAAATTACCCCCGTAACTTCGGGAGAAGGGGGACCCAAACTGGTGCCCGATCTATGCGATCGTGGTTGCTGGCGTGGGTCGCAGAGAATAGAGGGGAGCGACTGTTTATCAAAAACACAGGTCCGTGCGAAGACGATGAAGTTGATGTATACGGACTGACGCCTGCCCGGTGCTGGAAGGTTAAGAGGACCTGTTAGGACATTTTGT
>NZ_KV825928.1:0-4659 GCF_001835805.1 Corynebacterium sp. HMSC034B08 | reverse complement strand
CCGAACTGGACCACCTACATCAGATCAGACACAACGGGGTTGCGGGGCGGAAAGCGTAGCGGGTTACGAGGCGGCACCCTTTTCGACTTTCGCTGCGTGGGGCTAGTTTCGAGCACAGGCAAGGATGAATTTGGAACTAAACAGAGAAAGCCGTGGAACTAAGTCTGGAACTAGGCCGCGTCAGTGGTGGTCAAGGAGTTTTCCGAAACCCCCTCCATTTTCGTTTTCAGCAAGAAGTGACACGGCCTGCTGAGGAAAAGAATTTTCCTAAACCTCGAAATCCGGGAATTCAGCACCAGGCCGAGTCGGAAGCAAGCAACAAGATGTTGACGGCAACACAGGAGATCGCGGCCGCCAATAGTTGTCCGGCCCCGCCCCGGATGAGGCGAACCAAGAGTGCTATAGAGAATTAGCGGAGGTAATCGAATACCAGGTTACAGAGACATAAACGACATAAGCGAAGATAAGAACGAGAGGAACGAAGGCACCTACAGCAATACAGACCGCAAGCAAGCCGACGGACTTAAGTCCACCTTTGGGCTCTGCAGATGACGCAACGAGAAGCACTGTCGGTATGGCAGCGACGAAAAGAAGAGCGATAAGCAGAAGAGCAGCGGCCCCGCTTAAATACCCCGCAAGAAGAGTCCCGATGCCCGCGCAAATCCACAAGAGCTTTTGCAGGCTCACAATTCGTACCTCCGGCTATTTGTTAGGCGTATTTGCACGAGTCTAGTTAACCCTTCTTTTCCTTCCTGCGGGCTTCTCTGCGTTCGCGGCGTCGGGCGCGTTTGGCTTTGCGGATATCGACGACCCAACGAGGGACGAACGGCCACGGAAGCGGAATTCCGAACGCGCCCGTAAAACCAATGGCTGCGATGACGAAAGCTACCATGCATGGAACCATCAGTACTGTTTCGGCAGGCTCCGGAAGTCCGATATCTGCGATTAACCCTGTGAGACCAACAGCGCCCATGAGTAGCGTGCCGTAGGGATAAATGAAGAGCGGACCATCGCTTACTCCGCCTTCTGAATCAGCCGAGTCGTACCACCGTTCCGATCTGGGAGTCTTTCGCACGCTCCGAATGTAGTAGGTCCAGTAAAGAACCATGACCACCACAGACCCCATGCAGACGAGCAACGCCGTAGTATCTCCGCCCATAGAGCATGACCTCCTGTGGATGCGTGTTGCGGTCTGCAAAAAACGCTACCAATTTCCGGCTAATCAAGCTCGGCAGCAAATTGAGATCTGCCCATTCGGCCCGGTAACCGTACAAGTGCAACGGCTACTTCTCGGTGAGCTCAAAATCCACTAGCTCGCCTTCGTGCCCGTTAATCACCAGACTTACGGCCTGCGTGCCTGGGTAGTAGGTACGCGTACTGATAACCCGAAACGCGTGCGTCTTGGCCACCACACGTGTTTCACCCGGCGCCAGCGCGAACTTCCCGAGGCGGAACACGCTCGGCTGTCGGGTGCCGTTCTTTTTCAGGAAGTGCACACGGTAGTTTGCTAGCGCATTCGCGACGGTGTTCCCTGTGTTGGTGAGTGTTGCGGACAAGGTCGCCTTCTCCCCTATGGCCACGGCGTGAGGGAATTCAGGGCGGGTAACGGTGATTGCTGTAGGCGTCGAAAACCCGGCAAGCTCCAAAGCCTCACTGTTACCGCGCTTGATCAGACCACGCAATCCCCGTTCCACCACCCAAGCCGCGTGTGGAGCCCCGCTGGCCGACCAACGCGAGGCGGTGGCAAGCGCCAACTCAGGGTGCGTGCGGCCGATGTCGTTGAGGTTGTTGGCAACGGATTTTCTCACGAACAGCGACGCATCGTCGTAAAGCCGATCCAAGACCGGAATGATCGGCAAGGGGTTCTCCACAAACGGCGTGTACACCTTCGCCCACGGCAGACGCGGGCGGATGCCCTCTGAGGCGAGGCGGCGCACGTTGTGGCTGTCTGATCCAGCCCACTGATGCACCCGCGGCATGGTTAGCGCTGGGTAGCGATCCAAGAAAGGACGCACCGCAAACTCACCGGTGAACACCCTCGTCAGTGCCTCAATCGCGTCTAAAGAAACCTCCGGATCATCCACCCCGTACAGTTCAATGAAGCGGCTCACCGGCCACAGGTGGAAGGCATGGTTGAAGTATCCCTCCCCTTCCGCAAGTTCGGGGCCAAGCTTTTCGACGACCCCGCCAACCATCTCGACGTAATCCCCCTCAAGTCGTTCCTGAAGCCCCTGTGCGAACACGGTCACACGGTCCAGGATTTCTAGACCTTCGACGCGTGGCGCGACCCACGCGGCGTATTCCTCGCCATCAATACCAAGCTGTGCGCCGAGCTTTTGCGCCGTGTCTGCGTTGAAGTAGTCCTTCATTTTGGTGGCCATAGCTGTGCATTATGCCCGGCCACGGTTACTCAGCAGGTGGCTAGAGCTATTTCTTCCTTTTGATTCGGTTGCTTTTCGTTTTCCAGGCTTGTCTGCGTTCGCGCCTTCGAGCGCGTTTGGCTTTACGGATATCGACGACCCAACGCGGCACGAACGGCCACGGAAGCGGAATACCAAACGCGCCCGTGAAACCAATGATTCCGATGCCCCAGGCGGCCATGCATGGAATCATCAACACCGTTTCGACAGACTCAGGAAAGCCCACACTTCCGATCAGCCCCATGGCCCCGGCGGCACCAAGAATTAGTGTGCCGTAGGGATAGATAAAGAGCACGCCATCGCTTTCTGCACCGTTTGCGTCTGCCGAGTCGTACCATTCCTCTGATTCGGGTACTCTTCGCACGCCCTGGATATAGAAAGTCCAGCAAGCGATCATCAACAGGACTGCACCGATGCAGACGAGAAGCCCAATAGTTTCCTCACTCATAGGGCATGTCCTCCAAAGGTTGAGTGTGAGGTATGCCATAAAACGCTACCACCATCCGATGAATCGGCTCGGGAGCAATTGGGAGGTTCGCGGCTAGTTGATCAGGCCGCAGTTGCGCCAAATCTTGAGCATCTTGGGCCGGTTTTTGTAACGGATGGCTAGCTCTTCCATCTTTTCCAGCACTGCCTTACGCGCGACTGGATCGGCCGGGAAGCAGTCGATGATTTGCGTCGCCGATGCGGCAGCCTGCTTGTACGCCCTGTCGCCACTTGCCCGAGCAATGTGCTCAGGTTCCCTGAGCATGATTTCAAATGCACGTTCCGGGTCGTGACTGGATAGCACTGAACGGGCGAATTCAAATGCAGAGTGAACGTCGACCTCGTCGCTATCTACCACCGACAGGCCCAATTCCGGATCGTTGAATCTCATTGCCGCTTGCAGGAGCATCACGTCTCTGCCCGGGATGCCCTCTGGGATGAGGTCGATCACGTCTTCGGTCACCCCCGGTCCATGGATCACGCGGTCAAATGTCACTGTTCCCGGGTTTTCTTTGAACTTCTCAATGCGGTAGTCCAACAACGCTTTGTCTCCCAGGTAGGCGCGCAATCGGTTTTCAAAGAAATCGATTTCGTTCCAGTGGATCGGTGTATCCCACTTCGAAAGGACTGCTTTGACCTCATCTTTCCTGCCGCGTGACTCATAGAACTCGATGAGGTCCTTCACGGAGTTACCGTCGAGCAGCATTGATTCGATCTGGTCGTCGTCGCCACGCAAGAATGTAACATCGAGGAAGAGATCCTTGGCTCCGTACTTCGGTGGATTCGCCTCAAAGGCTGCGGCGATTGATTCGACCGCGTCAGCGTCGAGAAGTCCCGCGTAGGCCCTCAGATCAGGCCCAAAAAACGGCGCTTCCAGTGTCTCCTTCACCAACCACTTGGCAAGTTTTTGTTGGTCCTCAACGCCGTCAGCGCATGCTCGCGCGTGCAGGTCGAAGCATCGATGCAGCTCGTCGCCGAGCATCCCGGAAGAATCATCCGCACGTCCCAAAACCGCATTCAACCTCGTGATCGCACGCTCAATTTGAGGGCGTACTGCGGCGCCACGGTGCTCATCAACGTACGCCTCCACCACGTCCAGGGCATCGCTCCAGTGCCGTGCGAGTTCCATACTTTGCCAATAATCCCGAAATCCACTGCTCTTCCGCGATGCAGCGGTGATCGCCGATTTCACGTGTTCACGGACTTGCTTGTCATCGCCAGAATCTTTCAGGGCATGAAACTCCAGAAACTCCTGGACTTCCGGAAGTTGCCGCAGATGGCGAAGGAGTCGTCGCAGTTCATCTGGGCTGGCCGACTCCAAGTAGGTGTCCACCGCGTCTGGTGCGGACACGTTGGAGGATTCAACATCCTCGAGGCTTGCGGAATCGTCGAACGAGAGCTCTTTCGGGGCAAGCACCGTCAGCGCGACTGCAACCGCGTGTTTGCACCATTGCGTGCCCACCGGGCAGTTGCACGTCGTGCCCACCCGATCCCCTTGTACAAACAATGTCGTTCGGTATGGCCACGTCCCTTGGACTGCGGCCTGGACTTCGGATTCAGTGTCGCTGAGGATGGTGACATCTGCAGGGGAAATCTTTTTCCCTCGATTAAAGGCCCCAGTCCCTGCGGCGTCTTCGATGTCTTTTTCTGTCAGCCAGCCCAAGATGGTGGTAGTCATTTAGCCAGTGTAACGCCGTTGAAGACGATCGACATGGGCTTTAAACCGGCCTGGGTTGGTGAGAGGGCATGATGT
>NZ_KV825927.1:0-219 GCF_001835805.1 Corynebacterium sp. HMSC034B08 | reverse complement strand
GGTTTTGGATGATCAGGGCAAGCCGGTTCCTGGTGTGAAGGTTGTTCTTGTTGATGAGAACGGCAAGGAGCATCCGGTTGTTGTTGAGTCGGATGGTTCGATTAAGGATCAGAAGATTCGTCCGGGTGACTACACCGTCAAGGTTGAGGTGGATGAGAATCGTTACACCGCTCCGAAGATTGACGGGACGGTAACGGTTGATCCGGGCCAGCCTGCTGA
>NZ_KV825926.1:0-1668 GCF_001835805.1 Corynebacterium sp. HMSC034B08 | reverse complement strand
CCAAGCCGGAAACCAAGCCGGAAACCAAGCCGGAGGGGCCGGTCGAGGGCCAGGATGACTCCAAGGGCTCGAGCAACGCGCCGATTAGCGTCATCATCGCGGGCGTAGTCGCAGTGCTCAATGTTCTGTCGCTGCTGCTGGCATTCCCGATCGACCGAGTCCTCGGCCCGATCGCAAGCTTCGGCAAGAAGTAGCGCGCGAAAAGATCGCATGTAGCGCCGCCTGGCTCCGGAAGGGGTGGGGCGGCGCTTCGTCGTTAAGCAAAGACGCAAATCGCGGGTTAAGTAGCAAAAAGTGTGTCCGCTCGGCGTGTCGCGGGGCGGACACACTGTTTGTTACTTCATGAGGCCTTTTCTGATTCCTATCGAGTGTTCGTACTCGGTTGGGATAGCGTTGTCGTAGAAGGCTGGTCGGCCTGTTTCCTGGTCGGCTTTGTTGTGGTCTTCTTCGGCAAGATCGTTGACTTTGGCGAGTTGATCTTGACCAAAATTGCACTGCCTGGCGATGTCTAACGGATCGTCAGGCAGTTGCTTTTTTGGTGTGGAGGTGCCACTCGAGCATTTTCCGTTGGCGTTCCCCGGACCTGCCGCGATGCCCGTCGGCGATGCGTTTGAGTCCGGCGTTGATGCCGCCTTCCAGACTGTTTGTCGTTGACGCCCAGCGTTTGGCTCAAGCGCATTCGGTGGTGGCTGCAGGTAGGTAAACAGCCAGTTGTTGCGCGATAGATACAGCAGTGAGTTGTAGGCTTTGCGCACTCGTAGATGGGTCCATTCCCACTGGTTATTGAGTGTGCGGCGTTCTTTTGGCACGGGCGTTTTTTCGTTGAGGAATGTTTTGAATACCTGCCCGAAGTCGTGCAGACGCAGCGTCCACTCCCGTGCTTGGTCGAGTGTGGTGATACGGGTCAGCTTCAACGCGAGTGCGTAGATGGCTTTGCCGGCGTCGGTTCGTGGCCGTGAGGTGGTGTAGCGGCGGATGACGCGCTGCGCATGGACGGTTACGTCCCTTAGTGTGGTGTAGCGCTTGCTGATGGTGGGCCCTGGGAAATACAGGGGCGGCCACCGCCAGTGAGGGTGTCAGGAAGTTTGTGTGTGAGGCTCTGATCTAGGAGGAGTTTCACCGATAATGACTACGGTGTCACCGAAGAAAAGCCACGACCCGGCGAGGGTCAACGAGATCAGCGAGAAGCTGATGGAAAATCCTGAGCTGGCCAGCTTGATCAGCGAGCTGTCGGCTTCCGCTGATGATGCCAGCGAGCTGGTCAAAGGCCTGCTGCAGGCATCGATCAACGCCGGTCTTAAGGCAGAGATGGATGCGCATTTGGGCTACGGCCATGCCGATCGTAAGGCGAAGGCCCGGGTGGAAACCGCACAGGCGAACAATCACCGCAACGGGTCGTACACCACAACCGTTGATTCTGGCTACGGCGCGTTGGAAGTGACCATGCCGAGGGATCGTGCCGGCACGTTTGCTCCAACAATGGTGCCCAAAGGCTCCCGTCGGCTCACAGAGCTCGACGACATGATTATCTCGCTGTACGCCGGCGGGATGAACGTGCGTGATATCCAGCACCATCTCGCCACCGCCCTGGGGGTGGATATGAGCCCGGATACGATCAGCACGATCACCGACGCGTGTGTTTTGTCAAGTTGTTTTAGGCCGTTTCGG
>NZ_KV825925.1:0-339 GCF_001835805.1 Corynebacterium sp. HMSC034B08 | reverse complement strand
GGGTTCTGCTTCCAAAATTCGGTTTCCACCTCGACCGGGGTTCGGTATCCCAAGCTTTGGTGAAGCCTTGTCTCGTTCCACCATGACACCCACTCGAACGTCGCGATTTCTACCTCGACAACGTCATTCCACCTGCGGGTATGGATCAGCTCGTTCTTGTAGGATCCGTTGACGTTTTCAGCAAGAGCATTGTCGTAGGAGTCACCGACAGTTCCGGTGGAAGCTGTAATGCCGTGTTGGGTAAGCCGCTCGTTGTAGACCACGCTGACGTACTGCGATCCGTGATCCGAATGGTGAATGAGACCTGTTGTTTCCTCAGCACACACGATCGCCTGGTTA
>NZ_KV825924.1:0-281 GCF_001835805.1 Corynebacterium sp. HMSC034B08 | reverse complement strand
CGCAACATTGCCGATATTGAGCACACGCTGCGTGGGCTGATCGATACTGAACTGCCACCAGCCGGCCAGATGGCTGATGCGCTTATGGGCATCTTGCGCGGTGATGGCGACGGTGGTGGGGTGCCGCATGCAGTACCACGGCCGATTGTTATGGTGCCGCTTCCAGAATGGACCCGGATCCAATCCGGCGCCGGTGACGAGGTCACGCTCACGCTAACCGATGGCACGACGATGACGGGTGCGGAATTTCTCGCGCAGCAATTCGGCGACGAGCTGGAAGT
>NZ_KV825923.1:0-1257 GCF_001835805.1 Corynebacterium sp. HMSC034B08 | reverse complement strand
GCCGAACTGGACCACCTACATCAGATCAGACACAGACGCGGTGTTAGATGAGGTCATGACCTGGCAAAACCGCCAGCTCGACGAGTTCTACCCAGTGATCTTCCTCGACGCGCTACGAGTAAAAATCCGCAGGTGCCCACCGGGTGGTGAATAAGGCCTGCTACATGGCCGTCGGTGTGGATATGGACGGCATCAAACACATCCTGGGATTGTGGATCGCTGACAATGAAGGCGCCGCATTCTGGGCATCAGTCTGCGCTGACCTTGCCAACCGTGGCGTCCAAGACGTGTTCATCGTCTGCTGCGACGGGCTCAAAGGCCTGCCGGAAGCAGTAGAAGCAACCTGGCCGAATTCCATGGTGCAGACCTGCATCGTGCACCTGATCCGGGCGGCCAACAGGTGGGTGTCGTATCAGGACCGCAAAGGTGTCTCCCGTGCGCTACGTGAGGTCTTTACAGCCGCCAACGAAGACACCGCCCGCGCCAGCCTTGATGCCTTCGAGGCCAGTGAACCGGGCCGTAAATACCCGCAATCGGTCAAAGTCTGGCGCGATGCCTGGGACAGGTTCGTGCCGTTTCTGCAGTTCCCGCCAGCAGCGAGGCGGGTGCTCTACACCACGAATTCGATCGAATCGCTGAATGCTGAACTGCGTAAAGCTACCCGTAACCGCGGGCAATTCCCGAACGATACTGCGGCGTTGAAAACACTGTGGTTGATGATCTGCAACATCGAAGACAAGCGCGCTGCCCAGCGAGCGAAGAAAGCAAAGCACGACATCGAATGCAACGGCTATATTGAAGGAGCGAAAGCCACCGGGTGGAAACAAGCCATTAACCAACTAGCCGTGGCGTACCCTGACCGGTTCGCGGACTACTTGTAAACCAAGTCCCCGCACACAAAGAATCGGACACTCTCCCGCCAGTAACCTTTCGACTCAACTACCACATCTCACCGAAAGGAACATGACGATGACCGCTGATCCGCATTCTATCGACCCGGCAACCTATCTGGATGATCTGCTCGCTCAAGCCTCTCCGGATTTGATGCGCCAGATGCTGCAAGGGTTTATCAACCAAATCCTCTCCGCCCAGGCCGACACTGTCTGCGGCGCCGAATACGGCGTCGCCTCCACCGAGCGGGTCAACCACCGCAACGGGTATCGCCACCGCGACCTCGACACCCGTGTCGGCACCATCGATGTCGCAGTGCCGAAGCTGCGCCACGGTGCATTCTTCCCAGAATGGCTGTTAGAGCGA
>NZ_KV825922.1:0-528 GCF_001835805.1 Corynebacterium sp. HMSC034B08 | reverse complement strand
TTCGAGAAAGAAGGCATCTGGACCTTCGACGCAAAAGGCGAGCTCCTCATCACCATCATGAGCTCGCTGGCGCAAGAAGAAGCCCGCTCCATCTCCGAAAACGTCACCTGGGGGCACCGCAAACGCTTCGCCGACGGCAAGGTCACCGTCCCATATTCTCGGTTCCTCGGATACGACAAAGGCGAAGACGGCAGCCTCGTCATCAACCCCGAGCAAGCCAAACTCGTGCGCCGGATCTACAACATGTACTTAGGTGGCATGTCCATCGGAACGATCGCCCGCACCCTCACCGACGAACCAGAGACCTTCACCGCCGCAGGCAACAAGACCTGGTATTACCGATCCATACGAGCGATTCTCACCAACGAGAAATACAAGGGTGACGCTCTCCTGCAGAAGTCGTACGTCGCTGACTACCTGACGAAACGTCAAGTCATCAACCAAGGCGAAGTACCCCAGTACTACGTCACCGCCAGCCATGAGGCGATCATCAGCCCGGCAGTGTGGGACTTCGTCCAAGCCGAAATA
>NZ_KV825921.1:0-2610 GCF_001835805.1 Corynebacterium sp. HMSC034B08 | reverse complement strand
GAACGATCTGGTGGCCACCCTTGGCATTTCCAACATGTCGAAATCCCAAGTCTCACGCATGTCGGAAGAACTCGACGAAATGGTCGCAGACTTCAGAAACCGCCCACTGGACCCCGGCGGGTATGCCTACCTGTCGTGCGACGCGTTGACAATCAAAGTGCGTGAAGGCGGCCGGGTGGTCAAATGCTCCGTACTGCTTGCCACTGGGGTCAACGCCGACGGGTACCGCGAAATGCTCGGTATGCATGTTGCCACCGCGGAATCCAACGCATCGTGGAAAGGCTTCTTCCAAGACTTAAAAGCCCGCGGACTTCGCGGTGTCTTCCTTATCACCAGTGACGCTCATGAGGGCATCCAGCACGCGATATCTGAAGTGCTGCCCGATGCCTCCTGGCAGCGGTGCCGCACCCACTTCGCGAAAAACCTCTACGAAAAAGTCCCGAAGACACAGTGGCCGATGGTCTCTGCGATGTTCCAGACAATCTTCCAACAACCCGACGCCCAATCCACCTGGGCACAAGCCCGCGAAGTCGTCGACCTGTTAGACCCAAAGTTCCCCCAGGTAGCGGCATATTTAGAGGAATCACTCGATGAGGTGCTGGCGTTTACCGCAGCACCGAAACCAGTCTGGACAAAGGTGTGGTCGAACAACCCCACCGAACGGTTAAACCGGGAGATCCGCCGGCGCACCGACGTCGTTGGCATCTTCCCGAACCGCGAATCCATCATCCGGCTTGTCGGCGCGGTCCTCGCTGAACAGCACGACGATTGGATCCAACAAAAGCGCTACATGTCACTGACTGCACTCGAACACACCAAACACCTCATGCACCGACAAGGAGACGACCATGGTGACCACCACCAACTAACCGCCTAACCAAACCCCCAACTTCATACCGAGCCGAAAGCACAAACGGCTACACCACTTCACGGGACTTGACCAAAACGAAAACTTGAACTCGATGCGAAGCGTCGGGAGGAAGCCATGCAGCGTGCCTTGGATAAAGCCACGGAAAGGGCTGAGCGGGCTGAATTAGCCACTGATGTGCTGGGAAAAGCTTTAGCGACCATGCCAGGACAACGTGGCGTGGACTCAAACGCGGAGGAAAAGTGCTCACCCAAGAGCAACAACACCTCTACGACCAGGGGCAACAGGAAGAAGAAACACTAATTAACCAGCTTGTTTCCATCGGCTACTCCAAAACGAAGGCAATGGGCATCATCGGAGTGTCGCGAAGCCGCGTGTTCTATCAGGCCAAGCCGCGCCCACGTGTTGCCGAGCCGGTTGCCTATGAAAATCGCCGGATCAGTCGGCTGGCGGATACCACTGTCGAGCGCATCTTGGAACTGTTAGACGCCAATCCGCATTCCGGGGTGGACCAGGTGTTTTACGCGGCGTTGAACAACGGGATCTACCTGGCAAGCCTGCGCAGTTTCTACCGAGTTGCTAAAGCGCACGGACGATTGCTCTACCAGCGGCACAACACCAAAGCGAAGCAAACTCAACGCAACCGAAACGCCGCCCCGCCACATGTACGTGCTACAGCACCCGGTCAGGTGCTGTGTTGGGACATCACTTTCTTGCGTGGCGAATACGTAGGACAAACCTTCGCTTGTCACATGGTCATTGACCTGTACTCCCGTGCAATCGTTGGTTGTGTCGTAGCAGAACGCGAAGACAGCCGAGTCGCCGAAGCAATGTTCGACGACATCTTGACTCGGTTCCCCAACACAGAGACCGTGCACTCAGATAACGGCAATGCGATGACAAGCAAACGTCTCGGCAAACTCTTCGCAAAACACGGCGTGACCCGCTCGTTTAACCGACCTCACACCAGCAACGACAACCCGCATACCGAGTCGGTGTTTCACACCATGAAAGGCAGGACCTACTACCCGAAAACCTTTAAAACACTCGGCGAGGCCAGAACTTGGCTCAATCAATGGGTGCCGATCTACAACGCCACCCCACACAGCGGAATCAACTACTACCCGCCACAAGCCGTTTTAGACGGCACTTGGATCAACCTGAAGCACCAACGTGAACAAGGAATCCAAAACGCACTACACCAAGGCATCATCACTCAAAAGCCAAACACCGCTGCCGGCACAGACATCCCCGCAGAAGTCACAATTATCCGCACCACCACACAAACCGCACCCACCCCACAACCCATCACGATCTAACACCCAACCCCCGTTCACAACCACTTGACACAAAGCGAGCGGAGACGAAGCCGGCAAGGACGGAAACCGTGGAGCAGAAATCAAAGTTCCGCATCAGGCCGATTCGAAATTTATTCTCAACCCCAACAAGCTCTCGCTTGTTCACGCCGAAGGCAAGTTCGGGCAGTGGGCAGTTAATCACGTACGTTCGGTGATGACGAAGAACACGAGCGAGTGGCGCAACATGCCCGTGTTACCCGAAGACCCCGTTGAAGTCGCCACTCAGATCATCGCATTGATGTATGAGCAACCAACCAAAGATGCAGAGTTTTTCGGGCTCGAGACGATCGCAACCAAACGCGCTGGTTTCGCGCTCAAAGTGCGTGATTTGAAGACCATCGCCCGAAATGTCTAAACCGGCCTGGGTTGGTGAGAGGGCATGAT
>NZ_KV825920.1:0-518 GCF_001835805.1 Corynebacterium sp. HMSC034B08 | reverse complement strand
GTGGTTGGTGTACAGGTGGTGCATGGTTGTCGTCAGCTCGTGTCGTGAGATGTTGGGTTAAGTCCCGCAACGAGCGCAACCCTTGTCTTATGTTGCCAGCACGTGATGGTGGGGACTCATGAGAGACTGCCGGGGTTAACTCGGAGGAAGGTGGGGATGACGTCAAATCATCATGCCCCTTATGTCCAGGGCTTCACACATGCTACAATGGTCGGTACAACGCGTTTGCGAGCCTGTGAGGGTGTGCTAATCGCTGAAAGCCGGCCTTAGTTCGGATTGGGGTCTGCAACTCGACCCCATGAAGTCGGAGTCGCTAGTAATCGCAGATCAGCAACGCTGCGGTGAATACGTTCCCGGGCCTTGTACACACCGCCCGTCACGTCATGAAAGTTGGTAACACCCGAAGCCAGTGGCCTGTCATGGGAGCTGTCGAAGGTGGGATCGGCGATTGGGACGAAGTCGTAACAAGGTAGCCGTACCGGAAGGTGCGGCTGGATCACCTCCTTTCTAAGGAGCTT
>NZ_KV825919.1:0-325 GCF_001835805.1 Corynebacterium sp. HMSC034B08 | reverse complement strand
GTCACGGTTCACACGTCGATCGCTCCACATTGTGAATTGAGCAAAGAATAGCCGCCTTATCCGAATAGAGGCGCAAACCCAGCCACGGGTGCGAACGCGGCAGGGAGCATTGTTTCTGCTGTCCGGTTTCGTCTGGTGCAACCGGCGTATAGGCGACCACCTTTCGCCTCGTTGCCAGGAGGGCCTGCTCATGGCTCTGAACCAGACTGATCGCCATCACATCCAGATGATGCGCGCTGCAGGAGTTGCCTACTCTCGTATCGCCGCGCACCTGGATCTCAACGCCAACAGTGTCAAGACCTATTGTCTGCGACACGGCATCACC
>NZ_KV825918.1:0-364 GCF_001835805.1 Corynebacterium sp. HMSC034B08 | reverse complement strand
TAAACCGGCCTGGGTTGGTGAGAGGGCATGATGTAACACAGGAGGAACATCATGGCTATCAGCCCTTACGACCAGGAGACCCGCCAGCGGGCGGTGCGCCTGTATTTCGAGGAGCTCGCTGACGGCGCTTCATCCAAGGCAGCCGCACTACGCGCTGTCGAAGCTGTCATCGGCATCAAAACATCGACTATCCGCAACTGGGTACGCACAGAAGAGAAAAAGGTAGACGCCGCCGTCGAGCAATCCGATGCCGAGAAAGACGCGGAACTTATCACCCTGCGCAAGGAAAATGCCCGGCTCAAAGAAGCCAACGAGATCCTGAAACTGGCCTCAGCTTTTTTCGCCCAGGCGGAGCTCGACCGCA
>NZ_KV825917.1:335-32612 GCF_001835805.1 Corynebacterium sp. HMSC034B08 | reverse complement strand
CCGAAACGGCCTAAAACAACTTGACAAAACACAGCGCTGCCAGCGCAATCAAGGCATGCTGGCCCACAACGAAAGTGCAGCGCTGCCTCGTCCACGCCCAACGCGTGGTGCGCCGGCACACCACCGCACGTCCCCGCACCGATGCAGGACGAGCGATTTACCAGATCGCGCTCAACCTCACGAAGATCACCGATCTTGACGAGGCGGCCGCGTGGGGTGCGCAACTGCACGAATACGGCACTATCTACCGTGACTGGATGAACCAGAAAACGTTCACAACCGACCCGGCGACACGGCAACGCGCCTGGTCATGGACTCATGAACGCACCCGCAAGGCCTACAACAGCCTCAACCACCTATGGCGGGGCAACTTACTGTTGGTCTACCTCGCCCCACCCGACGGTGTGCTCGACGCCAGCCGGATCAAAGCCACCAAACAGCCGGAAGGCGGAATCAACGCCCAGTTGAAACTGCTGGCCCGCACCCACCGGGGAAGATCCGGGAACATCAACGCCGCATGTTGGATTGGTGGCTCTACCTAAAAACGGAACTGCCTGACGACCCCGTTGAGATCGCCGGGCAGCCCAACTGGGGTCAGGACTAACTGGCCAAAGTATCCACCCTGACCCGAAACGGGAACCAAGCCGACCACGAAACTTCGACGACCAGCCTTCTACGAGGGCGCTATCGACACCAACTACACCCACTCAATCGGCATCCAAAAGGCCACATCTAACCCTCGCGACACGCCGAGCTAGACACCCTTTTTGACCCTTAACGCTCAAATAGTAGTTATAGAATAGCGGCTCACGCAGGAAGCAAGAATTTGAATATACTAGTCTCTGTCTCGTTCACGGTATCTCACCAAGACTACGTACAAAATGCCCGCTAGAGCACCTGTAATCGATAAAATGGGACCTACGGACAAAATCGGATTAGACCACGCAGAAAGTGCTACTTGAATAATACTCAGGATAACACCTATAGCGATAATGATACCGATGACAACACGTAGCAAGCGCATTTATACCTACTGTGACCAGCAAATTCCACCAGGGAAAAGTCTAATTCCTCGATTCCACGAACCGCAGATGCCTAAAATGCCAGATTCCGCCGCTAAGCCTCCAGCAATAGCGCCAGCAAGAAACCCGCCTACACCTGTTTCTGCAGTAATTAACGCAGCTAACGCGGCAACACCAGCGCCAGCGGCGTACGCATTCTGGAGTGCAGATGCCGCGCAGCTATTTAGCAAGATACCGGGTGGTAGCTTTTGGAACCCATTCCGTCCTTGACATGCATCGTAAAACTGAATAGCCGGTTCGATAGCATCCGCTTCGCGTTCAAGAATCGCTAGGTCTGATTCGTCCGCGTCAACATTCCAGCCTTGCGCAAGAAGAGTTCCTGAGAACTCATTCAGTACACCGGAATCCACGTCTGGATCCGACTGAGCTGCTCGATAATCAAACCGTGCATGTTCAAAATCAACATACCTGTCCATCGCCCTAAAAGATGCCTCTTCAGCCACGGTGAGGTTCGAATCCTCGGCAAATAACATCTGCGCCTCGGCGACGTCAATTGGCTTTGCCGTTACCGTCGTAGGGGAGGAGATTCCTAGCGCCGATACCGAAAGTGCAACTGCCAATGCCCTTCTAAAGAGTAGGCGCATTCCTAACCTCTTTCTAAGAATATTCTGCGAGAGCTTGCTCTGTCGAGATGTCCTGTGAGCTCTTGCTCACTTAAGACGCCTTGTGAGATGACGGTAACATATTCTTTCGCCCAATGAACGGCAGAGCATTAATGAGAATGTCACGCCGATAGCAGACACACATTTTGAGCCTTAACCCCAGCCTGCGGACTCACACCAAGCTACGAAAAGGCCCCTCCGAAGAGGGGCCTTGACCTGGTGCGCCATGACGGGCTCGAACCGCCGACCTACTGGGTGTAAACCAGTTGCTCTTCCAGCTGAGCTAACGGCGCGCTGCCCGGTAACACTACCAAAGCATTAGCGAAAACGGGAAACCCGCAGGTTACACGCCGGAAACTACCGCTTGGGGGCGGCGAGGCAAGAGCCTTGCCAGTCGCCGAAGCGGTCGGCCTTGGTCTGCAGCAGACCGGCCAACTGGGCAGACTCTGCGATCAGGCCCGGTGCGACAACACCCGGGAAGCCGGCGCCGGGCGTCATCAGCCAGATGCGGCCACCGGAGCCGAGGTTGCGGGTGGCGTCGACGAGTTCATCGACAAGGTCACCGTCGCCTTCACGGAACCAAAGGAGGACGAGGTCGCAGGGCTCGAGGGTGTCGTCGTCAAGAAGCATTGCTCCGATGGCATCCTCGATGGCTTCCGAGATGGACGAATCCGCATCCTCACCCCAGCCGATCTCCTGAACGACAAGGTCGGGGCCAACCCCAAAACGGTCGGCGTAGGTGTCCACTCCTGTGGCACTCAAGTGTCTAAATCCTCCAGTTGTAGTTGTACGAATGCACGTCAGCATACCGCCCCACCGTGCTCAATGGCGACAAACCAACAATTAGTCTCACCAAAAGCCATCCGATGTAAGAACTAGCGAGCAAAAGAACGTATCCTTGTCGGTGTATTGCCCCGATGAACCCAGGAGGTTGAAGTGGCCGAAAAGGACACCGAGATGATCGATGGTCGCGTGAAGAACGCTTCTGACGTCGATACGAATATCCTGTCGCTGCGCGAAGGCGTAGCTTCCTACCTGCATGACGCGGACCCGGAGGAAACCCAAGAGTGGATGTACTCCCTCGACGGCCTGCTCGAGGAGTCCGACCCGGAGCGCGCCCGCTACCTCATGCTTCGCCTCATTGAGCGCGCCAACGCCAAGCGAGTACCACTGCCGGCGCTGTCCTCCACGGACCTGGTGAACACCATCCCAACCAAACTCGAGCCGGAATTCCCTGGCGACGAGCAAATTGAGAAGCGCTACCGCCGCTGGATGCGCTGGAACGCAGCCGTCATGGTGCACCGCGCACAGCGCCCGGGCATCGGCGTTGGCGGCCACATCTCCACCTACGCCTCCGCGGCAGCCCTCTACGAAGTTGGCTTCAACCACTTCTTCAAGGGCAAAGACGCACCACAGGGCGGCGACCAGATCTTCTTCCAGGGCCACGCATCCCCAGGCATGTACGCCCGCGCCTTCCTCGAAGGCCGCCTCTCCGAAGACGACCTGGACGGCTTCCGCCAGGAGCATTCCCGCGAGCAGGGCGGCCTGCCGTCCTACCCGCACCCGCACGGCATGCCGAAATTCTGGGAGTTCCCGACCGTGTCCATGGGCCTTGGCCCAATGAACGCCATCTACCAGGCACGCTTTAACAAGTACCTGCAGGACCGCGGCATCAAGGACACCGACCAGCAGCACGTCTGGGCGTTCCTTGGCGACGGCGAAATGGACGAGCCCGAATCCCGCGGCCTCATCCAGATGGCTTCCCTCTACGGTCTGGACAACCTCACCTTCGTGATCAACTGCAACCTGCAGCGTCTCGACGGCCCAGTGCGCGGCAACGGCCAAATCATCCAAGAACTGGAGAGCTTCTTCGTCGGTGCCGGCTGGAACGTCATCAAGGTCGTCTGGGGCCGCGAGTGGGACGAACTGCTTGAGAAGGACGAGGACGGCGCACTCGTCCACATCATGAACACCACCAAGGACGGCGACTACCAGACCTTCAAGGCCAACGACGGCGCCTACGTCCGCGAACACTTCTTCGGCCGCGACGAGCGCACCAAGAAGCTCGTCGAAGACATGACCGACGAAGAGATCTGGAACCTGCGCCGCGGCGGCCACGACTACCGCAAGGTCTACGCCGCCTACAAGCGCGCCCTGGAGACCAAGGGCAAGCCGACCGTCATCCTCGCCCACACCGTCAAGGGCTACGGCCTCGGCCACAACTTCGAGGGCCGCAACGCAACCCACCAGATGAAGAAGCTGGCCCTGGAAGACCTGAAGCTCTTCCGCGACAAGCAGCAGATCCCGATTTCCGACGAAGAACTGGAAAAGGATCCGTACCTGCCGCCGTACTACCACCCGGGCGAGGACGCCGAGGAGATCAAGTACCTCAAGGCACGCCGCGAGGAACTCGGCGGCTACCTGCCGGAGCGTCGGGAGCAGTACACCCCACTCGAGCAGCCTGACTTTGAAAAGACCTTCAAGGCACTGTTCAAGGACTCCGGCAAGCAGGAAGTCGCCTCCACCATGGCGCTCGTGCGCACGTTCAAGGCGCTCATGCGCGACAAGGAGCTGGCCAAGCGCGTCGTCCCGATCATCCCGGACGAGGCCCGTACCTTCGGCCTGGACTCCTGGTTCCCGACCCAGAAGATCTACAACCCGCACGGCCAGAACTACGTGCCGGTCGACCACGACCTGCAGCTGTCCTACCGCGAGTCCACCGATGGCCAGATCCTGCACGAAGGCATCAACGAGGACGGCTCCTCCGCATCCTTCATCGCAGCAGCAACGTCGTACGCCACCCACGGCGAGCCGATGATCCCGATGTACATCTTCTACTCGATGTTCGGCTTCCAGCGCACCGGCGACAACTTCTGGGCCGCCGGCGACCAGATGGGCCGCGGCTTCATCGTCGGCGCAACCGCCGGCCGCACCACCCTCTTCGGAGAGGGCCTGCAGCACATGGACGGCCACTCCCCGATCCTGGCCTCCACCAACCCTGCCGTCATCCCGTACGACCCGGCGTTCGCCTACGAGATGCCATACATCATCTCCAAGGGCATCGAGCGCATGTACGGCCAGGGCGCGGACAAGGACGAGGACGTGATGTACTACATCACCGTCTACAACCAGCCGCACCACCAGCCGGCACGCCCGGACAACCTCGACGTTGAGGGCCTGCACAAGGGCATCTACCTTTACGACGAAGGCAAGGACCTCGAGCACAAGGTCTCCCTGCTCGCCTCCGGCGTGGGTATGCAGCAGGCACTGCGCGCCCAGGAGATCCTGCAGGAGAAGTACAACGTCGGCACCGCGATCTACTCCGTCACCTCCTGGACCGAACTCGCCCGTGAGGGTCAGCGCAAGGCTGCCGAGCAGCTCCGCAACCCGGGCGAAGAGGTTGAAGAGGCATTTGCGACCAAGCAGCTTAAGCAGACCGAAGGCCCGTACATCGCGACCTCCGATTTCGCTTCCGACCTGCAGGAGCAGATTCGCGCCTACGTCCCGGGCCAGTACATCGTGCTTGGTGCCGACGGCTTCGGTTTCGCCGACACCCGCGAAGCCGCCCGCCGCTTCTTCAACATCGACGCCGAGTCCATGGCCGTCGCCGCCCTGATGGGCCTGGCCAACGAAGGCAAGATCGATCGCGATGTTGTGGCGAAGGCTGCGAAGGATCTGAAGATCGACGATCCGACCGCCGCGAAGCCGACCCTCGACTCCGACGACGAGGGACCGGAGAACGCCGCAGAGTAGTTCTGTGATCCCCCAACCGTCCCGGCCGTTTTTGAACTGGCTGGGGCGGTTTTCGTTGTGTGAGGTGGCTTGTCTTTCCGCCTGCCACCCTTTCCGAAAATAGTTCCCCGGCCGGGAACTTTCTTCGGGTTTGGGGCTTTCCGCGGCCGCGTTTCCCCAGGTCGCCGATTTTGCAACACCTTAAAAGCCCAAATAGTTCCACGAAACGGCGCGGACCCGGGAATTATTTTGGCCAGGAGCAGATGCTCCTGACACATTTCACATCGACGCCGACCCCGAAAACCGCTGACCTGCACCGATACCCCACGCTGACAGATTCTGCCGGGATGTGTCAGAAACCTCGGCGGCTGGTGGCGCCGGCTGGTGGCTGCCGCGCCGGCCGCAGGCGCGGTCGCGCCGGCCCTACCCTCGCGCCAGGGCGATGACGCGCTCGATGGCGGCGGTGACGGCGCCGGGGTCGTCGAGAGGCGGCATGTGCCCTGACTCGGGCAGGATTTGGAAGTAGGCGCCCGGCCAGATCGCGGCGAGTTCAGCGGATTGGCTGACGGGGGCGACGTTGTCGCGGTCGCCGACGAGGATGTAGCCGGGGATGGTGGCCAGGACGGCGGCGGCGCCGCGTTCGGAGTGGGTTTGGAGGTCGTCGAAGAAGCCTCGATAGGTGGCGAGCGGCGTGGCTTTGATCATGCGGGCGTGGAATGTGATCAGGGACCACGGTACGGGCCGGAAGTAGAACCAGCGCGCGAGGATGGGGGCGATCATGTCGGTCACCAGGCGTCGGATGCCTTCGGCGGCGTGTGGCAGCCTATCCACAAACCACCCGAGCGACCGGCCGAATCCCCCACCGAGGAGGCGTGGTAGGCCGCGGGCGGTGAAGGGGTCGACGGTGCTGGAGATTTGCACGGATCCGACCCAGTTGAACTGGTGGCGGCGCATCAGGGACAGGGAGATCGGACCGCCGAGGGAGTGTCCGACGGTGATGAGGGGGTCGTCGATACCGAGGTGGCTCAGGACGGCGGCGATGTCGTCGGCGGCGGAATCGATGGTGAGCAGGCTGGGGTCGGCGTAGCCGGTTTTGCCGTGGCCGCGGACGTCGACAAGGATTTGGCGCACGCCGGAAATGGCTTCGACCTGCAGTTTGTATTCGGCGGCGGCGATGTTGAAGCCGTGTGCGTAGACGACGGTCAGGCCGGCGTCGCGGGGCCCGACGTCGTAGTAGTGGATGGTGATGCCGTCGCGGTCGATGGTGCCGGTGCGCATCATAATCCGAGTTGTCCCAGGTAGGGCATGGCGGCGAAGCCGATGCCGACGATGACGGCGAGGATGCCGAAGACCAGCGCGACTTTTTGCAGCGGTGTCGATCCCGCAGGCGCAGGCGCGGGCGTTTGCTTCTCGACGACCCCACGTCCCGTATTCGTCACCCTCGCCGTCGTCGAACGCTTCGAGCCGTCGGCGAACGTGGCGGTCACGTCAAGGTTCGCGCTGTCGTAGGAGTCCTTGGGCAGGGTCACGGTAATCGCCCCGGTCTTCTGGTCAACCGAGTCGTAGGTGCCCTTGACCTCCCACGTCGCGTCGTTAGGAAGGTCCAGGTGGCGGACGTTGGTCGGGGTGAGCGTTACGGTTTGGCCGGGGTCGGCCTCGGCGGAGTCGTATTCCGGATCGTACAGAAACGCGTGGTCCGGGATCAGCGTGACCTCGGGGAAATAGAGGTCCGTCGAGTTGTCCGGAAAGTGCACCCGCACCGGAATCTGCTGCGTGTTCTCGCCGCGCTGCACCGGCGTATCGCCGTTGTGGTTGAGGTTGACCCGAAGTTTGTCGTCCACCTTGTCCACCTGAAAACGGTGGCGGATCGTGTTCTCCCCGGTCAGGCTCCACCGCGCACCCTCCGGCACGTCCTTCAACTCCAGGTAAACGGGGTTGGTGTAGTAGTCGCCCGGCGGGCCGTACACGTGCGATGTCTCCGGCGCGAAGTACGGCTTGTACGTTTCCGCCATCGTTGCGGCGCCGGCGACGGGGGCGACGAGGCTGGTGATCACAACGGCTGCTGCCGGAACTGCGAGGCGGTGCATGGGCCTATCATAACGGCATGGAACTTTCGCAACGCTTGGATCTCGGTGGCCTCCAACTCGAGGAGGAAACCCCGGCAGACACGTTTGCTCGTCTCGCGGGATTGGTTGAGGAGGTGACGGGTGTCGTCGTCAAGCAAAGCTCGCGTTTCGACGACACCGCAATCGCCTCCCTCGACCGCATCGAACTCGCCGTGCGGATCGAGGACACCTTCGGCGTGCGTATCGACGACACCGTACTTACCGACCACCCCACCGCCGGCGAACTCGCCGACTACCTGGAGGAACACGAATGATTTCATACCTGACCGACATGGACGGCGTCCTCCACAAAGAGGGCTCGGTCATTCCCGGCGCGAAGGAGTTCATCTCCACCCTGCGCGATGAGGAAATCGAGTTCATGGTGCTGACCAACAACTCGATGCAAACCCCACGCGACCTCTCCGCGAAACTGCAGCGCATGGGCCTGGACATCGAACCGGAACGGATCTGGACCTCCGCGACGGCGACCGCGAAGTTTCTCTCGCAGCAAGCCGGCGAGGCCTCCGCGTACGTCATCGGCGAGGCCGGCCTGACCACGGCCCTGCACGAAATCGGCTGGATTCTTACCGACGCGGACCCCGACTTCGTCGTACTCGGCGAAACCCGCACCTACTCCTTCGAAGCGCTCACCACCGCCTCGAACCTGATCCGGCGCGGCTCCCGCTTCATCGCGACGAACCCCGACCTGACCGGGCCTGGCCCGCGCGGGGTCGTACCCGCAACCGGTTCCGTCGCCGCCATGATCACCGCCGTGACCGGCATGGAGCCCTACTACGTGGGCAAACCTAACCCCGTCATGATGCGCTCCGCACTGAACAACATCGGCGCCCACTCTGACAACACCGTCATGATCGGCGACCGCATGGACACCGACGTGAAATCCGGCCTCGAAGCCGGCATGCGCACCGTGCTCGTGCGCTCCGGCATCAGCGACGACGCCGAAATCGCCCGCTACCCCTACCGCCCCACCGCCGTGTTCGACTCGGTGGCGGACCTGGTGGATCGCATCCACGACCCCTTCGGCGACGGCAAGTACACCGACGCCGACTAGGGCGCGCCTCCTTACACCGCCGAGTCGGAGCCGGCGATGTAGAAGCGCTGCTTGTTCACAAACTCATCCATGCCCAGTGGGCCCAGTTCGCGGCCCAGACCGGAAGCCTTCACACCGCCGAACGGCAGCTCGGCGCCGCGGGCCTGCGGGATGTTGACGTGGATCATGCCGGTGTCCACCTTGTCGGCAACGCGCTTGGCGCGCTCGACGTCCTCGGACATCACGGCGCCGCCGAGGCCGTAGCGGGAGTTGTTGGCCACCTCAATGGCCTCCTCCTCAGAGGACACCTTGTATACCTCGGCGACGGGGCCGAAGAACTCCTCGTAGTAGGAGTCGGAACCGACCGGGATGTCGGTGATCACGGCCGGGGTGATGTAGGCGCCCTTGCCGGTGACCTCGCCGCCAACGCGCAGGTTCGCGCCTTCAGAGACGGCGATCTTCAGCTGCTGGGCGAGGTTTTCGGCGGCGTCGCGCGAGGACAGCGGGTAGTAACGGCCCTTCTCCGGGTTGAGCGGATCGCCGGCTTCGCACTTGGAAGCGAGGGAGACGAGTTCGTCGACGAATTCGTCGTAAATGTCCTCCATCACGATCATGCGCTTGTTGGAGGTGCAGGCCTGGCCGGTGTTGGAAATGCGCTTGTTCCACGCGGTCTTCGCGGCGGCCGGGACGTCGGTGGAGTCGAGCACGATGTAGGCGTCGGTGCCGCCCAGCTCGAGCACGCACTTCTTCAGCGCCTGGCCGGCCTGGGAGGCGATGGCACGCCCGGCGCGCTCGGAGCCAGTGAGGGAAACGCCTTGGACGCGGTCGTCGTTAATAATGCGCGAGATTTGCGAATGCTTCGCGTACAGATTCGTGAACAGCCCCTTGGGCGCGCCGGCCTCGTCGAAAATCTTCTGGATCGCCTCCGCCGAACGCGGGCAGATCTCCGCGTGCTTGACCAGCACGACGTTGCCGGCCATCAGCGCGGGCGCGGCGAAGCGCGCGACCTGGTAATACGGGTAATTCCACGGCATGATGCCCAGGATCACGCCGAACGGAACCTTGCGCATAATCGACGTGCCGCCACGCTTGTTCGGGATCTCCTCGTCAGCCCCGAACTCGGCGCCGTTGTCGGCGTAGTAATTGAAAATCTCGACTACGTCGTCGATTTCGCCGTCGCCCTGGTCGACCGGCTTGCCCATCTCTTCGGCGATGATGCGGGTGAGTTCGTCGCGTTTGTCGTCGAAAAGCTTCGCGACCTTCCGCAGCACCTCCGCACGCTCCTCAAACGGCTTCTCGCGCCACTGCTTAAACGTGTCGTTTGCGGTGGTCAGGGCGGTGTCGAGGGCGTCGTCGCTAATGAAATCGTACGTTGCGACAATCTCGTTGTTCTTCGGATTTTGTACTCGATATTTAGTAGACATGCGCCCCATGGTACGAGCGCTGCGTCAGCCTCGCCACGAAGTTCTCCTCCGCCGCCAACCGCTCAATCGCGCGCCGAAACGGCTCAATCTCCGCCTCCGTGGCGCGGATCGTTTCGCTGCACGAGTACGTGCGATCCGGCCGCCGCTGCCAGCGCGTGAACCAGACCTCGCCCGGCTCACCCTCGGGCAATAAGAGCATTTGCTTCTCGACGACCCCACGCACCCTGCCCAACATCCCCTCAATGTGGAGCGTCCACGTGAGTCGATTGCGTGTCGGACGGCACGCGCGGGGCGCAGCCAGTGTTGTCGTCATTGGTGGGGACCCTTCTGTGCTTTCAGCATCGGTGCTGTGCCGCTGTTTTGCGTGCAGCACTCGATGTCTTGCTTGGCGCACTCCTGCCCCGGTGACTAAGCGGGACGCCGCGACGGACGGTTGTCCGTGTCCGGGTGACTAGCCCGAGCGGCGGAGTGCGAGACGAGAGGTTCGTCTTCCCCAACGGCCTCTGGTTACTCTTTGAGCCCTTTCGGCTCGCGACCGATCTTGCGTCACACGAGCCCCGCGAGCAACCCTCAACCGCTGCTTGATCCCCCTATTTACTCGACCTCTGGTTGAGGTTGAGTGGCGTGGTTTTCAGCGCCGAGTGTGGGGTTGTATATGTCGCAAAATGAGCTTAGGGGCAAACCCGAACTCAGATCCACGAGTTCGGGTTTGCCCCTAAGCTGCGTTTTCGCGCTACTCCCCCCTCGAGCGCAATCCGTCCGCGCGCCGCGGCGCCGATTGCCTACAGCAACCGCACGGCGAGGACGCCAAGGAAGATCACGACCAGGCCGACGAGACGCGTGGCGGTGAGCGGGTTCTTGCGGGCGCCAAAAGCACCACGGGCCTCGAGGGCCTGTCCGGCGGCGATGGTGCCGGCGTTGAAAGCGATCACGGTGGTGGCGGTGCCGAGCAGTGGCGACAGGGTCGCGCCGGAGATCACAAAGATGGCGCCGACGAGGCCGCCGAGCCACATCCAGGCCGGGCCCGGCGTCGGCTTGCGGGTGAACTGCTTCGGTGAGGTGACAAACGCGGCGATCAGCAACAGCACCACGCCGACGGAGAGATTGATTTCGCCGGCGTGGAGGGAGGAGCCGGCGATCGTTCCTAGGTATCCGTTCACTGCGGTCTGCACCGCGGAGCCGACGCCGACTAAGACGCCCAAGAGGCGGAAGAGCCAGAGTTCGAGGCCGGTGGCGTCGCCAGATGCAGCGGCAGCAGCCGCGCCCTTCCCTGACTTGCCTGCCCGCAGCACCACCACGATGCCGACGAACACGACGATGGCGCCGGCGATGCGGGGCGGGGTGACGTCGATACGCGGTGCTCCGAACAACCCAAACCAGTCGATGATCAGGCCCATCACCACCTGCCCAAGGATCGGCAACACCACAGTCTGCACCGCGCCAAGGCGTGGGAACAGCAGAATGTTGCCCAGCACGAAGCACACACCCATCACACCGCCGAGCCACGTCCACCACGGCGCGGAGGTACCCGGCGCGAACTGTGGTAGCGGGTTGCCCTGCAGAATGGTGGTCGCCACGATAGCCACAAGCAACGCCACCGAAAACGAAATCAGCGCCGACACAACTGGGAAGTTGCCCACGCTCAGGCGCAGGCGCGAGTTGGCCGCGGTTTGAATTGGAATCAGCCCGCCGACGGCGAGCGCAACAAGGAGAAGCACCTGCCTATGGTTTCATACGGGCGGCTACTTCTTGCGGTCGCCCGCGCCAGCGCCAGAGCCCGCACCGCCCGGGCCGGTCGGGTCGATGTAGGCGCGGTAGAGGGCGTCGAGGAATTCTTCGTGGGTGACGTTGCGGCGGTCGTCGATACGATTGCCCAGAATGTCGTGAATGTCTTTGCGCGTCGGCGCGTGTACGAGCATGCCGGGGCGTTGCGCGCGCTCGGCACGTTGACGCAGGGCGCTGGGGGTGCGTGGGAGGCGGTCGCCGACGCGGTGTTTGATGCGGGTGAAGAAATCGTCGACATTCGCCAGCGCCTCGATGCCGGGCACGTGCCAGCCGAACCAGTACGCCGCCACGCCGAGGCCGAAACCAATCAGAGCGGACACCGCGAGACCGATGGATTGCAGGTTGAGGTCGTAAAACAGTTGCACGCTAATCGACGCCACAATCGCCGGCACGACGTACCACTGGCGGTCGATAAGTATGGACGGGATCTGGCCAATCATCATCTCGCGAATCACCATGCCGCCGGTCGCGGTGAGCACGCCCATGAGGATGCAGCCAAACCACGTGATGTCGGCGCGCATCGCCGTCACCGTGCCCGTTACCGCCCACACACCGACGATGATCATGTCGCCGTGGAAACGGAACAACTCCCACGTCAGACCCGACAGCGGGATCAGAAACGCAAACAGCGACCCCACCAACGCGGTGCCGATGTACCAGGGGTTTTGCAGCGCCGACGCGGGCGTGGCGCCAATCAGGGCGTCGCGGATCATGCCGCCCGCCATGCCCGAAATGATGGAAATCAGCATGAAACCGACGGCGTCAAAGCGCAACCGCCTAGCGACGAGCCCACCCATAAGCGCATTCAAAAACACCCCAATGAGATCCATCAGGGCAAACGAGAACCCCACGGCGGTGAACACGTTGTCGAAGTACATGCGCGTCATCGTAGTGGTTTACTCCTGTACTTCCCGGCGTTCGGCGCGGGCGCCGGTGATGACGGTGTGGGACGTGTGCGTAGGTGTCGCCGGTTTGGCGTGGTTGCCGGTACCGCCAGACACGCTCGGACACACACATGGTGAGAATACAACGGTGAAGATGCCGATATTTTGCCGTCCTCACCGTTACGTTCTCACCATGTGTTGGGTGGGGTCGGGAAGGTGGCGTCGCAAAGCTAAACGGCACATCCAACACCGCGCATCTCGCCCAAAATCAGCGAAATGTGCCGTTTGGCCGAGAAGACGGGGCAGGCCTGCGCCCGAAGCGCCCCGCCCCTACCCCAGGCGCTGGACTGCGTCGACGACGAGGTCCCAGAAGCGCTCCACGTCCAGGCGCGTGGCCACGGACGTGTTGCAGTCGGACGGGTCCAGCACGCGGAAGTCCGCCACGGTCCGCCCGCGGGTCAGCGCACCCGACAGCTCCACGGACAGGGGCACAGCCACGGTCTCGACGACGGAGGGGTCGATGACGTAGGCGACGGCGCAGGGGTCGTGGACTGGTGGGTTGTCAAAGCCTTGGGCGTCTTTGTAGTTGCGTCGGAAGGCGTCGATGAGTCCGACGCAGAAGTCGCCGGCGGAGGTGCCAAGCGCAGCGAAGCGCGACTCCACCTCCGGGGTGGCCAGCGCCTGGTGGGTAAGGTCCAGGCCGACCATGACCACGGGCCAGTCCTCGCCGAAGACGATCGCGGCGGCCTCGGGGTCCACCCACGTGTTGAACTCGGCAGACGCGGTCCAGTTACCGGTGCCGTACGCCCCGCCCATGAGCACGACTTCGCGCACGCGCGAGACGATCCGTGGTTCCATGCGCACGGCCAGCGCGATGTTGGTCAGCGGTCCGGTCGGAACCAACGTCACGGTGCCGGGTTCTTCGCGCATCAGCGTATCGACGATCCACCGCACCGCATGCTCATCCTCCACCCCAACCTCAGGCTCGGGCAGGTCGTAGCCGTGGATTTCCATGCCGGTGTCGCCGTGGATGTCCTCGGCGGT
The DNA here is from genome assembly GCF_001835805.1 of Corynebacterium sp. HMSC034B08. Lineage (NCBI taxonomy): Bacteria > Bacillati > Actinomycetota > Actinomycetes > Mycobacteriales > Corynebacteriaceae > Corynebacterium > Corynebacterium sp. HMSC034B08. The sequence goes on along the minus strand of NZ_KV825917.1, from coordinate 18,903 downwards.
AACAACCTCGTTGATGAGCGGTCGCGTCGCACCCCGGTACACCGGCACGTTGGTGGCCCCGGCGATGGTCAGCACCTGAAGCGCGTTGTGGGTGACTTTATCGATGGTGTGGTTGCCGCCGATCGTCGTTAAGCCAAGGAGCTCAATGTCTGGATTGCCAAGCGCGAGCAGGATGGCGACGGCATCGTCGTGGCCAGGGTCGCAGTCGATGATGATCTTACGCACGGGCAGCCACGTCCTCTGCTGCGAGCGTGTCCGGGATGGTTTCCGGCTTCGGGATGAGGAACGACGCGGCGAACGCGCAGCCGAGCAGGACCGCGCCCGTGATCATGCCCGCGTGGTAGCTGCCGTTCGTGGCGGTGAACACGGCAAAAATGATCGTGAACGACAGGCCCGCACCCAGGTTGAACGCGCCGCCGTTGAGCCCCGGCAGGTAGCCCTGGTTGTGCTTCGGCGCGAGCACGACGCCAAGCGAGCCGAGCATGATGTTGCCCATGCCGGCGTAGGTGATGCCGGCGAGGATCGACATGGCCAGCAGCAGCGCGGGCGTCGCATTGCCGACGACTACCACACCGAACAGCACCGACAACGCCGCACCTGCGATACCGATCTGCAGGATGATCTTGTAGCCCACGCGGCCGGCAAGCCAGCCCGAAACCGGGCCCATAACCAGGCCGGCGAGCGCGTACGGGGTGAGCGTCCACCAGGACACGACACCGGCGGACATGCCCGGACCGGCCTCGGCGTCCTGGGCGAGGTTGGGCACGAGGCCGTTCATGACGGCGAACACACCGGTCATGGTCAGGGTGGTGGTCAGCAGCAGCGCCCAGGTGCGGCGCTGGGTGAGCAGTTCGGTGGACATCAGCGGATGCGGGGTGGACTTCTCGGTGCGCCAGAACCACACCAGCGACGCCGCGCCGATGGCCAGCAGGATGAAGACCATGACCCAGTTGGCGGCGGCGAGCTCGCCGGCCATGTTCAGCGCGGTCAGGATCGCGGCGGCACCGATAACCAGGCCGACAACGCCCTTCCAGTCCATCGGCTGCAACTCATTCGACTTGGTCTCCGGCACACCGAACTGCACGGCGAACACGGCGATGAGTGCGGAGGCGCCGATGACCCAGAAGAGGGAGCGGAAGCCGAAGGCGTCGGTAAGCCAGCCGCCCAGCAGCGCGTCCACACCCGCGATGCCGCCGTTCACCGAGGTCAGAATGCCCACCAGGAACGCGAACTGCTTCTCCTCACGCACAGCCTGGCGCAGCATGACCGACGTCAGCGCCACCGTCGGGCCGGACACACCCTGGATGACGCGGCCGATGAACAGCATGGTCACGTTCGTGGCCAGCGCCGCAACGACCGAACCGATCACGGTGACGGCCATCATGGTCACCAACACCTTGCGACGCCCAATCAAGTCACCCCAACGCGGCATAAACAGAGCAAACACAGCGGCGGCGGTGAAGAACGCCGTCTGCGTCATGCCGATCTGCGCGGTGGTCGCGTCAAGTTCGACCTCCATGGTCGCCAACGCCGGCGACAACATGGACGCGTTGAGTTGGAATGCGAAGACAGCCACCAGCAGCGCTGTCATCAGGGGCACGACCTGGTTGGTCGGTAGTTTCTGCCCCGCTGCTGGTAGCGAGGTGTTCGTCATAGTCATGCGTGCAGTGTAAAACAGCCTTTTGCATACCGCCCGCCTCGGTTCCGGTGCGTCGCCGAGCACTGCAAGCGACCCCCGCCCCGCCCCCTTACGTTCATATGCAGGTCTCGATATGCGTAATCCCTGGTCACAGCGTTTCGGCTCAAATCGCCCGGTTTTTCCGAAAACGCCCTCACCTGCAGTTACGCATATCGAGCCCTGCACATGAACAAATTCAGCCCAACGCCAGACACGAACCGGTGCTCCGCTCCACCCTTCAGACTCAGGTGCGACTTAACGAAATTGCAGCTTAGGAGCAAACCCGAACTCGAATCTGGTGGCAGGAAAACCTAGTTAGCGGGCAGCACCGAAAACTTTCCCGGTTTCGTCTTCGACTGAAGGACCATGCCGATGTAGTAGACGATTCCCGCTGCGAACAGGGACTGCAGTGCAGGGATCCCTATCGGATTTGCGTATTGGGTGTAATAGCCAACTCCGATGCCGATTAGTGTCGCCACCGTAGCAACCCAGTTCCAACCCGGGATTTCCTCCCACTGCTGCTTGCGGATGAAGAAGAAGTCAATGGTCACGATTGCGGCGATCGCGGGGTAAACCAACGATGTGAGGTAAAGGAAGTCAGTGAAGTAGTCCAGGAACCCTGCTAGAGCGAGAGCAATACCGATAAGTGTTCCTACGAGAGTCAGCCACTGCCTGCCTCGGCTGGAGTCAACATTCATCAGGTTCGAAAGAGCGAGGCCCATTGAATAGTTGTTCACGAGCTGGCTTGTCCAGGTGGCTAGCCAGAGAATCAGAAAGCCCCAGAAGGGGAAACCGAGTTCAACCATCACAGCAACGATGTCTGCTTCCCCGATGCCTACAGCCATGAACGCACCAACGACGAAAAGCGGAATTCCTACTCCGATGATGCCCCACGGAATAAGAACATTGTCTTTCCACAAAGGCTTGGCGTAGCGGGTGTAATCAGCGCTGATTACCCACTGAGAAGCATTCACGCCAATAACGAGGCTTAACGCGGCAACGACAGTCATTATCGGTTCTGGATTCCAGGCCTTAATCTCCTCCCAGCTGGAGTTTTGTACGGCGAAGTAGATGCCAGCCACGATGAGTAGCAGACCGGCTGGCACCGCAATGTAATCGGTCCACTTCATACTCGAATAGCCGATAATCGATGGGATTGCGAAGGTCAGCCCAGCAACTGCTGTGATGAGTGCCCACATTCCCCATTGAGTATCAGGGTCGATTCCGAGCATCGCCGCAAATGCGTTGCCCGCCACAGCCGTTTGCAACGCCCACCAACCCAGAGACGAGATGAAGATGGTGCCTGCGGCGATCAGTTTTGCTTGGGCCACTCCAAAACTGTTCTTTGCGATCACTGTCGATGGCAGACCGGTTTTCGCACCTATGTACCCACTAATCGCATTGCCTGGCCATTGGAAGAGAAGCAGAGCCAGCAGAACGATCCAAATAACTGATCCCAGGCTGAAAGAAGCAGCCAGAGTTGCGCCAACCATTAAGACTGGAATCGTAAATTCCAAACCACCGAAAATGATGGCCGGGGTGATCCACTTCTGCCGTTGTTCTAACGGAACCGGGCTCAATGGATTGTCGTTTGAGAAGGCAGTTCCTTCATCTTTCGTAGTCATTATTCGCACCTAGCCTTGTGCTTCGGCAGCGGTGTACCCGTAGATTTCCGCTGCATCCTCCGCCGAGATGAAACCGTTTGCAATGTCTTCTTCGACGGCGGAATGCTCACGTTTCCGTGGGTCGCCGTAACCGGCGCCATTGCCTGTGCGAATTCGGATGACATCCCCCTGGTTGACTACTTCGTTTGAAACGACAGCGCCACGGATCCGTTCACCATTTGCCCGAATGATCTCAATTAGGTTGCTTGACCCTTCGTGCCCGCCGTTCAGAGCCCAAGGCTTGTTGATCGACCGGGTGTAGGCAGCAGTCACGAAGCAGTTATCTCCACGCACTTCGTAGTCCAGAACGATGCCCTTTCCTCCTCTGAATTGGCCTTCGCCACCAGGCGCATCGTTAAGGCGGAGCTGATTCACGTACAGCCCGTAACGCAGCTCCGCGATTTCTGCAGGGCAGTTGTACGTCTCACCGTGGAATCCGGAGAAGATCGCGGAGTTACCATCGGCTTTCGCACTGCCACCCCATCCACCAATTTGGGGCTCAACGATTGTGAAGTGTTTGCCAGTGTCTGGGTGCACGCCACCGATGAACGTGCCACAGATGCTGGCGAAGTGTCCCGCGGGCAGCTGCCCTTCTACGGCTGGGGCGAGGCAACGCCAGATGAGGTCGAAAAGCCGAACCTCCACCTCGTAATAGATGGAGAATGCAGCAGGTTCCTGCGCATCGAAAACGGTTCCCGGAGTTGTCAGCAGTTCGATAGGGCGGAAGCTGCCTGCATTTGCTGGCCCGTAAGGGTCAGTGAGCGATTTGAAGATCATCTGGGTGGCAACCATGCAACCATCGACGTTGCAATTGTTCGGACCAGAATCCTGATCTGGGTTATCCCGCAGGTCAACGACGAAACGATCGTCGGTAATCTCGATTGCAACGCGGTAAACCTCACCGCTGTCCTGTTCTTCCTCAAGCTCAAACCTGCCCTTAGGAAGTTCGGACAGTCCCTTTCGCGCAATTCGCTCGCCGTGCTCCATGAACTCATCGAGCGCGACCTCGAACGTGTCCACCCCGTACTTCAACGCAAGAGTTTCAATACGGTTTGCGCCAATTCGCACCGCTGCGACTGCCGACCACAGATCTCCCAGCAGGGTCTCTGGGAGACGCGAATTAACCTCGATCACTTTCAGCAGTGGCGTAATTGGCTCTCCAGCGGAGAAGAGCTTGACGGCCGGGAGACGGATTCCTTCTTGGAAAATCTCGGTGGCGACTGCAGAGACGCCGCCAGGAGTCATTCCCGACAGGTCTGGCCAGTGCGCAATGTTGGCGGTCCATGCGATGAGACGACCTTCCGCGAACACAGGCATTGCAAGGACGACGTCGTTTAGGTGCGTGACTCCGCCATAGAAGGGGTCGTTCGTCACAAAGATGTCGCCCTCTTGCAGGTCATCTTCACCGTTGATTTCCAAGATTCGCTGGATCGCCTTATCCAGCACTCCAATGAATGCGGGGATCCCGGCGCCTGACGATGCCAGTTGACCAGATCGATCAGTGATTCCGGTGCCCATGTCGAGCACTTCATAGATGATCGGGCTCATAGCGGTTTTCTGCATCGCGACGAACATTTCGTCAGCGATAGCTTGCAGGCTGCTCTGAATGATTTCCAGGGTGAACGGGTCGGTCTTAGGCATTGGTGTTCTCCTCCTGCTCGATTTCGACGTGAAGATTTCCGTAGTTATCCACTTCGACCAAGCAACGTGGCGGAACTACAGCAGTGGTTCCACGGAATTCGACGATTGCTGGTCCTGCAAACTGCATGCCGGGCTCTAGTAGGTCAGCGTTGTAAATGTCGGTCGTGCATGTGCCGTGTTCAAGGAAGTCGACGTCGCGTTTGCCCTTGGACGCGTCGACAATTGCTGCACCGGTGGTAGACAGCTCTCGCGGGGCAAGCTTGCCGACATCCGCCATTGCGATGAGGTGCAACCCGACGAACTCGACCGGTGCATCAAGTCGATACGTGTATTCCTTCTCGTACTCCGCGTGGAAGTCTTGAATGAGCCGCTCAATTGCTTCTGCATCAATCGATCCGCTGCTGATTTCAACCTCAACTGAGTGCTCCTGGTTTGCGTACCGCATCTCCGCAAACCTGAGGAACGAAACTGAAGCACGATCGACACCGTCCTGCTCAAACTCTTCACGCATTTCGGATTCTGCGGCAGACACGAGAGCATCAACCTTCGAGGCCTGGTCTGCGTTCAGCGAGAACAGGTTCGTCATAAAGAGGTCACGACGAAGATCTCCCATCAACATGCCCCAAGCACTGAATACCTCTGCAGCAGTTGGAACGATTACCTTCCCCATACCGAGTTCTCGAGCCAGATCGCAAGCGTGCATCGCACCACCGCCACCGAACGCCACAAGTGTGAAGTCACGTGGATCATGGCCGCGATTAAGTGAAACAAGCTTGAGCGCATTGATCATGTTGTTGTTGGCGATTCGCACGATTCCACGTGCTACTTCCTCATTCGTAAGATCGAGTTGCTCTGCCAACGACGTCAGACTCTTGTCCACTGCTTCCATGTCAGCGGTGAGTTCGCCACCGACGAAGTAGTTCGGATTGATTCTTCCGAGCGCGAGGTTCGCATCAGTCGTTGTAGCGTTTTCTCCACCACGGCCGTACGCTGCAGGACCGGGTGTCGATCCTGCGGACTGCGGGCCGACATGGAGCTTCTTAAACTCGTCTACCCACCCGATCGACCCGCCACCATTACCGATCTCGACGAGATCGATAACCGGGACCATAATCGGATACCCTGCGGAGGTTCTGGAGCGTTCAATCCAATAATCGGTCTTTACAGTCACAAGGCCGTCTTTGATCAGCGAGCACTTCGCGGTGGTCCCGCCAATGTCCAACGCGAGGATATTCGGTTCTCCGACAAGGGATCCGAGCGCCGCCGCGCCGAGGAAACCACTTGCTGGGCCGGATTCCACCATGGTGATCGGGATTTCCTTGGTATGGCTGATCTTGTCCACACCGCCGTTGGACTGCATGACGTAAAGGTTGCCGTCGAAACCTGCAGACTCAAGCCCCTCTTCAAGGCGAGTCAAGTACTTCTCGGCTGTCGGCTGCACGAATGCCGACAAAACGGCTGTCGACGAACGCTCGTACTCACGCCACTCACGCGTGATCTGGTGCGATGCCACGACGGTTCCCGTCGGCCAGAGGCGCTTGAGTTCCTCCGCAGCAGCAATCTCGTGCCGGGGGTCTGCGTAGGAGTGAAGGAAACAGATTGCGACCGCTTCAATACCGTCTCGCTCCAGCTTTTCCACGATCTCTGGAAGTACCGAAAGATCAAGCGGCACGCGCTCTTCCCCCGCCGGAGTCAATCGGCCAGGCACTTCGAAACGGTGCTTTCGAGGTACGAAAACTTCTGGCTTCGAGTAGTGGAGGTTGAAGAAATCCGGTCTGTTGCCCCTTGCGATCTCGAGGACGTCACGGAAGCCTTCCGTGGTGATAAGCGCAGTTTTCGCGCCCTTACGCTCGGTAAGCGCGTTGATGACCACCGTACTGCCGTGTGCAAGCGTCGTCGCTGTCTTCAGATCTACACCGGATTTCTCGATGACGTTGAGCACGCCCTGCTCGAAACGAGGTGGAGTGGTATCCGACTTCGCGGTGAAGGTACGTTGTTCCCCGGACTCAGCGTCTATCGAAAACGCCACCAAGTCAGTAAAGGTTCCGCCCACATCGGTCGCGATGCGAAGCGTTGACTGATTCTCCATGCGTGACTCCGTTCACTCGACTCAATGACTTGTGAAGCGAGACTAGCCACATTCGGGTGAAAATTGTGCAAATCAGTAAATAATATTCTCGAATCGAGTTCGGGTTTGCCCCTAAGCTCCGCTTCCGCACACGGCCCTCTTGCTCCCACGCGCCACGCATCGCTTAACGACGACCACCCACCCGGCCCCGCGCCCCTTGCCCGCCGCGCCTGTACCCGTCCCGCCACACGCCCGCCCCTCGTACCCGCGCCCCGGCACACCCCACCTACCCCTCTTTCCGTTCATATGCAGGGCTCGATATGCGTAATCCCTGGTCACAGCGTTTTGGGCAAAATTCGCTGGACTTTTCCGAAAACGCCCTCACCTGCAGTTACGCATATCGAGCCCTGCACATGAACAAATCCGCCGCGCCGCACCCGCGCCGCACGCGCGCAGGCGCCCTACGCCAGCGCCTCCCACAGCGCCGTGTTGGTTTCTTGCCAGAGAGGTTTGGCCCAGTCGCCGAAGTCGCGGTCCGTAAGCACGACGCAGGCCTGGTCGCCGGCGACCCACAGGTAGGTGCCGGCCATGCCGAAGTGGCCGACGGTGTCGGCAGGCATGCCGTCGCCGGTCCAGTGCGGGGACTTCTCTCCCTTGATCTCAAAACCGAGGCCCCACGGGCAGGGCTTTTGCATGCCGTAGCCGGGGACGACGCCGCGCAGGTCGCCGAACTGATTCGTAAACGCCTCGCGCACCGTCGAAGGGTCAAGCAACCGGGGCTCGAGTAGTTCGGTGGCGAAGCGCGAAAGGTCCGCGACGGTGGAGCGCCCGCCGTGGCCCGCCGAGCCGTAGATCTCGGTCGCGGTCATGCCAAGTGGTTCGAAGACGCCTTCGCGGGCGTAGTCGGCAAACGTGATGCCGGTGGTTTCCTCGACAATGTCGGCGAGGATTTCGTAACCGGCGGACGAATAGATGCGGCGCTCCCCCGGTGCCTTTGCGGTTCGCGGGAGTCGAAGCCGACGCCGGCTGCGTGCGAGAGGAGGTGGCGGATGGTGGCGTTTTCGGGGCGGGCGTCGTCGTCAAGCGAAAATGCTCCTTCTTCAACCGCGAGGAGCACGGCGTACGCGGAGAGGAGTTTGGTCACGCTGGCCAGTTCGAAGACGCGCGCGGTGTCGCCGAACGACGCCTCTTGCCTACCGACGAGCGCGCCCGCCACATTGTCAACCGGCCAATCCTGGAAAAACTTCTCGAGCTGCATGGCCCCACCCTACGTGGCGGGTCATCGATACAGCCGGGTATCCAGGCTCGCAATGTGGTCGAGTTCCCCCATCCGCGTGTTCCACACATGCCGACGTTTCTTCTGCGCATTCAAGCCCGGCTGGATCTTCGACTGAAATCCAGGATCAGAGTCGTTGCGGGGAACGAACCAACTGGCTGTTTCAATCCGCGCGACTACCTTTGGGTCGATTACGTGCAAATCGTGCACGGTATCTACGACCGGACCCATGTCACTATCGTGCGACGCCAAAACTACTAGATCAATGTCCGGATGCTGCGCAGCTAGCAATGTAGCGAGTCCCACCATCAGATCGACACCTTTCTCTTCAGGTGGTCCCGCCAACGTCTTCTTTCCATTGACATCCATGATCGGCTTACCTCGGCCATCGCGCTGGTACCGATATTTGAGCGGACGTAGGGTCACCTCGACTCCATCCGATTCCCAATTCCGTTTCTGATCCTGGTTTCGCCGATAGGCATCGGGATCATGAATCGAACTTGGTAAACCTCGAAAGACTTTCACCGAATCAAGTGTCGCAGGGGGCGTAGTGGAGTTGGCCGCGTTTCGAGCTGCAATAAGTCTCTTGGCAAAGGCTGCTGGGTCGAGCAACGCTTCATGAAGCCCGACGCCGTCATCGCGTGAAAAGACTTCCCAGCCTGTGATGTGCACATTCTGATAGTCGATAAGTACGACAGCATTTAAAGTGCTGCTCCCCCTCCGCTTTGGCATGAGCGACGGTGACGCGTTAATCATCTGATCCCCCCCGGAATTTAAAAACCCCGCCAATCCGTAGATAGCGGGGAACTATGTGAGCGAGTATACCGTTTTGGGTTCGTCTGTCAACCCTTTCGGCTATCCAACCTAAAACGGCAGCGCAGGCAGCGTGACGCCCGGGATCATGCCCTCCGCGCCAGCACCCACGGCGCCGAGTACGCCGAGCAGCGCCACGACAATCAGTGCGATGTGGTTCGGGGCGAGGCCCAGGCTTATCGACGACGGCGCCACCGGCACGACCCTATTCACATCCTTGCCGCAATCCGCGTAGCGCTGCGCGGTGTACGAGGCGGCGTTGGCAAGATAAGCGGCCTCGGAATGACTAAACGGGCTGTCGGCGGTGACGGTCAACCCCTTCGAGGAGTGCTTCAGGTCATCGAGGACCAGCGCGCTTGAGGTGTCGGTGACGCCGGGTTCCCAAAGTTTGGCGTCGTCGATTTGGGTGAGTGTGCCCCAGCCGTTCTCGCCGATGTTGGCACGCAGCTCGGTCTGCTTCTTCTCCCACAGGGCAAGCGCGTCGGTGCGAGAGCCGTTGTAGAAGATGAGGTCGTCGCCAAGTACGCCCGCGGCCAGCGCCGGGACCTGGTCGGCGTTGTACTCAATGAAGCACTTACCCGGCGCGGCCGGCGCTGCAACGGCAACCGGCACCGACGCAGCAGAAACAACAGCAACCAGCGAGCAAACCACCAAAGACTTACGCATAGCCAGAAACCTTAGACCACGAGTGGCTACTGCGCCCAGGAAATGCGGACGTCAAAATCCTCCTGCTCGGTGCCCTGCACAAGTGCGGCGATGTGGCTACGTACGAGGTGTTCGGTGCGCTCCCGCGCGCGGTCCAACAAGCCCTGCGACACGGCCTTGTCGCGCGCGGCTTCCTCTTGGCCGGCGATGAAGGTGGTGACGTCGTCGACACGAATTTGGTTGATGGGGTTCATGGACTGGTCGTAGACCTGCACGCTGTCGGCGTTGATGTGGGCGCTGAGTACTTCCACGGGCGGCAGCACTACATCAATAGCGCCAGAGCCGACCGTAACGTCGATGGCGGTTGCGTCGCGGATGCCGGCGGTGACGCGGCCGTCGTAAGTAACAAGGAAGTTGCGGCCCGTAAACGGCACGTGCATGCCGAGCACCTCGAGGCCTTTTTGGTCGAACTTGCCCACGTCGGAGAAGACGTATTCCTCCACGGAGAGTTCGGCGATGTCTTCGAATGACGCCCCGATGGTGGTGGAATCCACCCGCGTCTCCCCCATTCCGATTACGGCTGGGCGCAGCATGACAAGCAGCAGCCCCGCCACGGCCAACACGGCGATGACTGAGGTAATGACGGAGGTCACAACGACGCCACCGCGGCGGGGCTGGCGCGGCGAGAGGTGTAATTCTTGGGCGGTACTCACATCTGGTGATCTTAATTGCACCCCATATTCGGATGGTTTGTACACTCGTTGGAACCTTTGGGCGTACGCGGCTGAAGGATGTATCTGGCCACCGCACGGAAGAGATAACGATGACCGGTTCCACGCGTATCGACGAAACCCGCGCCGACAAGCAGCGCGAACAAAAACAAGACAAACAGAACCAGCACGACGGCATGACCGGCTTCCTCGGCTGGATCGAGCGAATAGGCAACAAGCTGCCGGACCCGTTCTGGCTGTTTGTCATTTTGAGTGGCGTTGTTGTCGTCTCCTCATGGATTGCCAGCAAGGCGGGCTTGTCCGCCATCGACCCCGCTTCCGGCGAAGAGATCCATGTAGAAAGCCTGCTGACCGGCGAGAACATCTCGCGCATGGTCACGGATGCGGTGGAGAACTTCATCGCGTTCCCGCCACTCGGTGTGATCCTGGCGGTGATGCTTGGTGTCGCCGTGGCCGAGCAGACGGGTCTGCTGGCGGCGATGGTGCGCGCGATGGTGGACAAGGTCAGCGGCAAGATGCTGACGTTCATGGTCGCGCTTGCTGGCGTGACTGGTTCGATCGCCTCCGATGCGATTTACGTGATCATCATTCCGCTGGGCGCGATGGCGTTTCATGCGGTTGGACGCTCGCCGGTGGTGGGGGCGATGGTGGCGTTCGCGGCGTCGTCGGCAGGCTTTAACTCCTCGCTGATCTTGAACATTACGGACTTGCTGCTCGCTGGCATTTCCACCTCGGCGGCGCAACTTGTCGACGCCAACTATGAGGTCTCCCCGCTTGCCAACATCTTCTTCGTCATCCCGTCCGCCATTGTGCTGGCACTGGTGATCACTGCGGTGACCGAGTTTTATGTGGAGAAGAAGGCGCAAGCGCTTATCGACGACGACCACATCGACGAAGACGAACTCCAAATCAACGACTCCGCCCAGCCGGACGATTCCCACCTGACCGACGACGATGACCTCTCCCTGACCCCACTGGAGCGCAAGGGCCTCGCCTGGGCCGGCGTGACCCTGGTGGTCGCCCTCGTCGTCTACTTCGTCCTGCTGCTGGTGCCGGCCTCCCCGTTCGCGCGTCCGGAGGAAGGCTTCATGGAGTCGCCCTTGATCCGCGCGATTGCCGTGCCGATCACCCTGATCTTCTTTGTCACCGGCCTGGTCTACGGCCTGATCGTGGGCACCGTCAAGGAGGCCGCGGATCTGCCGAAGTTCATGGCCAAGGGCTTAGAGTCCATGCTGCCGATCCTGGTGCTGTTCTTCGCCGTCGCCCAGTTCCTGGCGTACTTCCAGTGGTCCAACCTGGGCCCCTGGACCGCGATCAAGGGCGCGGAGCTGCTGCAAGCGTGGGATCTGCCGAACGCGGTGCTGTTCCTCGCGTTTGTGGTCATGGTGGCGCTGATCAACCTGTTCATCACCTCCGGCTCTGCCCAGTGGGCGCTGATGGCGCCGGTGGTGGTGCCGATGATGATGTACGTCAACGTCTCCCCCGAGGTCACCCAGATGCTGTTCCGTATCGGTGACTCCCCGTCGAACATCATCACCCCAATGTCGCCCTACTTCGCACTCGCCCTGACGTTCCTGCAGAAGTACTACAAGAAGGCCGGCGTGGGCACCCTGATGTCGCTCGCCCTGCCATACTCGCTGTGCATGCTGGCAGGCTGGTTCACCTTCTTCATGATCTGGTACTTCGCCGGCATCCCGCTCGGCCCTGGCTCCCCGATGGGCTACGAGGTATAGTCAGTACCGCACGACATTAAGCGCTGGGTGTTATACCCAGCGCTTTTGCTTTACGACGAGCGACCTACCGGTAATACAGGGTTCAAGCCGATTCATCCGGATTTCGCTATGACACAGCCAGATCTTTTCGGGACCGAGGATGATGACATTGATTTCACAATCTCGCGAGCGAGCGGAAACTAACTCCGCCCGCATCTCGCCGTCCCGAATTACGGTCGCGCGACTGCGCCGAGGCCTCACAAAAGCGGAGCTGGCTGCAGATCTCAACATTGCCCCAGCAACCCTTTCTCGCTGGGAGAACGAGGGGCCACCGCCTTCCCGTACAGAGCCACTCCTCAAGCGCCTTGAATCAGCACTCGGTTTTACCGACAGCTACTTCCTCTCCGAGGAACTGGAGGTCCCATCGATGGACGCTACACTCTTTCGAGCGGGCAGCCGCGCAACGCAGCGGCAGAAAAGCGTTGCAATCGCATCCGGGGCAAACGCCCGCACGCTCTTGGCGTGGCTTCGCAGCAACTTCAACTTTCCAGAACCCAATCTCCCGGATCTGTCCGGATTTACACCTGCGGAGGCAGCCCGCCACGCGCGTACGATCTGGCAGCTGGGCGATAGACCAGTGCCAAACTCGGTTCAGCTCGCCGAGTCGCTCGGCATCGCGGTCATGGGCCTTCCGCCGGCAGCCTCTGCGGTGGATGCGTTTTCCATGTGGGACGGCGAGCAGCCGTTTATCTTCCTCGCCCGGCGCCGAACGCCCGAAGGCGCCCGCTTCGATCTCGCGCACGAGTTGGGCCACCTGCTACTCCACAGCAGCGACGAGTCACGCAGCGGAGCACGCGAAGAGGATGAGGCCAATCAGTTCGCTGCCGACTTCCTCATCCCGCCCGGCATAGTTCACGCGCACCTCCGGCTGCACCCGAGCCTCGATGACATCCTCCGGCTCAGAACCGCCTTGAAAGTGTCAGCCATGGCCATGCTTCGCGCCGCGCACCACCACGGCAAGCTCAGCGAGCGGGAATATCACTTTCACCTGACCACCCTCTCCGCGCGCGGTTTCCGCACCGACGACCCCGGCAGCACACTGCAATACGAACGCTCCCACGTCTTCGATTACGTGCTTTCCCCCGAAGGTGGTGTCAGCATCGCGAGCATCGCCAGCGAGACACAGCTCCCGCCACAGGACCTGCACGCCCTCATGCTCAGCGCCCACCCCCACACGGTCTCGAGCGCTGCCTCGGCAACCAGCGCCCCGTCCCGCCCAACACTTCGCGTGGTGCGATGAACTGCACAACGAACCATGCACCCGCTACCGTTTCCTTTAAGTCCATGAGCAAGAGGTGATACGCAGTGGCATACAGAAACTGGGATGCTCGTAACAACCGCAAACGCGCACCTCACCCGGCGCAAAATGACCCCGCCCACGAGCGAACCCCCGACCCCCGCCAAGCGGTGCGCGACGCCCTCGACGAGGAGATGCGCTCACGCCCAACGACAATGTGGCAAGCGTTTTGGGACGGCTTCAAACGGGCTTAGCTAGGGCTCAGAAGCAAAAGCAGCCTATCGACGACCAGCCGGCCGGCACCCGTCATCCCCCGACCACCGAGGCCGGTGCAGCTCTCGCTTCACTTATGCCCGCCTTCGGTTCAACGGTTCTTTCGACAGCACAGAATTGGCGATGGAGCCCGATAGCGACGCAACTCCCTATAAAACCTGACATCTAGATGAAACCGATTGCACAGGTGATCCAAAGAGGTTTTAATGAAAACGTCCAGTTTCCCACCCTCGAAGGATTTCCGTGAACGACTTCAGAGACATCAACAAGCTTCTCAACAACGTTGAGAATCTCATCCCCCAAATCGTGGCCGCTATCGTTGCGCTGACTGCACTGGTCGGTACCGTCGCTGGCCTGGCCCAAAACGGCAGCAGTATCAACCCCGGCAACGGCGGCAACTCCGTTGTTGGCAATGCACCGTCGAACAATACGGGCTCGAACCTGAACCCGTCCCCGAAACTCGCCCAGGAAAAGCTGCTGATTCCGGACGGCCGCAAGGGCGTGAAATACGAAGATTTTAGCCAGGGAGTTGAGGTCAAGGTGGGAGACAAAGTATTTACCGACTCCGCTCGAGCAAGCAACACCGGCAGGTACTATGGCCCATACCTCGTGCGCACTCTAAACAAGGAATTCCGACGCGCAACCTTCACCGCGGTGTGGGATGAAAACATCCTGAACGAAACCAAAGAAGCAACCGTCAATGTTTATGTGAATGGTGATCTCGCGCAGCAAAAGATCGTTCAAAAGGGCGCCACTGTTGATTTCAACGTCCCCGTCGCGAACGTCGAAACCCTAGAGATCCAAGTCCCTGGCCGCACAAACCGTGGCCTCTCCATCGTGAACGGCGTGCTCTACCGCTAAGCCACACCCCACCAAACCCGAGTGCCCCACCTCAACCCGAGGTGGGGCACTTTCGTACCTACTGAAGTCCTACTTCCCAATCTCCGCCGGCATGCGAATCAGGGGTTAAGTAGCAAAAAGTCCGCGTCCCCTTTTGCTACTTAACCCTAGTTTTCATCCGGATCGACGTATACAGGGTTAACGTTCCGTAAAGGCTGTTCAATCTCAAGCGGCACGGCGAGGGCACTAACGTCCAATTCCCTGGCAAGACGATCCAGTTCCGCGAGACAAACGTGAATTGTGCGGACAAGAGCCGTAGATTTCACGAACTCTTTCGCCTCATCGACAGAGCTGAACGGTTTAGAAAACTCAAATATGCCTTTTACGCGAACGGCAATATTGGAATCCCACACGTCGCGCTCGACCGTGATATCTGCTTCGGCAGACTCCAGGTTAAAGAAAGCCTTAACATCAAAATCGAGATCCACGTTAACGTGGTCAGGTTGATCAACATGCGTGACATCAAGGTCTTTTCGCTCGGCATGCAGCATGCCAAACCTGTACCTCACGAAAACGGACTCATCAGAAGGCTGCTGTGCACTCACGGAATATCCCTTCTAATGCGCACTATTTACACTGTATGTAAAGGTTTTTTTAATGGACGGCCGAGCCCCCGAATGCGACCACCCTTGGACATTCGGGTTGTCGTTTCGAGCACTCGAAGCTTGACTGACAAAGCGGCTTCCTGGGCGTTTTGCGTCAAGCCTAAGTTCTGCACCGAGAACCCGAGCGATGGTCCGAAGAGTGGAGGCCGAGAAGTTCATCCCACCTCTTTCAAACTTGGCCACGAAGGATGGCTCCAGGTTCGCCTCTCGCGCAACGTCCTCAACGGTCAGCCCAGATGCTTGGCGGATCTCTTTGAGCTGACGGACAAGCTTCGTCTGCTGGCGAGCGTTTGATAGCCCAAGAGCTACGTGTGCATCCATCGCTTCCTCCCTTTTCTTCCCTGCAACAGTTTAAGCCGTTCTGCTTCTGAGCTGGTAGCTTCGCTGCTGTCGTTCCCATCGGCGTGCCGAGTCAATGGCATCAAGCACGTCCCTGTCCTGTTGGTTCATCATAAATCGACCAACAGCGGCGGATCGTCTGTCACGTCGTTTGAGACGAACTGCACTTAGCAGCACCTCGTCCGCGAGATTCTCACCGCGCAGAAGGTCGTGAAAGTAGATGCGCCACCAGCCGCCACAGTCGTCTCCTGCCCCTGACTCCTCCACTCGGAGTTCCCCGGTCCAGGGCACCGGGTTTCCACGGCCTGCCTTCCGGAAAGCACGTTTACCCATCGGCGCCCTGTAGGAGCATTCTGGACATGAGTCGTAGAGTTCGGCGTTGTCTTCCTCGTCCAGCCCGTACTCATGAGCGTCCTGGATCAGTGCATGCGTGAGTTCCCATGCCGCAGGATCGCGCTCATATAGCTTTTCGTCCTCCGCCTTATGCAATGGCGTCTGCAGCGTGGTACATCCCGGAAGGTTGAACCGGCATGCTCGCTCATTGTCGAGCACCGAATCGTACTGAGAGTCGCTCACGCAAATTCACTCTACAGATGCCCCGGACATGACCCGAGCATGTTTTCGAAAACGAGACCTACGCCCCAATCTCCGCCGGCGTACACACCGGCACCTCGCGCATGAACGCCTCCGGCGCACCCTGCTGGCGCAGTTTGATGCCGTTGTAGCACGCCTGCGTCATGCCCGTCCGCTTCGTGCCATCAGCCGGAATCCGCGCCCACTTGCCGTCCGTGTTCTTGAAGAACAGGATCCAGTCCGTACCCTTCGCTCCCGCAATAGCCCACTTGCCGTCGCAGAAGTTCACGGTCGTACCGAACCCTGCCGGCCACTCCGGCACTACCGCGTCAAACGCGCTTGGCGAGCACGAGTTCCCCGCCGGCTTCGCCTTCTGTTTCGGCGCAAGCGCAGGCACCGACAGCGCCGACGCGATCGCCGCAAGCCCACCAAGCACCTGAGCATTCAGCGGCTCCGGCAGTTCCAGCCACCCCTGCTGCACCGCAACTGCCCCACCAATACCGACGGCCGCCAGGACACCCAGCGAGATGCCCACGATGGCACCATTGCTTAACGACGACCCCTCATCCCCCGCCGTACCTTCCTCCCGAGTAACAGCGTTATCGCCTTGCGAGGCACTACTTTCCGCTAACGCATACGGAGCAACAACAGCAGAGGTGGATACGGCGGCAGCGACGCCGAGAGCAAGCATCGGTTTCTTCATGTCGCCCACCCTACTCACCATCACCGCCTATGTCGCGGGAAATAGCGCAATTCCCCACACCCCAAGCGCAACCGCCGCAGCGATGAGCAACCACCACGCCACCCCACGAGGCCGACGAAACCAGCGATCCGCCACAAGCCACACCACCGACGGAATAATCAGCGCCAGGGCCAAGAACGTCAGCGCTCGCCAATCCTCAAAGCGCGGCGCAGTGAGCATGAACACAACACCCAACCCAATAAGGCCACCAGCAAGCGCGTGTGGACGAACCCCACCAACAGGAATAATCATAGACGCCACATTAACGCACAATCACCCGCATTAACCAGGCGATTTTGTGTCTACAACAATCCACGCTATTGTTATCTCTCGTTGCACAGCAATGAGCAACACAACAAAATATTCCTCCATAGCTCAGTTGGCAGAGCATTCGACTGTTAATCGAAGGGTCACTGGTTCGAGCCCAGTTGGAGGAGCAACAAAACGCCCCGCTCTCCGCATGCGGGGCGTTTTGGCGTTATCGGCTGCTTAACCCTCCACACAGATGGTGGCACGGCTTAGGAACTTGAATGACCATGATCCGACCGCTTTTCAAGCGCCATTGTTCTGAGTGCTGATGATACGGCTGCATTCGAAGCCCCGCGGATGCCTGAGGGCGCTGACATCGCAATTCTTGGCACAGATAACAACCAGGTCGATCTACCCAAGAGCGTGCAGGTAACCATACTTGCAGCGCTTAGAGCGCTCGCGCGGCCCCAACATCCTCCACAATCACCTGCGCGCCTCGCTGGACATCCTCGTGCAACTCCCGCGTGTCCACGGTGTGCGCTCCCACAGCCGGCACGGTCGCATCAGGTCGCAACTGCCTATCGACGACCACGGTTTCCCGGCAGACATCGCCACCACCCCAGTCGCTCGACAGGCCACCGCTACAGAGTTTAGACCCAGCGTCGCTATTTACACACTGACTGTGTTACAAGAGCGTCGACTCACGGAACTAGGAACCTCTTACTTCCTTCGGTGGGCTCCCATTTCAAAGCCGTCCGGCAAGGGTTTAAACTCGCCTTCCTCAACGTAGGCTCTCTTCTGAAAGTCTCGGAGCTTCTTGATGTCCAGTTCTCCGACCACAAAGTGCTCGTTAGTTCCTCCCCGAATCTGCACCATGTCCCGCTTGAAAGACTCGCGTGCCGGTACACAGATTCGGGAATCGCCGTACATCCTGTTGTTTACTTGCACGATGTAACTGTGAATGTCCAGGGCGGATGGTTGCGTCCCATAGTGTGGTGTAACGCTTGCTGATGGTGGGCCCTTGAAAATAGTGGGCGGCCACCGTCAGTAACCTTTCGACTCAACTTCCACATCTCACCGAAAGGAACATGACGATGACCGCTGATCCGCATTCTATCGACCCGACAACCTATCTGGATGATCTGCTGGCCCAAGCGTCGCCGGATCTGATGCGGCAGATGCTGCAAGGGTTTATCAACCAAATCCTCTCCGCCCAGGCCGACACCGTGTGCGGCGCTGAGTACGGTGTTGCTTCCACCGAGCGGGTCAACCAACGCAACGGGTACCGCCACCGCGACCTCGACACCCGTGTCGGCACAATCGATGTGGCAGTGCCGAAGCTGCGCCACGGCGCGTTCTTCC
>NZ_KV825917.1:0-235 GCF_001835805.1 Corynebacterium sp. HMSC034B08 | reverse complement strand
CAGTGCCGAAGCTGCGCCACGGCGCGTTCTTCCCCGACTGGCTGCTCGAGCGCCGCTCACGAGCGGAACGAGCCTTATCGACCGTGATCGCCACGTGCTACCTCAAAGGGGTCTCCACCCGCCGAATGAACGATCTGGTGGCAACCCTTGGCATTTCCAACATGTCAAAATCGCAAGTCTCACGCATGTCGGAAGAACTCGACGAGATGGTCGCAGATTTCAAAAACCGCCCACT
>NZ_KV825916.1:0-5517 GCF_001835805.1 Corynebacterium sp. HMSC034B08 | reverse complement strand
CACAAGGCCCACGCCCCGGAAGGGCAGGACTACGGTCTGGATATCCAGTTTTCCGATGTGAAGGTGCACGTCGATGGCACCGCCGGCGAGATCTCCGTTGATTACTGGTTGCGCGGCACCAACATCACTGGTGACGGAAGCGCGCTCAACGAACGCGGCGATGACGCTGTCTTTGCTACCTTCACCCTCCCGGAGGCGATCACCCCGGCCGCCGGCAAGACGTTCAACACTTCCCCGGACGGTGTCACGAAGGATAGCGGCGTGAAAACAACGCTCACCGAGGAGGGCGCCAAAAAGATCATGATCGGCTTCTACGAGCCGATTCAATACGACGACGCCTTGTTTGATCTCAGCGTCACCTTCGCTGGCGCCGCCGCTGGTGTTCCGACGCTGCCTGCACCACAGCCGACACCGACGTCAACGCCGTCCCCTGCGCCGTCCGAGTCAATGGCGAGCTCGTCGCAGGAACTCAGCTCAACGGACAAAGGATCACCAGCCGAGCGGATCACCACCAGTGTCACCCTCGTCATCGCTGGACTTGGATTGCTCGGCGTGCTTTCTGGCTTCGGCAAGTTCGCCTTCGACCGTTTTCTGAGGCCCATGCTGGCCAAATAGTGGTCATCGCCTCAACGGGAACCTCCTTGCCCTTGAAGTTGGTTAGCAATACCATACTTAGGTGAGGTTTACCTTGTTCTCTAAGGAGGATTCATGAGAACACGCCCGTTGCTCGTACCACTCACCGCTCTTGCCCTGCTGGGTAGCGCAGTTGTTGCGCCTCAGGCTTCGGCTGCACCGGAGGCGCCTGTGCTTGAGAATGGTCGCTTGGATTGGAATGTGAAGCGCAGCTTTACCAACTACGTGACCGGCCCCGTCGCACAGGGCAAGGTCACTACAGTCAATCCAACCGATCTCAAGAACTTCGGCGGCCACACCGCGTACAACCCGCCAGCCCAAACGTTCCAGGACAACACCTCGCCACTTAAGTATGGGTTCCAGTTGAATGCTGCCAAGTCGCAGCTGGATGCAAAAGGCAAGGGTGTGCTGGCCTTTGATGGTGGGGTCCGCTGGACAGGGCATGAGAAGTTCGCTCCCGAGGGCCAGCAGTATGGACTCGATGTCAAGTTCTCCGATGTGAAGCTCATTCTGGACGGTACGTCAGGAAAGATTTCCCTCGACTACGTCGTGCGTGGCACTAACATCACGGGCGATCAGAGCGCACTTGATCGCAAGGGAGACGACGCGATTTTTGCCACATTCACACTTCCAGAGCCGATCAAGGCTACCGCAGGGGGCAGTTTCTCCACCTCAGCAGGTGACGTTAGTAAGGACAGTGGCATTAAGACAACGCTCACCAAGGAGGGAGCCGAAAACGTCATGATCGGCTTCTACAAGGCGGAGCAGTACGAGGACGCGCTACTCGATCTAGACCTGAAGTTCAAGGAAGCACCTAAGGCGAAACCGTCTCCGGAGAAGCCGGCTCCTTCCTCGTCGTCCGCGAAACCGTCCCCGGAGAAGAGCGTTCCGTCGTCCCCGAGCGTCCCCCCCGGCTGAGCAAGGCTCGAAGAAGCCTGAGGGATCCTCTGTCGATTCCAAGACCGACAACACCAAAATCGTCGTGCCGATCATCGCTACTCTCATCAGCCTCGTGGCGATTGGTGGTGCGCTAGCTTTTGTCGGCCAGCAGTGGCTGCCGCAACTCTTGCAGGGTATGCAGCGATAACCTTCGCATCATGAACCGGTCCCGGTACTGTGCTGGGACCGGTTCTTTGCTGTTTACCAAAGCCGAAAAAGGAGACCATCCCGGGGTAAGTAGCAAAAAGTGTGTCTGAATTTCGGCGTTATTGCTGATCAGGCTGGGTAAATCGGGCGGATATAGGCATCAAGACCTTATATCCGCCCGAATTGCGTTCAATCCTCCGGAATGGCACCCGCATGTGCTAGTCGGGGGTTGGTGTGCTTTCCGGGTGAGTAAAAACAGACCACGGTGCCCGGTATGTGCTGGGCAAATTGCCGTTTCCGTGTAGTTGGTAGGGGCAATCCGCGTAGTTGGTAGGGGTTTTCCGGATAGGTGGTAGGGGTCTTCTTTTTCGGTCATTTTTGTAGGTGACGTCGGCGCAATCTGTGCCGGTGTGTCACCACTTTCTGACCGCAAGGAGGGCCTTTTATGGCCAACTTCAAAGACATCATGGCGATGTGTTTGACCGGAGCGAGTTATGCAGCCATCTCTGCTGCCTTGGAGTGCTCCAACAGGGATATCGCCAAAGTCAAAGCAGTGATTGCTGACCACGCAATCACGCAGTCTTCGTTCGCTCAGCTGGATCCAGAGTTCTTCGATACGCACTTTAGCGATCAGCGAACGAGTCGGCGTTTGCGCTATGACCGACCTGACTTCGAAAAACTCGCGAAGAAGCTGGCGAACAACAAGCACCTCACGCGCCATAAGCTGTGGATGGACTATGTCGCTTCCCCGTGCGCCGCAGGTGAATCGAAGTACCAGTACTCCCAGTTCTGTGAACACCTGCGTGACTACATCCGGGCTACCGGCATGACCTCGATTATCGAGCATGAACCAGGCCAAGAGCTCTACGTCGACTGGGCGGGCGACAAAGTCCGCATCATCGACCAAGCCACCGGTGAGGTAGGGATGAAAGCTTGCCTATTTGTGGCTGTCTGTCCCTACTCTTCTTTGTTATTTGTGGTTGCTACGGCGAATGAGAAGATGGACGCCTGGATTGACTGCCACGTCAAAGCCCTAAACTACCTCGGGAAACGCCCCGGCATCATCGTTCCTGATAACGCGCCGACTGCAACGTATCGCCCGGCGAAGAACAAACCCGCACGACGCATCCAACAGCGCTATGCGGACTTTGCTGACTACTATGACATCTTGCTTGTACCAGCACGTCCGGGAAAACCCCGCGATAAAGCCGCAGTTGAGCGTGCCGTCCAACTTGTCTATACGCGTATCCTTGGCTATTTCGATGGGGTTGAGTTCTATAGCCTTGAAGAGCTCAACGAAGCGATCGCTGAGCGCCTCGAAGACATCAACACAACCATGCCCAATGCGCATGGGTTTACTCGTCGTGAGCTGTTTGACATCGATGAAGCACCCATGATGCGCAACCTTCCTGACACCCCATTTACGGAAGTGTCCTGGCGCAGCGTCAAAGTCGATCGCAATTGGCACATCTGTTGTGACTACCAGTACTACTCCGTGCCGTTTCAATACATCGGCAAGACTTTGCGCGCACGGCTGACCAACAGCCTGGTCAGCATCTTCAACGGCGATAGCCTCGTGGCCGAACACCCGCGTATGCACGGGTTTAAGTACCGCTATTGCACAGACCCTGCGCATACCCCAGACAAAGAGATTACTGGGGTCAAACCGCTAACTCGCGATGAGCTCTACGCCAGAGCATCGTCGTTTGGGCCCGCAACCAGCAAGGTCATCGCCATGATCCTTGAGCACAACGCCCAAGCCCTGCCACGCGGTTTACGCACAGCCCGCAACGTGTTGGTCAAGCTCGGGAACAAGCACAACAAAACCACACTTGAACCAGCGTGCCAGCAAATCATCGACCACAACCTCGCGCCGAATCTGCAGGTCATCTCCCGCATCCAGGCCGACATCGCCCGCAACGGTAACGCCGAAGCCAACACCCCAACACCACAAACAGGCCAGGCTCGGGTAGTCGATATCGCCGCAATGCCAGAAGCAGTGTTCCTGCGCCCTGCAAGCTACTACGACACCCCGAAGCAGGAGGACTAACCCATCATGACCACGATCCATCTTGACGATGACATCCGTGCAACGCTGCGCAAGCTGCGGCTTTCAACCTTCGCTGATACCTTCTTCGCACTTGCCAGTGCAGATGTGTGAGCGCTCTTCGAAAAGTAG
Organism: Corynebacterium sp. HMSC034B08; assembly: GCF_001835805.1. Classification (NCBI taxonomy): domain Bacteria; kingdom Bacillati; phylum Actinomycetota; class Actinomycetes; order Mycobacteriales; family Corynebacteriaceae; genus Corynebacterium; species Corynebacterium sp. HMSC034B08. The sequence continues at coordinate 1,619 of NZ_KV825916.1, read as the reverse complement.
CCCACTGGCGCTCTTTGAAAAGTAGCCCAGTGTGGTCGTAGTTATTGTGCCTTAGTTGGTGTTGTTTCGGGCAGTTGTGGTGCCGATAGTTCGCGTCCTTTGATGCGGTGGCTTACTCCGCGATGTTGGAAGATTTTCGCGTGGTGGACAATGCGATCAACCATGGCGGTAGCAACGGTGACATCGCCGAAGCATTGCGCCCATTGTGAAAACCCCGGAAACGTCCACCTCCTAGCCCCAACAGGGGCAGGCAAGACATACATCGCCTGCGCCATCGGAGTTGCTGCATGCCAGGCTGAATACAGCGTTGCGTACTACCGGCTCGACCAGCTTGTAGATGAATTAGCGGCCTTCCCGCCGACAGATGAGCGTTACGTAACCAAGATGCGCAGGCTACAAAACACTGACGTGCTCATCCTTGATGATTTCCTGACCATTGGAATCAACCAACGCGGGCAAGAAGACCTAACGAAGATCATATTCGACCGCGATGGCAGGCTGCCGACGATCATCGTTTCCCAAACCACTGCCGCATACTGGGTACAAAAACTTCCCGACCCAGTCGCAGCTGACTCCCTCGTCAGCAGACTCAACACCGGCCAACGCGTCGAACTCGGTGAATACGACATGCGCCACTTCCTAGCCACCCAACTAGAAACCGAGTAACACACCACCATCAACAGGCCCCGCGACGAGCAGCAGCCCCAACCCGTCGCGGGGCCCTACCAACTACCCGGAATCCAGCCCTACCACCGTTTCGGAATACCCCTACCAACTACGCGCACTCAGCAGGCAAATGAAGAAAAACGGAACCACATCCAAAGGCACAACCAGGTGGCGATGCAAGGACCCGAACTGCGGCAGCTCCACGACACGAACCCGCAGCGACCGCACGCTGACCCGCGACTTTAAAGCCTTCGTTGCTTATGCCACCTCCACAGCGACGTTGTCTGAACTCGCCGAGCAACACAAGGTGAGCCGTTGGACACTTGACCGCCGATTCAAACCGTTTTGGCTTATCGACATCCCCAACAACGGTGACCCGCAGCGCGTTTACGATCAGATCTTCATCGACGGCACCTACACCGCCGCCGGATGCTTGCTCGTGGCAGCCAGCCACGACCACGTCATCGCCTGGCACTGGGCCAAACACGAAACCGCCCATGCGTATACGCAGCTACTTCGCAAAATCGCTGAACCGCTCTGTGTCGTCCTCGACGGTGGACAAGGCGCCTTGACTGCGATTAAAGCCTGCTGGCCCAACGCGATGATCCAACGCTGCCTCGTCCATGCGGTCAAGTCCCGTGTAGTGGTGTAGCCGTTTGTCCGTTCGGCTCGGTATGAAGTTGGGGGGTTGTGTTAGGCGGTTAGCTGGTGGTGGTCGCCATGATCATCTCCTGTGTGGGGGTTGGGTTGGTGCATGAGGTGTTTGCTGTGTTCGAGTGCGGATAGTGACATGTAGCGTTTTTGTTGGATCCAATCGTCGTGTTGCTCGGCAAGGACGGCGCCAACAAGCCGGCGGATCTCCCGGTTTAACCGCTCGGTGGGGTTGTTTGACCACACCTTCGTCCAGACCGGTTTCGGCGCTGCGGTAAACGCCAGCACCTCATCGAGTGATT
>NZ_KV825915.1:13937-31278 GCF_001835805.1 Corynebacterium sp. HMSC034B08 | reverse complement strand
CCACAAACACAGAGCTAGACGACCAGCGGAAAACAGCAGGCCAGGACCGTCGAGCAACACCCGAACAAGCACCGAACTTCGCGACCAAGACAACCCGCTGAGTGCAAAAGTGCAGTGGCCCTGAGGGCAAAAGAAAACGCCCGGTACCTTCCCGAAAGGGGAGGTACCGGGCGCGGGCTTTAGCGCTTAAGAGTTAGCGCGCTTGCCGTGATTCGCCTTCTTCTTGCGGCGATCCTTGCGCTTACGACCACGCTTGCTCATGAGGGTCTCCTTTATATATCTGTACCGGTTACAGACCTATCACTGTATCGCCTGCGATACCGGAGAGGAAAATTAGGCGGACATGCGAGCGCGGTTGCGGGCGAGTGCCTTGTTGCGACGCTTCAGTGCGCGACGCTCTTCCTCAGACAGGCCGCCCCACACGCCGGCGTCCTGGCCGGTCTCGAGTGCCCACTTCATGCACTGGGTGGTTACTGGGCAGCGATGGCAAACAAGCTTCGCCTGTGCGATCTGAGCGAGGGCGGGGCCGGAGTTACCAACCGGGAAGAACAGTTCCGGGTCTTCGTCGCGGCAAATTGCTTCGTGGCGCCAATCCATGATGATGCTCCTTAAAAATAAATCGGTACTGCGTGGTCGGTTTTCGTGCACCACTAAAACACCCAACGATGTAGGTGCGTTGCAAACAAAGTTTGGTTCCTGGCTCCGGGCGGTGCCTCTCGGTGGATTCGAGATCCCGTCTTCCGGTTTACCGGGCGTTAACCCCGTGGTGTCTGAGGGTTAAGGGCTGAGTTACCAGCCCGTTGTTTTTGCTACTTGTGAATAATGACATGTTCATGCAAAGCCCGCTAGGGTTCGAGGCCAAAATGTGCGCGGAATCACAGAATGTATCTACGTCATCGCGGTCACATTTGCGCTTCTGGGCCGATCCGCAAGCCAATGGTCTACCCTCTGACCTGGGATGATAGTAAACGGGTGGTGGAGGTGCCCGGGTCAAATCGTGTTTTTCGGATTTCTGCCGGTTCGCTGGGGTTCATCTGCCGTATCGGTGGCGATAGACTGCTTTGTTGTGACTACGAATCGGAATCAATCCCACGCGCCCGTCCCAAATGACCCGGAGCAGCAGCCGTTCGCGGATGCTGAGGTCCCACCCCTGATGCGTTTCGGCGCGATGGTGGTGCTGGTGCAGTGCTTGGCGATCTTTGTTTATGTGGTGACGCTGATCCGTGATCAGTTCCTTGCTACCGAGCACACCCTGGAGTCCGACTCGCCGGTTGCTGGTTACGTCAACATCGGTACTGCGGTGTTTTTGCTGATCATTTTCGGCTACATCGCGTTTGTGTCGCTGGAGACTCTGCGCGGCCGTCCGCGTGCGACTGGCGCGGTGGTCCTCATTGAGGCGATTCTTGGCGGCGTGGCTATCTATATGTTCCGCGGCGGGGCGGTAACGCTCGGCGTGGCGACACTGATTTCGGTGGTGTTGGTGCTGGTCACCGTGTTCCACCCGCGTTCGAGGGCGTATAACGAGGCGCAGTATGAGGAGCGTAAGGCGCGCCGCTAATCGACGACACCGCTCACCCCTCCGGCCTCGCTAAACCTTGGCGTCGAGGACGACGATGTCGTCGCCACGCTTTTCCACAATGGTTGCGCCGGCGGAGGAGATGTGGACGGGGCCGGTGTAGCCGCCGCGGTCGACGGGAATGATCTCGTCGACCGCGTTTTTGTCCCAATCCACAACTGCGATGCCGTCCTGGGAGGCGTAAAGCAGGCGGTCGCCGGCGGCGAAGCCGGTGCCGAGTGCGCCTTGGAACACGCCGGTGACGCCGAGCCCTGCCGGCTCCATGAGCAGGAGAGAGTCGTCCTGCCAGTAGGACATGTGGTGGGGGAGGTCGGCGACGGGGAGGACGGCGATGGTGCCGTCGAGACGCTGTGGCTCACCCATTGCTGGCACCGAGGAGGAGCTGGTGTTGTTGCCCTCCTTGTCGTAGGCCAGGACCTGCTTCTTTGACGGGTCGTAGACCGCGGCGGCGTCTTGGGAGACGGCGACGAGGTAGGCCTGCGGGTCGATCTCAATGTTGGCGTCGACTTCGGGTTCGCGGGAGTCTTCCGGGGTTGCCTTTTGGATGCGGAGGAAGGTGCCGTCCCCACACGTTTCGGTCAGCGCGACGAGTTCGGTGCGGGTGAGCGCGGAGGTGATCACGCAGCCTGGGTTGGGCTGCATGTCGGATTCTTGCGGGGCTTCGATGTAGCCGTATTCCATGGTGCGCACCATGTCGGAGCGCCATACTTCGATGCGTTCGCTGGAGGCGTAGCCAATGCGGTCGTTCGAGGCCAGGCGCGTGACGTTTTCAGACGCCGGGGCGGATCGGGTGCCGGCGTATTGGCCGGTTTTCGCGTCGATGGCCACCACGTCGCCGCAGCCAGCGTTGTCGCGGTAGACAGCCACAACCTTGTCCCACGCCTGATCCATCAGGCACAGGTCGTTGGGGCGTTCGTAGGTCCAGACGGTCTCGCCCTCAGGGTTCGTCGCGGTCAGCGTGTGATCGTTGTAAGTAATGATCAAGCCGTTGGCTACGAGCGGTTGCGCGCGTCCGGAGGTGTCGGTGAGCCGGAAGCCCTCGCTTAGCGACGACGGCACCACCGCCAACTGACCAAAATCCTCCTGAGCTTCGGCTGCTGGAGAGAGATCAGCCTGGCGCACCGGGGAGGTGAAAAAGGCGGTGCCGACAAGCAATGCCGAAACGCCGGCGATGACACCGGTGGCAATGAGGTCGCGGCGGGTGCGACGCAAAGGCTTACTCAACGCCGTTTCCTTCCTGAACGCTTGCCCGGAGCCGCCGGGCGGGATGGACGGTTTGGTCGTGCCCCGAGCACTTTACGCGGGCGTCCGACATGGCCAGTAGCTGACTCCGGGAAACCGAACTCCTCCTGCAGTTCAGGGGAGGTGGAGAACCACTCGGGCAGGTTGGGTTTGCCCAGGTCGAGGTCGGTGTTGATCATGGACCACTTCGTCGCTTCGTCGTAGCCGACGAGGGTGACCGCCACGCCGGTGCGTCCTGCGCGGCCGGTTCGCCCGATGCGGTGGACATACGTCATGGGGTCGTCTGGGGTTTGGTAGTTGATCACGTGGGTGACGTCGTCGACATCAATGCCGCGTGCCGCGACGTCGGTGGCGACGAGGATTTCCACGTCGCCTCGTCGAAAAGCATCAAGAGCTTTCTCGCGCGCAACCTGGCCGAGGTTGCCGTGGACCGCGCCGACGGCAAAGCCACGGCCAGCAAGATCCTCGGCGAGATCGGCCGCCGAGCGCTTCGTGCGGGCGAAAATAATGGTGCGCTCGCGGCCCGGAGACTGCAGGATACGGGCGATGACCTCGGCTTTGTCCATGCGGTGGGAGAGGAACGCAACCTGACGGGTGGTGGCGTGGGTAGCGGAGGCATCTTCGGATTCGGCGCGGATGTGCACCGGCTTGTTCATCTTCGAACGGGCAAGGGACAGGATCGGGCCCGGCATGGTGGCGGAAAAAAGCATGGTCTGCGTTGCGCCCACGGCGGACCAAAGCTTTTCGATGTCCGGAAGAAAGCCCATGTCAAGCATCTCGTCGGCCTCGTCAAGCACGAGGATGGCAACCTTATCCAGTACGAGCGCGCCACGGTCATGCAGGTCAATCAGGCGGCCAGGCGTGCCGACAACAATGTCCGCGCCCGCTTCGAGTGCCTCGAGTTGTTCCTCGTAGGGGCGACCACCGTAGACCGTGGCCACGCGCACCGGCGTGTGCACGGCAAGGCGTTCGATGTCCTCGCCGACCTGCACCGCAAGTTCGCGCGTCGGGGCGATCAGCAGTGCGCGCGGGGTGCCGTCGAGTTCTGCAATGTCAGCGTCGTCAAAGACGCGGTCTAGCACCGGCACACCGAAACCGAGCGTCTTGCCCATACCCGTGCGGGCTTGACCGATGATGTCGCGGCCGGCCAGCGCGATGGGCAACGTGAGCTCCTGAATGGAGAACGGATGGGTGATGCCGTGGTCCGCAAGCGCGTCCACAATTTCAGCCGCGACCCCCAACCCGGCAAACGTCGTTTTCTTCGGCGCACGACGAGCAGCGCCACGTTGTTCACTCTCAGCTGCGTAGGGCACGCGTTCATCTTAGCTACCGGCCGTTACAATGGGGCCGTCCGCCAGCAGGTGGTTACGTTTAGTTATTGCACCTGCGGGCACACAAAGCGCAACAAGAAAAGGACAGTGAGCGAGAAAATGGATATCAAGATTGGTCTTGCAGACACCCCGCGCGAACTAGCGATCAAGCTTCCGGAGGGCCAGGAAGACATCTTTGCCACCGTCGAGCAGGCGATTGCGAACGGTCAGGCAACCTTCAAGCTGGAGGATGCCAAGGGCCACTCCTACCTGATCCGCACTGACCGCGTCGTTTACGTCGAGCAGGGCAGCACCACGGCCCGTAGCGTCGGCTTCATGCGCTAAATTACTCAGACATGGCACAACAGCAGGGCACTCCGTCTCACGGTGGGCGCCATAGTGAGCACCACGGGGGCGCTGAAGAGGACTTCGGCGACTGGTTTGATAGCTGGGGTATGGAGTCTGGCGACGACACCCCGCAGGGCACAAGCCGTGAAGAGGGACGTCTTGTCGCCTTTGTCCGCGAGTACGGGTGGCGCGCGTATGCAATCCCGGTGCTTGCGGTAATTACCGTGTTTGTCCTGCTGGACATGGTGCAAAACCCGGATGAGCAGGCGATCGGGACGGTCGCCGAGTCTGCGTCGGCTCCGGCCGGTGAAGCGGGCATGGCTGGTGCGGATGCGGATCAACCGAAGCCGCTGGAGCCTGCGAAGATCGCGGAAGGCATCTTTGACCCGCACGATCTGCCGCCGGGTGGCCCGTACACCACGACGGGTGAGGGCACGTTCTACGAGGTCGGCATCCCTGGTGCCAATGCGGGCCAGGGCACTGAGATTGTGGTGCGCTACATCGTCGAGGTCGAGCACGGCATCGACGCCTCCGGTTACGGCGGGGATCAGTCGTTTGCCCAGATGGTGGATGCAACGTTGATGGATCCGCGCGGGTGGACGAACGATCCGCGCTTCCGCTTCGAACACGTGTCGGCAGATCAGGATCCGACGCTGAAGATCCGTTTGACCTCTCTGGATACGACGGCGGAGCTCTGTGGTGCCGCGTTGGGGACGGAGACGAGTTGCCGTACTCGCATTACGGGCGAGGACACGGTGATTATTAACGAGTCGCGCTGGGTGCGCGGTGCCGTGCCGTTCCAGGGTGACATCGGTTCGTACCGCCAGTACCTGATTAATCACGAGGTGGGCCACGCTGTGGGCTTTGCGGAGCACGTGCCGTGCCCGGAGGCGAATGCGCTTGCGCCGATCATGATGCAGCAGACGCTGAGCCTGAACAATGCGCAGTTGCATGAGATGAGCCCGGAGGAGAACTACCCGAACAACGACGACACGTGCCGGCCGAACCCGTGGCCGTATCCGCGTCCGGCCGTGAATTAAGAAGGTGGTGTCGGTGGTTTCTTTGCTTAAGCCGATTCCGGCACATGTGCTTTCCGCATTCCAGATCGACGACATTGAGCCGGTTGCGGTCCCGCAATTTTGGAACAATGGCCTGCGCTTCGGGCGTGTTGTGTTGTCGCATGCGCGTGAGACGTCCGCGTGGTCTGGAAAGGCTCGAGAGAAGGCAGTTCCGGGGGAGGGCCTGCGCATTTCGCGTCCTGTGCGTGCGACGGATGGTCGCTTGATCGTTGCGGGGTATTGCGCGACTGAGTTTGCCACCGGTGAGCCGCGCGAGCGTGTCGATGAGGCGGTTGCAGCAGCATTGCTTTACGACGACGCCGTGGCCGGCATCGAAGCCCCCTCCGGCGAGCGCACCGGGCTGGTTGCCAATGCTGACCGGGCGGTGTGGCGCGAGGAGCACCTCGGGTCCGAGGGGGTAGTCGCGCACCTGGATTTCTTGTCGCATTTGCTGTTCGATGGCCACGCTGAGCCTGTGCTGACCGAGTTCGATCCGTCCGTTGGGTTGCGCCCGCGTGGTTTTACGGCAGCGCTGGTGATCGTCGATGGTCTGCTGGCCGGTGCTGTGGATCCGGACATTGTGGCGCGTTGGTCGCATATCCCCAGGCTGGACTGGTTGTTGGAGAAGGCGATCGAGTACCGTCGCCACACGACTCGCGGGCCCGGTTCGGACGTATGTTCGATAGATGACGTTGTTGAGATTGTCGTGTCGTACTGAACTGGCACAATCTCCTTTATGTTGTTTCCACACCCTTCACCAGTGCCTCCGGCAGCGTTAGAGCCGAAGGCGTACCTCGTGCCGCGCGAGCGCAACATCACCCCGCGGACCTGGGACAACCCGCTGCCTGAGGCCGGGTTGTGGAAGGTCACCGGCCGGCCCGGCTCAGGCGTGAGTAGTTTTCTTGTGGATACGGCGGCGGCCGCGGTGCGTCGTCACGCAGGCGCGGGGGACCCGGGTGGCATTTTGGTGCTGACGGACTCGAAGGAAACCGCCGGACGGCTGCGCTCGCAGTTGTCGGACACGCTGGCGCAGTCGGGGTTTGTTACCGATGAGCCTATGGTGCGCTCCGTGCACTCGCTGGCGTTTGCCATTTTGCGCTCGCATGTGGACGAAGAAATCCGCCTGATCTCCGGTGCGGAGCAGGACGCAGTGATCCGCCAGTTGCTCCAAGGCCAGGACGAGGATGGTCGTGGCTCGTGGCCGGAGGATCTGCGCCCGGCGCTTCCACTGGTCGGCTTTGCCCGTCAGCTGCGTGACTTCCTGCTGCGTGCAGTGGAACGTGGTCTTGGCCCTGTCGAACTGGAGGAGCTGGGCAGCCGACATGGTGTGGGCATCTGGAGCGCGTCTGGCGAATTCTTGCGCGAGTACCAGCAGGTGATGGCGCTTTCGGGAGCGCGCAGGCTGTCCGCCTCGGAGCTGGTGGATCAGGCGGTGCGACTGCCACTGCCGCGCAGGTGGCACACGGTGATTGTGGACGATGCCCAGCACCTCGCACCCGCTGCCGGCGCGCTGGTCAAGCGCCTGCTGGATCAGGCGGACTTGGGTGTGGTCGGCGGGGACGAGGAGCAGTCGGTGTTCCACTTCCGTGGTGCGTCGCCTGAGTTCTTCCGCACCCTTGGCGGGCTGGAGCACACCACGATTGACCTGGGGGAGTCCAAGCGCGATCCGCGTCGCAGCGTGGCAATTGCGCCCGATTCTGCAACGCAACTGGCGGCGGTGGCGGATGCGCTGCGCCGTGCCCACTTCGAACACGACGTGGACTACCGGGATATGGCGGTGATTGTCCGCTCGACCACGGGCATTGATCCGGTGCGCCGCGCGCTGTTGCGCTCTGGGGTTCCGGTGTCGCTCAACCCGACGGACCTGGTGCTTTCGGAGCAGCGCCTGGTGGCATCGCTGTTGCTGGGCATCCGGGCACTGTACGAGGAGCTCACGCCGAGCGAGTGGCGCGACCTGCTGCTGGGGCCTGTGGGTGGTGCGGATCCGGTAACGCTGCGTCGCCTCATTCGTGGGCTTCGCCGCTGGGCACCTGAGCGTCGTGCCGAAGAGTCGCTGCGCGAGTTGCTGACGGATCCCGCCGGGTTGCCTGACTTTGATACGTGGTTGACCGACCGTGAGCTCGACATCCTCCAGCACGTGCGTGGCGTGCTTGACGCGGGACGTCAGGCCTACGCGGAAGACGGCAGCGTAGAAGAGATCCTTTGGGCGCTGTGGCAGGCCACGGGCCTGTCGAATCGCTTGTTGGCCTCGGCGCTGCGCGGTGGTGCGACGGGCTCGCAAGCGGACCGCGACCTAGATTCCGTCATGGCGCTGTTCGATGCTGCGGGCGACTACACGGAGCGCCGTCCCGCTGCCGGGGTGGAGTCGTTCGTGGACTTCATCCTGGAACAGGAACTGCCCACCGGTGTGCGCGACCGGCGCACTGCAACCCCCGATGCAGTGTCGCTGCTCACCGCGCACGGCGCTGTCGGGCGAGAGTTTCGCCGTGTCATCGTGGCGGGCGTGCAGGACGATACGTGGCCAAACCTGGGGGAGACCGGCTCGCTGTTCCGCCAAGAAGACTTGATCGACCTCGTGGATCATGACGTGGATCCGGACGTGCCGGTCTCCCACACCGTGGAGCGTCTGATTGAGGAACGCCGCCTGTTTACCGTCGCCACCACCCGCGCCACCGAATACCTGCTGGTGATTGCGGTTGACGACGAAGACGCGGAGAAAGAAGGCGAACCCTCCCGATTCGTCGAGGAATTCTGTGAAGACCACGGCCTCACCCCGGCACGCTTGCGGCTGAGTTCGGCATCGCAGGCGGATCTTGGCGACGACACCGAGACGCTCGTGCGCGTGCTCGCCCACGACGATCTGGTGGCGGAGTTTCGCCGTGTGCTCACGGATCCTTCGGTGGATGAGGCGACGCGCTCCCAGGCTGCTCGCCAGTTGGCGCGCCTGGCGGACGCCGGTGTGCTTGGTGCGGACCCGCGGCAGTGGTGGACCACCACGACGGTGTCTACGGATGAGCCGCTTAGCGCCAGCCCGACGCTGTCGCCGTCGCGAGTAGAAGGCCTGCTGAAGTGCCCGATGAGTGAGGTATTGCAGCGCATGGTGGGCCTGGACGAGTCGATGGACATGGTCTACGGCGTGATGGGCCACGCCTACCTGGAAGCGCTCGGCCGTGGTGTGGATCCGGACGACGCGTTTAACGCCGTGATCGCCGCACGCAAGGAGGTCAGTGACGCACCTGCGTGGAAGGCGCAGCGCGACATCGAGGAGTTTGAGCGCTTGCTGGAGCGCACCCGCACCTGGCTAGAAACGAGCCGTGGCGCGTTTGAACAGGTCGCGGTGGAAACATCCGTTGACGTGCAAGTCAGCGACAACGTGCGCGTCCGGGGTCGTGTGGACCGCCTCGAGCGCGACGGCGATGGTGCGCTCTACGTGGTGGATCTAAAGACCGGTGCGACGGCGCCCACGAAGAAAGAGATCGGTGAGCACGCCCAGTTGCTTACCTACCAACTCGCGCTGGCTCACGGCACGTTCGACGGCGAGCGGGTCGTTACCGCACGCGGGGAGTCGGACATCACCGTGGGTGGTGCGATGCTGGTGTTCCCGAAGAAGGACACCAAGGCCATCACGGTGCTTGAACAGGCTGCCAAGACACCAGAGGAGCTAGCAGAGTTCGCCGAGGCTATCGATACATTGCCCGCCGAAATGACAGGACCTACGCTGCTTGCCACAACGGGGAAGCATTGCGATCGCTGCAGTGTGCGCGCCTTGTGCCCGGTGCAGCCGGAAGGGGAGATGATTCACAATGTTTAACCAAGAAACCATGTCCCCGAAGCTGCTGTCGCGCTACCTCGGGCAGAAGTTCCCGCCGACGGACCAGCAGGCGGAGGTTATCGGCGCCCAGCCAGGCCCGCTACTGGTTGTCGCAGGTGCCGGCGCCGGCAAGACGGAGACGATGGCCGCGCGTGTGGTGTGGCTCGTCGCTAATGGCTTTGCACGCCCCGAAGAGATTCTGGGTCTGACGTTTACCCGCAAGGCCGCCCAGGAGATGAAAAAGCGCATCCGCGACCGCCTGGCCACGCTAGCGCAGAACCGCGACCTGGTTGCGCGCCTCGACCCGTCTGGGGAATTAGCCAAGCGTCTAGAGGTCATCGCACCGCAGGTGTCCACCTATGACTCGTATGCAGGCACCTTGATCCGTGAATACGGCCTGCTCGTGCCGGCGGAACCGGACGCGCGGTTGATTACGGATGCGGAGTTGCACGCCATCACCACCGAGGTGGTGCGCAACTACGCCGGTTCGTTGCTGCCGGACGGGAAGAACCGTGCACTTGGCAGCGTGGTGCAAAACGTGCTCAAACTCATCACCGCGATGGGCAACGAACTTGCCACCCCGGAGTGGGTCACAGAGCATGCCCACGACTTCCTTGCAGAGACGGAGTCGTACCCCTCGGCGAGCAAGATCGAGTTTTCGAAGATTCTGCAGGGGTGGCGCGATATCCAGAAGGAGCGCGTGAACTACCTGCCGCTCGCACAGGCAGTGAACGAGGAGCTGCGTAAACGTGGTGTGATCACGTTCAACGAACAGATGTCTCTCGCGTCTGCGTTGGCACGTGATCATGCGGTGGTGGGGGCGTCGCAACGCAATCGCTTCCGCGTGGTCATGCTGGACGAGTACCAAGACACCTCGCACTCCCAGCGTGTGTTGCTGCGCAGCCTTTTCGGCGAAGCGCAAGATCCTGGCCTGACGGTCACGGCGGTGGGCGATCCGATGCAGGCGATTTACGGCTGGCGTGGCGCGACCGCGGCGAACTTGCAGGCGTTCGTGGAGGACTTCCCGCTTGAAGGCGGCTCACCAGCGCCGAAGTTGCAGTTGACCACCTCGTGGCGCAACCCGCCTGAGGTGCTGGACCTGGCCAACGGGGTGTCCGATGCGATCCTGGGCACCGACGAGGCAAAGCGCGCCGTGGCACCGTTGGCGCCGCGCCCGGGAGCGGACGCTGGCGATGTCACGCTCGGGTTCTTTGGCACGCAGGCCGAAGAGATCGAGTTCGTCGCCGATGAGCTGGCGAAGACATACGCCCAGGCCCAGGAAGCCGAGGAGCCGTTTTCGGCGGCCACGCTTGTGCGCAAGAATAAGCATTCGCAACTCATCGCCGCAGCACTCGAGGCCCGCGGTGTGCCCTACGAAATCGTTGGCCTGGGCGGGTTGCTCGACGTGCCGGAAGTCGCCGACACGGTTGCCGTGGCCACGATGCTTGTGCGTCCCGACGACACCGCAGCGGCACTGCGCGTCCTCGGCGGGCCAGCTGTTGGGCTGGGCCTTGCGGACTTGCGTGCGCTGGCATCGCGCGCGAACAACCTGCGCGGCAAAGAAGACCACCGCGAAAACACGCAGCGTATCAGCGACCCCTACGCCCACTTGGTCAGCCAACTCGAAGACGCGATTGCCCAAGCCGACGACATCAAGGCGCGCACCGACCGCCCAGAAGGACTCACGGATGCGCTGGCGGATCTCGGCGAGCCGGAACGCTACAGCGAGGAAGGCCTGCAGCGCATGCGCGATACGGCCGCCAAGCTGCGTTGGCTGCGCACCCACAGCCTGGGCAAGCGCTTAAGCGACCTGTTCGCGGACATCATCCACGTCTTCGGCATCCGCACCGAGGTGCTCTCCCGTCATAGCGCGACGGGCGCGGTGCATCTGGATCGACTGTTGGAGGAGGTAGCCAATTACCCCGGCGCAGGCCTGGACGGACTGCTGGACTACTTCGAACTCGCCCGCGAGCACGAAGACAGCCTGACCCCGGGTGCGGTGACGGTGAAGGACGACCGGGTGCAGATCATGACAGCCCACAAGGCGAAAGGCTTGGAGTGGGATACCGTCGCGGTGCTGCATGCCGATTCGGAGACGTATAAGCCGAAGACGGAAACCTTCCTCACCTTCGTGCAGTTTCTGCCTACGGAGACCTACGGCGATCCGGAGATCTTCCCGGAGTTCGGCGAGGTGGACACACGCACCGACTACCAAAAGGCGGGCGAGGCGTGGAAGAAGCACGTCACCGCGGACCTGGCCGAGGAGGCAGCGCGTCTGTTCTACGTTGCGGTGACGCGTTCTGGCGGGAAACTCATCGTCGCCGGTTCGCGCCGTAGGCCTGACGTGGTCAAGGAAGCAGCGCCGTACGAGCACTTTGCCACCATGCGCGACGTTGTCGCACCCGAGTGCGTGGTGGTCTGGAACGACGGCACGGATGCTGAAGCAGACAGCGACGCAGACGCCAGCGCCGACGCTCTTGTCGACGACGGCGAGCGCACCGGCCGCTGGCCAAACTACGCCCCGCTGGCCACGGACGAAGCAGCCGCGCAGGCGGTCAACGCCGCGCGCGAGAACCTGCCAAAGTTCGTAGACGGCGAACTGTTTACCCTCTGGGAGCGCGACGTCTCTGCACTCATCGAAGAACACGAGCAGGCCCAGGCCGGCGACGTCCCGGTGGTCATGCCGGGCGAACTGACCGCGTCCGATGTGGTGGCGCTGAAGGCCGACCCGGTGCAGTTCGCGCGCCGGGCACGCCGCCCAGTGCCGTTTAAGCCGAACACTTACGCCAAGCGCGGTACCGCCTTCCACGAGTGGTTGGAGGAGTTCTACGGTGCACGCCCGTTGCTGACCGAAGACGAACTTCCCGGCGGGGATGAGGCTGAGGTGGATCGCGCGATACTCGAGCGGCTCAAGCGAAACTTTGAGGCCAGTGAGTGGGCGTCGCGCACCCCGACGTTTGTGGAGCATCCCTTCGAGCTCGCCGTGGGCGAGGGCGTGGTCCGCGGACGTATGGATGCCGTCTTCGAGGATGTGGACGGCTGGACCGTCGTGGACTGGAAGACCGGCGAGAAGCCGAAGCGGGATGCGATGGAAGCGGCGCAGTTGCAGCTTGCGGTTTACAAGGCGGCTTGGGAGCGTATCTGTGGTGACGGTCGTCCGGTGCGCGCTGTATTTTTCTACGTGCGCACCGGTGAGACGTATGCTCCGCGTAGTCTGCCCGATGCGGCAGAACTCGAAGAGCTACTCAGCAGATCTGCTGAAGGCAAGGGTAAGGACGAAACGGAATGAAACTGCGCAGGGTTTTTACGCTGAGCGCGAACGTCGCGGATCAAACGGCGATCCCGGTGCACCACCTGCTCGATGTGGTCAGTATCCCGGCCCTCGAGCGGGCGACGCCGTGGTCGTTGATCGCGCGCCGGTTCGGCTACGCCCTGCTGCTTATCGTTGCCGTCGCGATCGTCGCGTTCATTGATCGCAATGGATACTCCGAGCCGTTGACGTTCATTGACGCGTTGTATTACTCGGCGGTGACCCTGTCTACCACGGGCTACGGTGATATCACTCCGGTGACGCAGTCGGCCCGAGTCATCAACATTTTCTTCGTCACTCCGGCCCGTGTGGCCTTCCTGATGCTCCTCGTCGGTACGACTTTGTCGGTGCTGACGGAGGATTCCCGTAAGACGCTGCAGATCCAACAGTGGAGGAATACCGTGCGCAACCACACCATCGTTATCGGCTACGGCACGAAGGGCCGCTCGGCGGTCGACGCATTGGTGGCAGGCGGTGCGTCGCCATCGTCGATTGTTGTCATCGACCCAGACCCGGCTGCGCTCGCCGTCGCGGAGAAGCACGGTTTGGTCACGGTGCACGGCAATGGCACCAAGTCGGACGTGTTACGCATTGCGGCGGTGAGCCGTGCGCGTTCGGTGATCGTGGCACCGTCTTCGGACGATACGGCTGTGCTGATCACGCTGTCGGTGCGTGAGTTGGCGCCGAGTGCCATGATCGTGGTCAGCGTGCGAGAGGGTGAGAACCAACACCTGCTTATGCAGTCGGGCGCGGACTCGGTGGTGGTCTCCTCCGAAACGGCCGGACGTCTGCTTGGCATCGCAACGGTGACCCCGCCCGTGGTGGAGATGATGGAGGATCTGCTCAGTCCGGACGAAGGCTTCGCGGTGGCAGAGCGTCAGATCGCGGACGACGAGGTTGGTGCGAACCCGCGCCACTTGGCAGACATCGTGCTTGGCGTGGTGCGCTCCGGTGAGCTCTACCGCATCGATTCCCCCGAAGCAGAAACGGTCGAGCCGGGCGATCGCCTCCTGTACGTGCGCATGAACACCCCGGATATCCGCCGCCAGGCGGAGAAGGCAGTGCGCGATGAGGATTGATCTGAGCGTGCTTGATAGCGACCAACGTGTCGCCGCCGAAGCACCCCGCGGGCCTGTGTGCATCCTCGCCGGTGCGGGCACGGGTAAGACGAGGACGATTACGTATCGCATTGCCAACCTGATCGATCGCGGCACGGTCGCCCCGAACAAGGTGCTCGCCGTGACGTTTACCCAGCGCGCGGCAGGGGAGATGCGCGACCGTCTGCGCACCATGGGTATCGGGGGAGTGCAGGCGCGCACGTTCCACTCCGCGGCCATGCGGCAGTTGCAGTACTTCTGGCCGCAGATCGCCGGTGACCTGCCGTGGCGGCTCTTGGATAACAAGTTCCCGTTGGTCGCCCGCGCCGCGCGCGCCGGTGGGCTGGATACGGGCAAGGAAATGGTGCGCGACCTGCTTAGCGAGATCGAGTGGGCCAAAGCCAGCGTGATCGGCCCGGAGGATTACGCCGCACGCATCGCCGATACCCCGCGCACCCCGCCGACGGATCCGCAGCGTGTGGCCCAGGTCTACCGCCTCTACGAGGAGGCGAAGACGAGTCCGGATGGCATGCTGCTCGATTTCGACGACCTGCTGCTGCACGTCGCCGGCGCGCTTGAGAACGCACCCGCGGTGGCGGAGGAGTTCCGCGCCCAATACCAGACCTTTGTGGTGGACGAGTACCAGGACGTCACCCCGCTGCAGCAGCGCGTGCTGGAAGGCTGGCTGGGTGATCGCGACGATCTGACTGTGGTGGGCGATGCCAACCAGACCATTTACTCGTTTACCGGCGCCACCCCGGATTACCTGCTGAACTTCTCGCGCACCTACGAGCACGCCACAGTGGTGAAATTGCAGCGTGACTACCGCTCCACGGTAGAAGTCACCGAGTTGGCCAACACCGTCATCGGCAAGGCCAAGGGTCGTGTCGCCGGCACTCGCCTGGAACTGGAGGGCATGCGCGGGCGCGGTCCGGCGCCACAGTTCAACGGTTACGACGACGAGCCGTCTGAGGCTCGCGCCGTGGCCCGCGCGATCAGGCGTTTGCTTGATGACGGCGTCCCCGCCCGCGAAATCGCCATCCTGTACCGCATTAACTCCCAGTCGGCCGCGTTTGAAGCGGCGCTGGCCGATGCCGGCATTGCCTACCAAGTCCGTGGTGGGGAAGGGTTCTTCCACCGCGCCGAGATCCGCGAAGCCATCGCAGCCCTGGTCCGTGCCGCGCGTCGTACGGACCTGCCGGACGACCCGGTGGCGGTTGCTCGCGCCGCGCTCGCACCCATCGGCCTGACCCAGACCGAACCCGAGGGCGCCCAGGCTCGTGAGCGCTGGCAGTCCTTAAGCGCACTTGTGGATCTCATCGAGGAGATTGTGCGCACCCGCGAAGCCGAAGACCTGCCCCAGGTGCTGCACTCCCTGCGCCAGCGCGCGGAAGCCAAGCAGCCCCCAGCCGTAGATGGTGTGACACTGGCCAGCCTGCACGCCGCGAAGGGCCTGGAGTGGGATGCTGTGTTCCTTGTCGGCCTGGTGGAGAACACCTTGCCGATCTCGCACGCGATTAAGGCTGGCGACGACCAGATCGAAGAGGAACGCCGCCTGTTCTACGTCGGGGTGACGCGTGCGCGTGAGCACCTGCACTTGTCGTGGTCGCTGTCACGCCAGGAAGGCGGGCGAAAGAACCGGTCGCGGTCGCGCTTCTTGGACGGCATCGCACCGGAACTTGATGTGGAGCGCTCCCCGGAACGCCTCAAGCGCAACCGCCGCTGTCGCGTATGCGGCAACCCGCTGTTCAGCCCAGCAGACAAGGCGCTCGGACGCCACGAGGAGTGCGAGCCAAGTTACGACGAGAACGTGCTCGCCGCCCTGAAACGCTGGCGCCTCGACATCTCACGCGCAGCGGGGAGGCCCGCCTACATGGTGTTCTCAGACGTGACACTCATGGCAATCGCCGAGGCCATGCCCGCAAACGAGACGGAGCTGCTTGGCATCTCCGGCATCGGGCCCGTGAAGGTGGAGGAGTACGGCGCGGGCGTGCTGGCAACGCTTGAGGAGCACCGCCACTAAGGCGGTCCCAGCCGCGCCAGCCCGGCCGCGTCACCCCAGCCGCGTCAGCCCAGCCAGCGCTAGAAGCACATCGGGCAGTCCGGGTGCGACGGCACCCGCTGCGACACCACAGGCACAGGCGCGAACGGGTCCGCGACCACCACGTCACCGGCTACAGGCGTCGGTGCCGACACCCCGGGCGGGTCGAGCGCACCGGCGAGCCTGCCCGCCACCGTCGCTGCCGCCACCGCACCGGCCGCCAAGGACACCGGCTCGGCCGCGATCGCCGGCGGGAGGTGCTCCTCCACCTGGTCGATGTTCGGGTCCCGGTCCAAAAGGTACAGCCGGGCGCACACCGGGCACGGCCCAGACGGAGCGCACACAGGGCCGACGACCACGCGCGCGTCGAACTGCGTCACCGGCACCACAGGGCCACGCCGGCCACGGGTCGCGGCGGCGATCTGATCCACCTCGGCAGCACAGTTCACGGCAAGCACCGGCAGGTGCGGCTCGTGATCGAGCAGGAACTTGCTCACCGACTCGTCCTTCATCGGGCTGCGCGTCACCACACCACGGCGCGACAGCAGCAGCGTGATCTGGGAGGCCAGCGCGTCGCGCCCCACCACCAGCACTTGTGGGGTGGTGGTGGGGATGAGGAGCCGGTAGGTGATGAGGTCGTCGATAAGACTGCGCGCCGGCGCCTCACCGAGATGCACCGCAAGGGCTGCGACAACGGTTTTGAGCATCCGCGGATGCGTCAGCGAATCAAGGACCGTGACCACCTCGTCGGCGCTGGGCACGGTGATGAGCCCGGTGCGTGTCGCGTCCGCCCCGAACTGGATTGTCTCTGGCGCGCGTATGAAAACGCGAACGCCGCGCGCGAGTTGAATGCGTGTGTGTTCTTGGATTGCCACGTGTGTTCCACCCCCGCGTCGCATCCTACAATGTTGCGCTATGTCTGGGATGCAATATCGCGTGATCCGCTCGGCTCGTCGTGCGAAGACGGTGCAGGCCAGGGTGGTTGGCGGGGTGGCGGAGATCCGCATTCCGGCGCACTTCACCAAAGCGCAGGAGCGCGAGATGGTGGAGCAGATGCTGGCCAAGTTGGAGAAGAAGACGTCGACGCGTTTGCTTGACGACGACTCCCTACGCACCCGCGCCGAAACCCTGAACAAGGAAATTCTGCAGGGGCGGGCAACGATTGGTTCGGTGCGGTGGGTGTCTAACCAAAACACGCGCTGGGGCTCCTGCACCGTATCGACCGGTGATATCCGCATCAGCGATCGGCTGCGCGACGTACCGGCCTACGTGCTGGACGCGGTGCTGGTGCACGAGTTAACGCACACCTTCATCCCGAACCATTCGAAAGAGTTCTACGCCTGGGCGGATCGGGTGCCCAAGGCGGAGCGCGCCCGCGGGTTTTGGAGGCCTACCAGCGCTACGGCTAGGCCTACCGCGTCAGCCGACTGACAAATTTCACAAAATCTGTCAGGGTCGTTTTCTGACCTGGACAGATGCTTCGTCGCTGACAGATTCTGCCGCAATCCGTCAGTCAGCCCCGCCGCGCGGCCCAGCCCCGCCGCCGAC
>NZ_KV825915.1:5231-13837 GCF_001835805.1 Corynebacterium sp. HMSC034B08 | reverse complement strand
CCGAACCACCGACGCCCAGCCCCGCCGCGCGGCCAGGCAGCGCCTACAGTTCCGTGCCGTCCTGGCTGCCGTCGTCTTTGCCGTCGCCGTCTTCGCGCTTCAACTCCGGGTTGTTGCGCAGTTCTTCTTCCAACTTGGCAAATTCGTCGTCGAGGTCGGTGTCGGGGGCGTCGTCGAGAAGCGTGTCGATGAAGGACGCCGGGTTGTCCAGCTGCTCGCTGGACGGCAGGAGGTCGGGGTGCTCCCAGACGGCGTCGCGACGATCCACGCCCACAGCGGTGCCTGCGCGACGCCACAGTTCGGCGGCCTCACGGGTGCGAGGGGCTGCGAGTTCGATGCCGACGATGTTGGCAAAGGCCTGCTCAGCAGAACCACCGGTGGCGCGGCGGCGTGCCCACGCCTCGGCGAGTTGCGGGGTGGTGGGGATGCGTTCGCTGAGGGCTTCGTCGACGACGACGTCAACCCAGCCTTCAACAAGCGCGATCAGGGTCTCCAAGCGGGACGTAGAGGCGGCGTTGCGGGTGCCCACGCGCGGGGAGAGGTCCTCGTCTTGCAGGCGCTGCATGGCCTCCTGGATCTGTGCAGGATCGCCACCATCCAGGTTCAGGTCGCGGACGGCCTCTTCGATGTGGGAGGTGTCAATCTGCAGGCCGGCGGCGTATTCCTCCACGGAGGACACGAGGCGCTCGACCAGCCACGGCACGTTGCGGAACAGGCGCTGGCGTGCGGCCTCGCGTGCGGCGATGTAGACCATCACTTCCTGGCCCGGCAGGTCCAGGCCCTTGGAAATCTCCGCGATGTTGCGCGGCAGGACCGCACCGATGCCGGCGGGTGCGACAGGCAGGCCGAAGTCGGTGCCGGTCAGCGCCTGCTGGGCAAGATCGCCCAGTGCGTGGCCCAACTTCATGCCGAACTGCATGGAGTTCATCTGGTTAACCATGCTGACCATCGGGCCCATCATCTCGCGGGCCTCTTCGGGCATGGTGTCTAGCTGGGCGCGCGCCATGTTGGCGGCGACCGGGTTGACCAGGCGCTTCCACATCGGCATGGTCTGCTCCAGCCAATCTTGGGCGTTCCAGGCCTTGGCCTGTGCCTGGCTGGCGGGCAGTGCGGTGGCACCGTCGAGCCAGAGCTCCGCTAGGCGGAAGGACTCCTCGGCGGCGCGGGAGTCTGCCTCGCTGACCGGGTTCACCCCGGCGATGCGCTGGCGAGCCATGCGGGCGGCCAGGTCGAAGTTGACGGCGTCGCCGTCCTCCTGGGCGTTCATGGAGGAGCCCATGCCGGAGAGCATTTGGCCGAACTGATTCAGGATGTCGCCAAGCCCGCCAGCACCAGCGCCACCAGCGCCACCAGCGCCGCCGGGGCCACCGAATCCACCGAACCCGCCGGACCCAAAGTTTCCGCCGAAACCGAAGGCCGCAAACGGGTTGGTCGGCTCGCCACGCCCGTTGTCGTTGTTGTTGCCCCCGTTGTCCCTGCCCTCGTTGTCGTCGTTGCCGTCGTTGGGAAAGGAGAATCCGAATCCGTTACTCATAGGCGCCACAATACAGCTGCACAACGGCGCGGGTTGGAGCTGCTGGTTGCTGCGCTAACATGTCCCACCATGACGAACGCGCAAACACCAGCGGACGCGGCTGAAGAAACGCCCGCGACCAAGACAGCGAATAAGCGTTTTTCCACGCTGGTGTGGGGAGCTGTACCTATTGCGTTGCTTGCGGTGGGGATGACGATGGATCACATTCCCGGCACGGACATCAAGCTCACGGTGCCGTACGCGGCGGAGGGGCCGGGCCCGACGTTTGACACGCTCAGTGAGATCCAGGGCACGCCCGTGGTGGACATCGAGGGCGCGGAGACCCTTGACACCGGCGGGCAGCTGAATATGACCACGGTGTCGGTGCGCACGAATATGACGTTGGGCCAGGCGTTGGCGCGTTGGGCGGTGACTAAGGACACGCTGGTGCCGATCGAGCAGGTGATGCCGGCGGATCGCAGCGAGGAAGAAACGCGCGAGTTTAACCAGCAGATGTTTGTCGCGTCGGAGGCGTCGGCGACGGTTGCGGCGATGCACTATCTGGGCAAACCCACAACGGTGAACATTCATGACGTGGTCGAAGGCGCTGCCGCGGACGGGACGTTGCAGCAGGGTGACAAGATCCTTGCCATCGACTCCACTCCGGTCGCCAAGCCGAGCGCGGTCCAGGACGTGGTCTTTGCCAAAAAGCCCGGCGAGACGGTGGATGTGACCATCAGCCGCGACGGCAAGGAAGAGACGAAGACCATCGAGCTGAAGGAGAATCCGCACGAAAAGGGCAAGCCGATGCTTGGCATTCTCATGGATTCTGAGCCCGCCGATGGCCTGAAGGTGCACTACAACCTCAACGACATCGGTGGTCCGAGTGCGGGCATGATGTTCTCGCTGGCGGTGATTGACAAGTTGACGCCAGGCGAGCTCAACGGGGGCAAGTTCGTTGCCGGTACCGGCACGATTAACGACGACGGCGAGGTCGGCCCCATCGGCGGCATCACCCACAAAATCCGTGGCTCGCGCGATGAGGGCGCCGAGTTGTTCCTCGCGCCGAAGGGCAATTGTGATGCGGTGAAGCGGGCCGACGCTGGTGATATGACCGTCGCTGCCGTGTCCACCCTCCAGGAGGCAGTGGATGCGATGGAGGCGTTCGCCGCAGGCCGCGACGTGCCAACTTGCGACGGCTAAGGGTTAGGGCTTCTTCGCCAGGCCGAGTTCGTAGATCCGCTGGCGCGGGTCCTCCTGGTCGGAGGAGATCAGTTGCTGCATGACCAGGCCCTCGCGGTTATCCACCACGGTGATGATCGCGGAGGTGCCCAGCGTGGACCAGCCGACTACGCGGTCGCCGGAGTCTTCCACCACGCGCGAGGAGCGCAGCTCAGTAAGAAGTTGGGTCGAGGAGGCCGCCTTCGATTCGGAGTCGAAGAACTGGAACTGGCCAATCTCGTCGCCCTGGCAGTCATAAGATCCGCTGATCCCACCGGCGCCGCAGCCTTCGAACTGGTCGAAGAACTCCTCAGGCGCAAGGGAGGCGAAGCGCTCGCGTACCTTTTCCAAGGTTGCCTCTGCAGACGAGTCCGCTTTCTCCCGCTTCGAGGAGCTCGTGCTTGTCGACGACACCGTCTCGGAAGCAGACTCCGACGCCGTGTCAGATTCGGACTCAGCGGTGGTAGTTGTCTCGGACGTGGTCGTTTCAGGCGTGGTCGTCTCCGAATCCGAGGAGGTGGTTGGGTCCTCGCTGATGTACGACGTCGAGATGGGGCTGCTGGTCGCGTTGGCCTCGTCGTCCTCGCCACCACCACAGGCGGCAAGAGACAACGAGCCGACAAGGACAGCGGAGGCGATTGCGCGACGGGACACAGACACGGTCAGAAGCTCCTTGGGTTGGGTTTCGGCTGTCTAGCTTAAACCAGGTCGTCCGGGTCCTGCTCAAGGCCGTAGCGCAGCGCAGCGATCACACCCGGGGCGACATCCGGGCCGCCACGCAGCTCAATGTCGTCCTGGGCGAAGGGGCCGCGCTCCTCCAACTCCTCATCCGTCAGGCGCATCTGCAGCAGGGTCTGCTCGATGTCTTCGGTACGCAGCACGCCGGAGAACAACCGCGCCGGGCGCGCCTCGGCATCCGCCGGGGCAGAGGCGTCGCGGAAGAGGATCTCCTGCGCCAGGATCACGCCTTCAACCTCACGCGGCCAGGCCAGGCGGGTGACGTACTCGCCGAGCTCCTCGGAACCGGCCAGGATATTCTCCGGCAATTCCTGCACAACCAGGGTGAGGGGGGAGGAGTCGTCGAGGGTGCCCAGCTCGTCGACAAGCAATTGCGTTGGTACCAGACCGAAGAGGGTTGGCGGGGCGTCCCAACCTTCGGCGTGGACGAAATCGACGGCCTCCATCATGGCCTTATTCAGGGCTTGTTGTTCGCGCACGGGAACCTTTCCGGATTGTTGGCCGTTAAACTTTCTAGGCTGTAATGCACATAGACGTTGGACAACACTATTCCTAAGGAGCAGGCTTGGCTACCCGCCTCACCCGGCCACAACCACGGTCGCAGAAACCGAATAAAGGCCTCATGGTCACACTCGGTGTACTCGCCGCACTTTTCTTCCTCCTGCCAGTGCTGATCGGTATCTATACCGATTTTCTCTGGTTTGGGGAGGTTGACTTCCGCGGTGTTTTCAACCGAGTGATCCTCTTCCGTGTCGTGCTGTTTGTCATCTTCGCGCTGCTTGGTGCAGCCGTCGCATGGGCAGCGGCACGGATTGCGTGGCGTGGCAGGCAACAAGACAGCGGCGATATTTTCGGCGAGACCTCGCAGCAAGCGCAGTACCGCGCCGCCGTGCAAGACGGTGTGAAGGGGCTGCTGACCTGGGTGCCGGTGATCGTGGGCATCATGTCTGGTCTTGCTGGCCAGCGCATGTGGCGTGTGTTTATGATGTGGTTCAACGGTGGGGACTTTGGCACCACCGACCCGCAGTTTGGCAAGGATCTTGGCTTCTACGCGTTTAGCCTGCCGGCAATCTCTGCGATTGTGGGCACGCTGTCCATGCTGCTCGCCGTGGCATTTTTGATCGGTGCGGTGGGCCACTACATGCTCGGTGGCATCCGCATTGGCAACAACGTCACCGGAGTCAAAGGCATGGTGTCCAAGCCGGCACGCATCCAGCTCGCCGTCACCGCAGGCCTGTGGATGCTGACCAAGGCCGTGACCTACTGGCTGGACCGCTACTACCTGCTATCCAGCCAGAATGACATCTTCACCGGTGCGTCCTACACCGCGGTCAACGCGATGCTGCCCGCGAAGATCATCCTCACCGTCATCGCTGTGGTTGTCGCAGCGGCGTTTTTCGCCTCCATCGTGTTCAAGGACTTCCGCGTCCCAGTGCTGGCAACGGTGCTCATGCTGGTGTCCTCCATCGTGGTGGGCAACGTGTGGCCGGCGCTTTTGGAGCAGTTCTCGGTCAAGCCGAACCGTCAGGCCAAGGAATACGAGTACATCGGCCGCAACATCGAAGCCACACGCGAGGCATACGGGCTGACCGATGACAAGGTCACCTACATGGAGAACTGGGGCGGCAACACCTCAAACACCGATGTGGCTAAGGATGCGGCGACGATCTCCAACCTGCGCCTGCTGGACCCGGACATCATTTCCCCGACGTTTACCCAGAACCAGCAGCTGCGTAACTTCTACGGCTTCCCAGACCAGCTGGCCATGGACCGCTACGAGGTCGACGGCCAGATGCGCGACTACGTTGTCGCCGCGCGTGAGATGGACCCGAACGCGCTGAGTGAAAACCAGCGCGACTGGATTAACCGCCACACCGTGTACACCCACGGCAACGGCTTTGTCGCAGCGCAGGCCAATACTGTCGACGAGGCCGCGCAGGACGCCGGCTCCACCCGCGGTGGCCTGCCAATCTTTACCGTGTCCGACCTGCAGGCCAACGCCGCCGCCAAGGAGGCCGGCGAGGCTGAAGAGCTGGGCATCAAGGTAGAAGAGCCGCGCATCTACTTCGGCCCGGTGATCGCCTCTGCGCAGGATGGTCTGGACTACGCCATTGTGGGCGATAACGGCCAGGGCCCGGTGGAGTACGACACCGACAACTCCACCTACACCTACACCGGCAAGGGCGGCGTGGACATCGGCAACCCGATCAACCGCGTGGCCTACGCCGTGAAGTACCAGGAACTGAGCTTCCTGCTGTCCGACCGCGTTGGTGGCAACTCGAAGGTGCTCTACGACCGTGACCCGCGCAAGCGTGTGGAAAAGGTCGCACCGTGGCTGACCACCGACTCCAAGACCTACCCGGCTGTTATCGACGGCCGCGTGAAGTGGATCGTGGACGGCTACACCACCCTGTCCCAGCTGCCGTACTCCACGCGTACTTCCCTGCAGGACACCACGCAGGACGCGCTGAATCCGGACGGCACCACCCAGCGTCTGATCACCGACAACGTCGGCTACATCCGCAACTCCGTCAAGGCCACCGTTGATGCCTACGACGGCACCGTGGACCTCTACGCGTTCGACGAGTCCGACCCGGTACTCAACGCGTGGATGAAGTCCTTCCCGGGCACCGTGCGCCCGAACTCGGAGATCTCCGACTCCTTGCGTGACCACCTGCGTTACCCGGAGGACCTGTTCAAGGTCCAGCGTGACCTGCTGGCGCGCTACCACGTGGATGACCCGGGCGTGTTCTTCAACAACGACGCCTTCTGGTCTGTGCCGAACGATCCGACCGCGCCGGAGGGCCGCGACCAGCTGAACCAGCCGCCGTACTACGTGGTGGCCGCTGACCCGGAGACCAACAAGCCGTCGTTCCAGCTGATCACCCCGTTCCGTGGCCTGAACCGTGAGTTCCTGTCCGCGCACATGGCAGTGTCTTCCGATCCGGAGACCTACGGCAACATCACCGTGCGCGTCCTGCCGACGAACACCCAGACCCAGGGGCCGAAGCAGGCCCAGGACGCCCTGATGTCTTCCGACCAGGTGGCGCGTGACCGCACCCTGTGGGAGGGCACCAACGACCTGAAGAACGGCAACCTGCTCACCCTGCCGGTAGGCGGCGGCGAGATCCTCTACGTCGAGCCGATCTACTCGCAGCGCAAGGACCAGGCATCCGCCTTCCCGAAGCTGCTGCGCGTGCTCGTGTTCTACCGCGGCCAGGTGGGCTACGCCCCGACCGTGTCCCAGGCGCTGAAGCAGGTGGGTATCCACTCTGACGCAGCCCAGGAAGTCGAAGTGGTGGACGAAAACGCACCACAGGGTGAGGCTGAAACTACCCCCGCTGAGGAGAACCAGGAAGCCAAGCCGGAGGGTGATAACGCTCCGAAGGTAAACCGCGACGAGGCCCTGAACAGCATCAATGATGCTCTTCGTAACCTGGAGAGTGCCCGCAACGGTTCCTTCGAGGAGTACGGTCGCGCCATCGACCAACTCGACCGTGCAGTGGCTGAGTACCAGAAGGCGCAGTAACGGGTTATAGTTATCTCGTCCCCCCAGGATCGGGTGCATCGCGCGAAGTGGGCGCGCGATGCACCATTTTTGTATCTAGCATGGTGTTCACAACCAACTCTTTGAGAGAAAGGCTGGATAGACCATGGGACGTTTTGACGGAAAAGTAGCGCTTGTGACCGGTGGCGCATCGGGAATGGGCGCAGCAGACTGCAAACTCTTCGTCGAAGAAGGCGCAAAGGTTGTCATCGCTGACCTTAACGAGGAACTCGGCGGAGCACTGGCCGAGGAGCTTGGCAACAACGCAATCTTTGTAAAGCTCAACGTTGCCGACGAGCAAGACTGGAAGGACGCCATCGCGGCGACGAATGAGGCGTTCGGCCGTCTGGACATCCTGGTGAACAACGCCGGCATCCTGCAGATGACGGGCGTGGAGGACACCACGCTGGAGCAGTTCCAGAAGATCATGGCCGTCAACGTCGACGGCGTGTTCTTGGGGATGAAGTACGCCATTCCGGAGATCCGCAAGCAGGGCGGCGGCGCGATCATCAACATGTCGTCCACCGCAGGCCTGGAAGGCCAAGTCAGCGCGACCGGCTACGTGGCATCCAAGTGGGCAGTGCGCGGCATGACCAAGACGGTCGCCGCCGACGTTGCTGACGAGAACATCCGCATCAACTCCGTCCACCCGGGTGCAATTGCAACCCCGATGACGGCAGATTCCCTTGTAGAGGGTGCACCGCTTCCGCTCGCAGCAGCGAACCGCCCGGGTCGCGCTGAAGAGGTTGCGAAGACCGTGCTGTTCCTCGCGTCCGACGACGCGTCCTACATCAACGGCGCAGAGATTGCTGTCGATGGTGGTCTGACCCTGGGTGCCTCGAAGCACATCTACGGCATCCTCGGCCAGCTCGCTGCCCAGCAGTAACGGCAGTCGCTGGAGGAGCGGCAATGGTAGGGGAGCCCCGATAGTTGGATCGCGCTAAACCGTCGTGAACAGGCAGTTTGGCGCTTTCCGTAGGTGTCTGTATAGTGATCCCACGTTGCCGGTTACGGCGACAGGCGAAAATCACATATAGCGCCCGACGCGGGGTGGAGCAGCTCGGTAGCTCGCTGGGCTCATAACCCAGAGGTCGTTGGTTCGAATCCAGCCCCCGCTACTAAGATAAGGCCCCTACCAGTGGAAACGCTGGTAGGGGCCTTCTTCATTTTGTGATCGGATCGCCATTTGGTGCACTAGCTGGTGCACTAGGGTCAAAATCCTGCACCAAACGGAACTGCGACGCTCCAACGACGCGGCGCAGGTTTTCGGTGCATTGCTTAGTGATTGCTAGGACGGCAGCAACGAAGGAACGCCACGGGAGTCGGCAGTTCGAGGAAAGCAACTGCGAACTGCTGTGCAAGTCTCACAACCGCGCCAAAGGTAACGCTTAACCAGCGGCGACGCGGGGATCTAACAATGCTGCGTCGCTAGCGCTCGCACCCAGCGAGCGAGCATCAGGCTGCGCTAGCGACGCCGAGCGCACAAAGGCACTGCACTGCGGGGATACGCCTGCGACCGGCAGAGCCGGACTGAATACGGGATTGACCACGTTCACCCCGTATTCGTGCAAAGGAGCACTGCCATGT
>NZ_KV825915.1:4546-5131 GCF_001835805.1 Corynebacterium sp. HMSC034B08 | reverse complement strand
AGGGCGTCGACACCGTCCGCCTCGGCCCGGTCGCGCGGTTCGATCTGGACGAGGCCGTGGAGAAGCTCACCGAGAGTCGCGAGCGGTTCGCAGCGTGGGTCCACCACCTCGAACTCGACGCTGTTATCGCGTACATGATCAGCGATGACATTGCGCAGCCGGTCTTTGACGAGACGGCCACGTATCTCACTAGTGGGGCAGTGCACCTACCGCCGCTGCTCGGGGTGGTGCAAGTGCCCGAGATCGTCACCGGGGCTGCGTGGTGGTCTGTGTACCAGCATCCGCTCATCGACGAGCCGCGCCACGGTGTTGTCGGCGAGGTCGCCGCATCAGCGGCGCTGCAGCAGATGCTAGAGCACACCGGCGAGCTGCCGGAGCCGAGCAAAGACGACATCGAGGCACGCCTGAACAGCACCGATCACGGCATCGACGCTGCCGAGCACGCCGACATCATCGAAGACGCGCTGGCGTATATCCCGCCCATGTTCTCCGACGTGCTGCAGCGTGAATACGAGCAGGCGGCGGCAGGAATAACCCAGCCGAGCACGCGCGCTGTTCGATCGGCGCTGAAATGCTTCACCACGC
>NZ_KV825915.1:0-4446 GCF_001835805.1 Corynebacterium sp. HMSC034B08 | reverse complement strand
CGGCGCTGAAATGCTTCACCACGCCGCGCTTGCGAGACGCGCTGCTCGCGGCGCTGCTCGATGACCCGCAGGCGGGCCTACGGTTCGCGGAGCAGGTTATGCGTGCTGTCCCGACCAGCTGGCCAGGGATGCGCGCGCAGCTCACCACCACGGTTGCCGTGCTTGCGCACGCCACAGGCCAGCCGGGACTAGCTGGCGTGGCCGCGCACCGAGCCACCGAGATCGGGCCAGACGAGAACTTCCCGTCGTTGGTGGCGAAGCTGACCGACATCGGCCAAGGCGAGCGGATGGTCGAACTCGTCCGCGAGGGCGCCGAGAAGACCCGCACGATCTTGTTCACCGAGTAGCACCACACACCCCGTTGCAGCGATGCAACGGGGTTTCTTTTTTTCTCGTCGGCCGTGGCTTGCGACAGCAGACACTTCAACGAGGCAGGGGAGCGACCCCTAGACAGCAGAGCTGTCTCCAACAGACGGATTGACCACCAATCCGAACAAGGAGGCACGTGATGCGCGACATCACCCACACCGACCTGGAACTGCTCTACCAGCTCGCCGACGGCATCGACGGCGAGGACGCCGATCCGGGCGCAGCACAAGAACTGCGCGACCTAGAGGCGGCAGGCACGCCGCTGCCCTGGGCAGTGCTGTAACGACAGCGCAACCCCCCGCAGCAGCAAAGCAGCTGCTTCAACACCCACATTGCACGGCAATTCACACCCACCCACATAAGGAGAACCATCATGTCCAACCCCTTCAACAACGGCACCATCGTCGGCAACGCAGCTCGCGCACCGAAGCTGTTCGAGCACGCAAACGGCGGTGCGACGGTGAAGCTCAGCGTCTATGCGCGCAACACCTTCAAGAACAAGGCCACCGGCAAGGTGGAAAGCGAGATCGTGGAGCTGACCGGCTACGTCCAGGACGCGAAGAACCCCGGCGTGTTCGGCTGCATCGGGTCCGGCGACCGTGTCGCAGTGAGCTACTCGCTGAAGACCGACGTCTACACCGACAAGGACGGTGTGAAGCACTACCCGCTGGTCGCCCGTATCGACACCGTGCAGCTGATCGACTCCAAGAAAGAGTCCGCTGCGCGCGCAGCCCGTCGCGGAGGCGAGGCGGCGAACGCCGCCCTGGCTGGCGCTGACGCCGACAACGACGAAGCACCGTTCTAACAACGACACCCCGCAGGGAAACCTGCGGGGTTATTTTTTTCAACTATTTCACGGTGTTGATCCAGCTCTTTCACGGCCTTACCCAACTGAACAAAACCCAACAGCCCTAGCATCAGCTTGGCGATCGGGGTGGAGTCTTTTGAGTAGGTCTGTCCCTCCTTGAGGAACTTCACCGACACTCCTTTGCTGACTAGCTCGTCAACAATGGCGTACAGATCCGTCAGTGAACGCGCGCACCGATCCATCGACGTGACGACAAGCTGATCTCCTGCACGGACATATCGCATTGCTTCATCAAGTCCAGCCCGCTCACGCGATCCACCACTGGCCTTATCCGTGTAATAGGTGAAGACCTTCTCTGCCTTGAGTTGTTCAATCTGACGATCAAGGTTCTGATCTTTCGAACTCACCCGGGCATAGCCCACCTTTTGTCCTGAGATCGCCCCCAACTGTTCAGTGATCTCCAGAGGCAGTGACGGTTCTGTTCCGTTAGTCTTGGAACTAACCCTAGCGAACAGGAAGTTTTTTCATTCACAAATTGTTCGCTTGGGGTGTACCCCAGGTGCCCCTACCAGCGCCCGCAGTTGAAGGCTTCACCTACCAAATGGTAAAGTTAGCTATATGCGAACCAGTCAGCGCTCCGAGATCCTGGAAGCTGCCCTCCGCGTCATGAACGCAGCGGAGGGTGGCGACATTACCCTTGACGCAGTGGCCCACGAGGCCGGGCTCACCAAACCGGGATTGCTATATCACTTCCGCAACCGCGACGTACTGCTCGCCGCGATCGTCGACCACGCTGCGGCCAACGTCGAGAACGACATGACTGCCACCCTTGGCAAGCCCCTCGAGAACGCCAACGCCACCGAGCGGCTCCTGAGCTACGTTCACGTCGCCGCCCACGGGGCCGCCAAGCGCGCCGAGTTCATCATCTGGGGCCAAGCGACGTATCGGCCCGAACTCACCGAACCGTGGACTACGCGGATGGGCCGCTGGCTCGAACTCCCGGACGATCTCGACGCCGCCACCCGAGCCAGGCTGACCACCGCCCGACTCGCCGCCGACGGACTCTGGGGCGCCCAGGCCACAGGTGTGTCCACCCTCCACGGCGCGGATCTCGAAGCCGTCGTCTCCAGCATTCGCTCCCTGATCGAAGGAACAACCCCATGAAGCAGTGGTTCCTGCTCGCTGGCGCCATCACTACCGAAGTGGCGGCGACGCTGTCTCTCAAGGCGGCGCTCAATCACCCATCCTGGTACATCGTGGTTGCTGCCGGATACATCGGCACTTTCGTCTTCCTCACCTTCTGCCTGCGCGAAGGAATGCAGATCGGCGTCGCCTATGGCATCTGGGGAGCCAGCGGGGTCGTGCTCGCCGCCGTGCTATCCGCCGCGATTTTCGGTGAACCTCTGACCGCTGTGATGGGTCTTGGAATGGTTGCGATCATCAGCGGTGTCCTCACCGTCGAACTCGGCTCCCAGAAAGCTCAGCAAACCGCAGCCCAGGAAGCAGGAGTCAACTCATGAGATGGATCTTCCTCGCAGGCGCCATCTTGTCCGAAGTCGTCGCGACCATGTCGCTACGAGCCTCCGACGGTGGCCGGGTGAAGAAATGGTTCATCGGCGTCATCGCGGGGTATCTCGTGGCGTTCGTCGCCTTAAGTCTCGCCTTGGCCGACGGCATGGCCCTTGGCGTCGCCTACGGCATCTGGGCAGCATCCGGCGTAGCTCTCACCGCGATCCTCGCCCGGGTCATCTTCCACGAACCCCTCACCCGAACCATGGCCCTCGGCATCCTCCTCATCGCCGTCGGAGTTCTCACCGTTGAACTCGGCGCCAACTTGGCGAACTGACGCATTTCCGCAGGTAAACCAGGCAGATTGGTGTGCTGCACCACGAGGCGCACAGACAAAGGCTCCCCAATGAGCGCCTGTGGGCCTAGCGTTGTGGATGTGATCACCTGTGTCGTCCACTACACCATCGACCCCGACCAGATCGCAGCCTTTGAACAGTTCGCCCGCGCTTGGATGCGGCATGTCGACGAACACGGCGGCACCCACCACGGGTACTACCTACCCGCGGAAGGTGTGAGTGACCGTGCGGAATCCCTGTTCAGCTTCCCCAGCCTGGCTGCCTACGAGCAGTACCGCACCTTGTTCGGCACCCACTCGGACTTCATCGCCGCTGACCGGATTCGAGACGAGTCCGAGTGCGTCCTGCGGTACGAGCGCACCTTCATGCGGCCGCTCCTACCCCAGGGACACTGAAAGGGACTCCGGCAGCACGCTCGGCACAACCCACAACGCCGCAGGTCAGCGCGTACAGATGGGTGTACGCTATACACACATTAGGACCTTAAGGCATAGCTGCAGCTACTTTCGCCTTACTACCCATGAAGATAGTTGGAAGGAAGTTGAGTGATATTCATGACTGGTTCAAGTTATCGATCAAGAGTATTTGGATATAATTTTAGTCGGATCGTACTTATCTTCGCAGTACTCTTATTGTGTGTCTACTTCTTGACCAGAAGAGATCAAACCGCCTTTATCACATGCGGTCTTTTAG
Source organism: Corynebacterium sp. HMSC034B08 (assembly GCF_001835805.1). Lineage (NCBI taxonomy): Bacteria > Bacillati > Actinomycetota > Actinomycetes > Mycobacteriales > Corynebacteriaceae > Corynebacterium > Corynebacterium sp. HMSC034B08. The sequence continues at coordinate 711 of NZ_KV825915.1, read as the reverse complement.
TGTCTCTGGCAATTTTCTTTAATGTCGGGGTGTTGCTGAATGATGAAATCCTTCGGATTTCAGTTCTTGGCATTCCAGTTAGCAACGTTCGTTTGGAATCTCTGAAGGGGGCGGAGATCCTTCCCTCGGGCCCCATACTCGAATCCCAAACGTTTGGGGTTCACTTCCTGGATGGCACTATTTCATTCCATGCCGGTTCTGCAAATATCCTCCTACACCGCAATATCGGAAGACCCATTCGCTTGACGGTTAAAGACCCAGAGGAATTTTTACACCTCCTAGCGGAGAACTCCGCTATTCGACCCGCTTCTCACAGTTAAGCCCCCGGTGCCGACACAACTGGCAACCAAAAGCATACCTCGAAGAGCTACTCACTCAAGCATCACCCGATCTGACGCGTCAGATGCTCGGTGATTTCATCAACCAAATTCTATCTTCCCAAGACGATACTGTCGGCAGCGCTGACTACGGCACCACCAGCGACAACCGCGTCAACCACCGCAACGGCTACCGCCACCGACTACTGGATACACGGGTCAGCACCGTCGATGTGGCTATCCCGAAACTACGCCACGGTTCCTTCTTGTCTGACTGGCTGTTAGAACGACGAACCCGTAGCGAACGTGCCATGTAGATAAGCCTCTGGGCACTAAAGTACCCAGAGTGAAGTGCCCCGGGTTTTGTTCCTAGGCGTTTGCCTTGATTTCTATT
>NZ_KV825914.1:0-640 GCF_001835805.1 Corynebacterium sp. HMSC034B08 | reverse complement strand
TCTGGTGTATGTCAAGCCCAGGTAAGGTTCTTCGCGTTGCATCGAATTAATCCACATGCTCCGCCGCTTGTGCGGGCCCCCGTCAATTCCTTTGAGTTTTAGCCTTGCGGCCGTACTCCCCAGGCGGGGCGCTTAATGCGTTAGCTACGGCACGAACCCCGTGGAAGGGACTCACACCTAGCGCCCACCGTTTACGGCATGGACTACCAGGGTATCTAATCCTGTTCGCTCCCCATGCTTTCGCTCCTCAGCGTCAGTTACTGCCCAGAGACCTGCCTTCGCCATCGGTGTTCCTCCTGATATCTGCGCATTCCACCGCTACACCAGGAATTCCAGTCTCCCCTACAGCACTCAAGTTATGCCCGTATCGCCTGCAGTCCCGCAGTTAAGCTGCGGGCTTACACAAACGACGCGACAAACCACCTACGAGCTCTTTACGCCCAGTAATTCCGGACAACGCTCGCACCCTACGTATTACCGCGGCTGCTGGCACGTAGTTAGCCGGTGCTTCTTCTCTAGGTACCGTCACTTGCGCTTCGTCCCTAGCGAAAGGAGTTTACAACCCGAAGGCCGTCATCCCCCACGCGGCGTCGCTGCATCAGGCTTGCGCCCATTGTGCAATATTCCCCACTGCTGCCTC
>NZ_KV825913.1:0-2442 GCF_001835805.1 Corynebacterium sp. HMSC034B08 | reverse complement strand
CGCCACCGGGCACATCAGCGATCAACGACTCAAGGACATGTTCCTTAAGGCCATTCGCCTTCGATTCGGCTCATCGACCGACACAGGTGTCAACCAAGCCGTTCTCGACGCCCTCGACACGAGTGACCTGGAGGTTGAGGCCGCCGGGCTTCTCGCTCAGATCAACGAGGTGGCCAAAAAGCTCCAATCGATGATCGCCCACAACGCACGAGTCGCTCAAGACCAGCAAACCTACGAGAAGGCGTTCAACGCTAGCCACGAACAGCACCAGGCGCTGTTACCTGATCACGCTGCCGTGGTCGCCGAGATCCAGAACAAAAACAACCGACTGGCCGCCTACCACTATTACATGCAGGAGACCGCCAACCTTGATCTTGAACGCTTGGTCTTCAGCCCATACCTCTGCGTAGCTTTGCTCGATAAAGGCACCGTCGACGTCGACGGCAACGTCACCTTTCAATTTCGCGACGGCAGCACCCAAGTAGTCGCCATCAAGCAGTAACCCAGTATCCACATCTAAGCGCCTGCCAGAACCTGGTGGGCGCTCGCGTAGTCTTGGAGTGGTGGATTGCTTACAATTGAAAATTCTTCAGCAAGTTGAGGACTACGTGACGCCGTTCCAGGTGGTCGAGGGATTCGATGACCGCTGGTGGCACGACAGGGCTGGACGAGTCGGCGACGACACCCTGGGTGGCAAAGAGTACATCCAGTTTCTTGCCGATAGTGTGGAAGTCGGGCGCGCTGAGGTGACAGATTGGCCGCTCTCCGATAGCTATATCGGAGTTGACTCGACGGTGCCAACCAAAGAGATCTGGTTCTTTGAAATCCGCCATGACCTTCGCCGACAGCACTATGGGGCTGAGTTTGCAAGGCATCTGATCAGCCACTACGCAGGTTACCCCTTGATCGCTTTCTCCGAAGGCGCTGACGAGTTTTGGGCAGGAATTGGCTGGCACTATTACCCGCGTAAAGACGGGGATCCCCATTACCGCAAGCTCTTCGTTTCCCGGAAGATCGGCCCATGACCCTCGCTCGCTGGAAGTGAACCAGTCAAGCGGCTAAATCGTAGTTGGCGCGCGTTTGTATCCGTTGTGACATGAAAGTTTCTATGACTGCAACATCTCGGGAAGATAGTCCATCCGGGATACCCATGTGGTTTTTGAGTGCTTGGTCTGCCAAACGGGTCATGCCTGTCACTACATCAGCAGGGGTGTAGTACGACCCGGACTGTTTGCGTAGTTCAGGGTCGTAGGCCTCCAGGAAGTGCTCATACAGGTGCAGATAGACATCCTGGTTTCCTCCAGAGATCTTGTCCCACTGCGTCGCCGAGAGGGTGCGAGTGATTGTCTCGATGACCAAACCGACGGTGGAGTCAGTCAGATGCTCGGTGAGGAGGTCGAGGGAACGTCCCAACAGACTGTGCTGGGACTGGATTTCCGTAGCGATATCACGGAGGCTCCCGGTGGTAAAGCTGATCCCTTCGGACAAGGCAACAACCAAGGCAAAAACCACGGTTTGGGCAAACCCGTCGGCGAACTGTTCATCCGTGGCATGCGGGTAAAGACTGGCTCGCCAATCACGCTTCAACCCGATGAACGGATAGTGCGCTTCTGGTCGGCCGGTGGCCTTAGCATGTCGCCGGTTAGCTTTGAGTGACTCGAGAACTTCCTCGCGCAACAGTGCCGCCAGCGGGGCGATGGTGTTCACGAGCCGGGAAATACTGGTGATCGGTGTCGGCCCCCACCCCAGGAAGCTCGTGAGCATCGTCTTGAACTCAGGTGGAGCCGTAAGCCTTCCCTTGTGGGTCGCGAGAGAGGCTGCATCAAGATGAACAGGTGAGCCGACCAACTCCCCATACCGCCAGAGCCGCCATTCCAGCCCATTGGTGTGCAGCAGGTTCGGCAAATTACGCAGTCGCCTCCACTGCTTCCCGTTGTGAGTGGACTTCCCATAGGTATTCGGGTCAAGGGACGTCCCGGGGCGCTTAAGTTCAATATGTCCCGAGATCAGATTGTCAACGCGTACACCGTAATCAGGACGAACGTTCCCAGAGTCTTCCCGAACCTCCTCATGAAGCACCACAGTGCGATGAAGGACTTGCTCGCCGAAGGTCTCCAGGAGAGCAGCCACAGGGCGGGACAGGGCGGCTTCTGGTTCCCCCGGGCCGTTCAGAGTGTTTTTGGCGTCGACCCCAAAAGCGGCAACGAGCTCAGAGAAGTCAGTCATGCCCCTGATCATATTCGATACAGAAATGCCCCATACGGGACTGACCACGTCGCACGAAAGAATCTCTTCGGAAGGGATGTGGCCGCTTGCAGAGAAAAACCATGAACCTCCCGAATGCAGGGAGGAGAACAACTATTGCTTACGGCGTTCACACTTACTTCTCTACTGCCACAACGAGAGGCAGGGGAACCACGTAGTGCTTATGGCTTGACGCAT
>NZ_KV825912.1:2153-2677 GCF_001835805.1 Corynebacterium sp. HMSC034B08 | reverse complement strand
CAAATGCTTATTGCTTTTGAGTTTGTGTGCAAGACCTTGAAAATCCGGCTGGTCGTAGGACAGTGTGCGCTTGCTGCGGCCGTCGCTGAATCGCTCATCGAACCATCCCGGTGGAAGCTGACGGAACGTCTCTAAACTCAGTGACTCCTCAGCGATGATCTTCTTTGCGCGGGATACTTCTCGTCGTGAACACCCCAATGCATGTGTGATCTGTGCGTAGCTTGCACCGCCAAGGCACATCGCGACGATTTGTTTGAAGTTGGCCACAAAGACCGGCTCCTTCCAAGTAGAGGTTGACGCGGCACCATCGAAGTACGGCGCCGCCAACATCAACTATGAAAGAAACCCCCTCGCAGTACCGGGTACGTGGAACACCGGTACCAACTACGCGGACTCGCGGTACCAACTACCCCAAATCGACAGCGACAAGCCCGCGAAGTCGTCGACCTGTTAGAACCAAAGTTCCCGCATGTTGCGGCCTATCTAGAAGAGTCGCTCGATGACGTGTTGGCGTTTACCGCAGC
>NZ_KV825912.1:0-2053 GCF_001835805.1 Corynebacterium sp. HMSC034B08 | reverse complement strand
CGAACGGTTAAACCGGGAGATCCGCCGACGCACAGATGTCGTGGGCATCTTCCCGAACCGTGAATCCATCATCCGGCTTGTCGGCGCGGTGCTTGCCGAGCAGCACGACGATTGGATCCAACAAAAACGCTACATGTCACTATCCGCACTCGAACACACCAAACACCTCATGCACCAAACTGGAGGTGAACATGGTGACCACCACCAACTAACCGCCTAACCAAACCCCCAACTTCATACCGAGCCGAAAGCACAAACGGCTACACCACTACACGGGACTTGACCGGGCGGATGCCTCAACTAACGAGTTGAAGGTGTTGAGGTCTTTATTCCACTCCACGACGAACAGTGCGTCAACGTCGCCTCTTAGGGAATTCCGGTATTCCGAATTCGTTAGTTCCGAACACACCAACATCGCAAAATAGAAGTTGCCATGCGCGACTAGCGGCGGCTTCGAATCGCCCTCCCATTTCACCTTTGGTTTCAATTTAAGCCCATCGATGTGGTTGAGATTGTCCGCCTCTCCATGCGCAGGGCGCTGCTTATCCTGGATGTACAAACCAAGCGAAGGGAACCGGAACCCCTTGTGTATTGCAGAGAACCACACTTGATTGTGCACGACCGAATCTGCCCCGTGCAGATACTCCACCCCGGAAATGAGATTGATGTTCTTTCGGCGTAGATGACTTGCTGCTGTCATAAACCACGTGGGTGGTAAGCAAGCTTCATGTAGGACGAAGTAGTCAGCGTTACCCTCCGACATCACGCTATTCACCAATTCAGCCGTAGTATTCCATCGCTTCAGTCCAATTTGCGGATTACGCAATACTGATTCATCCAAGTACTCCTTTGGGGTGTACAAAGCGCCGATCGCCACGTTGATCTTCGACTGATCTCGTTCGGTAGAGGGGAACCAGATGTCAGCACCGTTAGACCCACGCCACGGCACCCCCGCTTTCTGCGCCAGTTCTTTTTGCATTGTCTCTTGGAGTCGCTCCCACCGATCTCGATCCTTAACGGGCAGATCGGCGAAGATGTCCGAACGTTCGGCGAAGCCACGTGCAATGAGGAACCAGTCTTGAACGTGGCGCATGGTTATCTCGCATTTTTCCCACGGACCTTTTCCATCCGCCCCTGCAACTCGAGTCCACGCGAATAGCTCAATCGGTGATGGCGGCCGAGTGGGAAAGACAAAACCTCGCACGGTTAACGTGCGGTCCTCGTACTTCGGAGCTTTATCCGCTAAGCCTTGCTTGAGATACTTCTTTAAAGCTTCAAGCGAAAACCTCGCTCCAACCGCATTCAGCAACTCAAACAGCTTCCAAGTGCTCTCGCCCAGCAGCCGCTCGAACGCCGAAGGTACCTCGCCTTCCTTCGTCTTGCAGCCATCAAGGAAGGCGAAGTGTCGCTGATCGAACCTTGTAGGCGAGCCAGCAGCGAAGTGGTCGAGTTCGCGGGACACGAGTACTTGCTTGAAAGGGACCAACGCCAGGTCCATTGAGAAAAGTCGGTGGAACTTCCCCTCATAGAACTCCCTTGTTTGCTCTTCGTCCATCTCGCTCGCGGCAAACCAGTTTGCAGAAAAGGAGTCGGCGCGCTTCTCAGCTGTGGAATCCCCATCAGGATCGTTTAAAGTGTTCTCATCAAGGAGTGCATCCAGTGTTTTCAGAAGTGCACGCTTGTGCGCTGCGGACACCAAACTCCCAGGGACGGAAATAACCTCGTCCGCAAACTTGGCGTACGCAATCTCCCGCCAGGCCCTCAAAATTTTGGGTTCCCCGTTATTGATAGTTCGCCCGGCGACCTCCACGACTGTCTTGCAGTTTTGCATCCGCTGCATCACTTCACATAACGAAAAAGCTATTCGCTGGGCCCCTCCAGTATCTCCCACTTCGAGGCAGAGTCGGAACAAACGTTGGTAATAATTGTGGAACTCCGTGAAGCGATTCGGCCGCGAGGTGTGGTGCAGAAACGATGTGACAAACTTTTCTCGGTGGGCTTTCCAATCGTCGGCGGCGACTGAATCGGCCTGACTTTTTGAGAGTGGCGTGTT
>NZ_KV825911.1:0-243 GCF_001835805.1 Corynebacterium sp. HMSC034B08 | reverse complement strand
CGTGGCCGCTTCAACGTCTCCCACCTATCCTACACAAACCGCACCGAATGCCAATACCAAGCTATAGTGAAGGTCCCGGGGTCTTTTCGTCCTGCCGCGCGTAACGAGCATCTTTACTCGTAGTGCAATTTCACCGGGTCTGTGGTTGAGACAGCAGGGGAGTCGTTACGCCATTCGTGCAGGTCGGAACTTACCCGACAAGGAATTTCGCTACCTTAGGATGGTTATAGTTACCACCGCCGT
>NZ_KV825910.1:0-250 GCF_001835805.1 Corynebacterium sp. HMSC034B08 | reverse complement strand
CGGATCCTTGATCTCAACCTCAATGGTGTCGATCTCGTTGCCGTCCTTGTCCTTGACAACAACCTTGATCTTGTCACCCGGCTTCGCATCCTCAGAAGGAGTGACCTTGATATCACCGTTCGGCAGGATCTCAGCAGTACCCGGACCCTCGGTCTCAACCGTAGCGCCCTCAGGAACATCACCGGAACCATCCTTCTTCGGGACAGTCACATCCTTACCCGGCGTGGTAGAAGAATCATCCCAATCCGGA
>NZ_KV825909.1:0-261 GCF_001835805.1 Corynebacterium sp. HMSC034B08 | reverse complement strand
TGTTGCCCCAGACACCCAACAGCATGCCAACACATCACAATATTTGTCGCTGCAAAACGTACTTGATATCCATGCACCCAAGCGTGCACACCTTCCAACCACACCCCATACTCACATAAGCATGAGAATCATGATCGGGGTGTGTCTCCACCCGGACATTTTCAAAACAAACAGGTGGCAGTACCACACTCGGATACTCAACCACCACACCCACAACTGTAGGCTACAAATAAAAGCTCCTTAGAAAGGAGGTGATCCAGC
>NZ_KV825908.1:0-439 GCF_001835805.1 Corynebacterium sp. HMSC034B08 | reverse complement strand
CCCGAGCCACGAAATCTTTGGTCATCCGTGCGCTGCGACAGGCACTGGCGATACGCCAGCGCCAGGACCCGTACTTTGATTCGGCCGGGGTGATCCATCACTCGGATGCGGGCTCACAGTACACCTCCACAGATCTCCGCCGGCTGCTGGCCGTCCACCAGATGGATGGGTCCATCGGCACCGTCGGCGACGCTTACGACAACGGTCTGATGGAGTCAACGATCGGGCTGTACAAGTCTGAACTCATTGATTTCGAAGCGGGGACGTGGACGAACTGGAGTGAGGTGGAACGCGCCACAGCCGGATGGGTCCACTGGTATAATCACGAGCGGTTGCATTCCTCGCTCGGGCATATCCCGCCGATCGAGCACTACACCAACTACCAACGAGAAAACCACGCAGGCCTTCACGCCGCGTAACACGCCACTCTCAAAAAGTC
>NZ_KV825907.1:0-18688 GCF_001835805.1 Corynebacterium sp. HMSC034B08 | reverse complement strand
TGGTCAATACGGAGCTCATCGTCTGGTTCCACAACCACCGAGCTAGACGACCAGGGAAAAACAGCAGGCCAGGACCGTCGGGCAGAAGCGCAGAAGGCCCCAGGCAACGCAAAAAGCACCCCGAGCGAGCGGGGTGCACTTTTACGTGAAGGGTGGACTAGCGGTCGTCGTCCTCATCCCAGTTGGCGTAGTCGGCGTACTGGTCGTCCACCTCGGAGTCGTCGTCATCCCACCTGCGGCCCGGGGTCTTCCCTGCAAGCTCGCGTTGGAGCGAGGCGAGATCCATTTCAGGAGTGTTGTACTTCAGCTGGCGAGCAACCTTGGTCTGCTTGGCTTTTGCGCGTCCGCGGCCCATGGCGTGACCCCCTTGAGGTGGTTCTGGGCGGCCCATGTGTGGGCGGCCTCTTATGATTCTTCGTTATTTTCCTGTAGGACACTATAGCTTGAGTATCTTAAAAATGCCCCTTAGGTGTCCCACCTGCGGTTATTTTGGAGTCATGCCGCCACGACGAAGCTGATCAACGGCTTTGCGGCCCGCACGTTCACCCTCATCTTGTGGCAACGAGGAGGGGTCGACGGAGGCTGCAGCGCCCTGGATTTCCAGGGGAACCTCCAACGCGGAACGCTTCACTAGGGCGAGAGCCACCGGACCTTCGTCGGCATCGTGTACGACGGTGCCGAGTCGGCCGACGTTTCGTCCGCCGGCGGTGATCTCCGAACCGGGCACCGGCTCCTCGGGGGCAGAGCCGTCGAGTTGGAGTTTGACCAAAAGCCTGGGGGAGCGGCCGAGGTTTTCCACTCGGGCAACGGTTTCCTGGCCGCGGTAGCAGCCCTTCTCCAGGTGGACGGCACCGATGTGGTCGCCACGATTGATGAGGTAGGGGGCTTCGTGGGGGATGGAGCGCTCGTCGAGGTCGGCGCGCTGCTCTGGCTCGCCGGCGGCGACGCGCAGGGCGGTAAACGCCATCAGACCGGCCAGTGGAAACTGTTCGGCGATCGCGTTGAGTTGCTCGCGGGGGATAGCGACGTCAGTGCGGCATACCCCACCCCAGCCATCAATCACGCGGGTGAACACGGCGCCCTCAACCTGGGCAGCAGCAGGGCCAAGCAGCGTGACCACAGCAAGATCGGTTTGCTCCACGGTCACCTCGGACCAGAACACCATGCGCTGCAGATAGGTCAGCAGGCTTTGTGCCTGGTAGGAGGGGGTGTCCAGGTAAAACACGTCATCGGCTACGGCGATATCGGCGTGGTGCAGGATGCGCCCCTGTGCGTTGAGGTCGAGGGCGGAGGCGGTGAATCCGGAGGTGGCGTCGTCAAGCTTTTGCGATAGCAGGTTGTTGAGGAAACTCGGCGCATCAGGGCCGGACACCGCAATGACGGCGCGGTTGGAGCGGTCGACGGCGACGGTATCTCTGGTGGCCTTGCGTTGTTCCCCCAACGGATCGCCGTAGTGCCAGGCGACGCCGGTGGCGTCGAGAAGCGAATCGCCCGGAAGCTCCGCAGCACCCGGCTTGGCCAAAAGAACCGATGCGTAACCCATGGGCGCCTATCATAGGGGGCATTATGTCTATTGCACCGCTCGCGCCTGCGCCCGTGATCTACCTCGTCGAACCGTACGGCGGGTCCGTACGCCGCCAAAACACCAACATGCCCCACGTGTTCTGGGACGATGCGGTGGTCACGCGCGGCGATGGGATCTTTGAAAGCATCCTCATTCGAGATGGCAAACCGCTCAACCTGGAGAAGCATCTCGAGCGCTTCGCCCGGTCGGCGGAACTGATGGATCTGCCGGAGCCGGGCGCGGCCCACTGGGAGCGCGCCACCGAGGAGGCGGTCGCCGATTATTGCCGTGAGCGCGGCGGCACCGAAGGCGTGGAAGCGAAGTGCGTATGGACGCTCTCACGCGGCCGTGAAACCACCGGCGTTGCAACTGCTTGGCTGACCATACGCCCGCTTGACGACGACACCCTGGCACAACGCGAACGCGGCGTGTCCGTACTCACTACCCCGCGCGGCTACACCGTCACGGGCGATGCGCCGTGGATGCGCGAAGGTGCGAAAACGCTCAACTATGCGGCGTCGATGGCGGCGCTGCGTTGGGCGAAAGCCGGAGGCGCGGACGATGTCATCTACATCGATCCCGACACCGGACGCGTGCTCGAGGGGGTGACCTCGTCGGTGGTCATGGTGAAGAAGGGCGGGCGGTTGCGCACACCGGCACCGGGGCCGGGCGTGCTGGCCGGCACCACCCAAGCCGCCCTGTTTGAATACGCCGCCGAGCAGGGGTGGAAGTGCAAGGCGAAGGACATCTACCTCAACGAACTGTTCAAGGCGGAGTCGGTGTGGCTGGTGAGCTCCACGCGCATCGCCACCCGGGTCAAGCGCCTGGACGGCAAAAAGCTCCCCGCTCCCGACAATGAAGCCGAGATCAAGGAGCTGATTTCCGCGGCGCTGAGCTAACCGGCGCTAGCCCGCGATGCGCTTCAACTCTGCGGACATGTACGGCACCATCTCGCCGTTGACGGCGCGCTCGTCAACCCAGCCGAGGTTGTTGTTCGGCATCAGGCCGTAGAGGCGCTTGCCCGGACCGTGGGACTCAGGGCCGGTCTCCGTTGCGATGGTGGAGGCGCTGGTGAGCTGCCATGCACGCTCGTTGACAGGCGCGCCGTACATGATCTCAACCAAACCGCGGGAGTTGGTCAGGGTCACCTCGATTTCGTCCTTGAGGGAGATGCGCCAGAAGCCGACCTCGCGCTGGTCGGCGCCGGTGGCGTTGCCGTCCTCGTCGAGACGCCACATGCGCGACTCGAAGCGGAGGTAATTCTCACCGTCGTGGGAGACAACAAGGCGCTGGCCGAAGGCGTACTCATCGCCGTTGTCGTTGGCCTGGCCGGAGCCGGTCCACACGCCAACCAGCGGCAGGAGTGCGAGCAGGCCGTCGTGCAGGCTCGGGCCGAAGCGCAGGTTTGCGGTGTCGTCCTCGAGCGGGAAATCCTCAAAGTCGAACGTCGGGATATTGCGGTGCGCGGTCGACTTGGACTGCTCGGACGCAAGGTTGACGGCGTCGTTGCCGCTTAAGGTGGCCGGTTTCGGCGTGTTTGCGGTGTTTTCTACGTTCTTTTCTTCACTCATGGTGTCCAAGGGTAGCTGCTTGTCCCATGGGGTTGAGGTCCGCCGGGTCAAATGCGGTGTTGATGCGGTCGCGCGAGAACTCAATCGAACCGCCGCGCAACTGCACTCGGTCCGCTGGCCCGTCCAACGGCAGGGTGCGGGTGTCTAGGTCGAGAGTGAACGCGGCCTGGGTTTCGGGGGAGGTGTCGTCGATAAGTTTGCTGGGGCGCATCTGGAAGATGCCGTCGATCAGGCGCAGCGTAACCACAACCGTCACCGGATCTTCTGTACCCGGAACCGTGCCGGTGAGCCGGGCCTCGCTTGCGGCCCCGCCTGCGGGGGAGATGTCGTATGGGTTCGCGATGTCCAGGTCCGTGATGCCGAGCAGGGTGCCGAAGCCGACGCCGTCGAGGCGCACCCGGCGGCGCACAAGGCGTGCGGTGCCCGATTCGAACTCGCCCGAAAGCGCTTCGCGTGGGTTGTCGAGGGCGAGGTCGAACACGTCCACGCCGGTCGTCGCTACGCCTGGCCCATCGACGGCGGCATCGAGGTGTTCCACGCTCACACGTGAGACGTTGCCGGTGAGCAGCGACGCCGTGTACGGGAAACCACCCACGGACGCCTGGATGCCGGGTTGGGCGACGGTGCGCTCCACGTTCGCGGCCACGATCGTGTCAGCGCCAGCCAACACAGCCAGCGCCGCCGCCACGGCGACCGCCGCTTTCACACGTGCCCGCATCGTTTCCGCCCTCCGACGTACCCTCTAAGACATGACTGTCGACATCGTAAGCGCCACCCTGCCGGAAACCCTCGTCCGCCCCATTCTGGATGCCGCCCAATCCGAGGACGGCGTCGCCGCGTTCTCCGAGGCGTTCGAGCGCGGGCTTTTCGACGACACCCTCAACCACACCCACCTCATCGCCAAAACCGGCGATAAGACCGTGGCGGTTGCCGGCATCGCTGAAGACGGCTCCACCGAACTGGCCGTCCATCCTGAACACCGCCGCCACGGCTACGGCTGTGCCCTGGTTCAGGCTGTGCTGGAGCGCAACACCGACGCTGGCTTCTGGGCCCATGGTGACCTGCCTGCAGCGCAGGCGCTGGCACGCGACCTCGGGATGGAACCGGTGCGAGAACTCCTGGTCATGGGTACCGCGCTGGATGCTGACGTGAAGGCGGAAGTGCGCGAGGGCTACGAGCTCGTCCAGTACCCGGAGTTGGTGTCGCGGTGGGGGCGTGAGGTCGTCGATAAGCAATGGCTCGAGGTCAACAACGACGCGTTCTCCTGGCACCCCGAACAAGGCGGCTGGGACATCGCGCAGCTGCACCGGGCGATGGACACCGACTGGTTCGACGCCGACGGCGTGTGGTTCCTCATCGCCGGCGATGAGATTGCGGGCTTCCACTGGACCAAACGACACCCGGATGGCACCGGCGAAATCTATGTCGTGGGCCTCTCCTCGAAGCACCGGGGGGAGGGAATGGGGGGACCGCTGATTCAAGCCGGGCTGAACTACCTTGCGGAGTGCGGATCCTCGCAGGTCATCCTCTATGTCGAAGGGGATAATGAGCCGGCGGTAAAGCGATACCGCCAGCTCGGCTTTGATACTCGCGAGCGCCACGTGGTCTACAAACCGGCCTCCAAAAAATAGCGACTGACCTGCGGTGTTAGCCAGGATTTTACGAGTTCACCAACAGTTCACCCAATCAGCAACCAGGGATTAACCGGCGCTGTCTAGGTTTTGTGTCGTAAGTGATCGGACATCTGCCTGGTGTTCCGGACCGAACAGTTAAATACCTGAAAGGTTCCCCGTGATTCGTAACTTCAAGCGCACCGCCGCAGTCATCGGCGTCGTAGCAGCCTCCTCCGCCACCCTCGTCGCTTGCGGCGGCTCCAACGACACCGAAGGTGCAGCAGGTACCGAAGCGGAATCCACCGCAGCGGCCGAAAAGGGCGACTACGAGCTCTACGGCCAGCAGGGTGACATCCTCGCTGAGGGCGCGTCCTCCCAGCAGAACGCCATCGACTACTTTGCCTCCGTCTACTCCGCAGAGGTCCCGGGTGCTTCCATCGCCTACACCCCGTCCGGCTCGGGCGCTGGCCAGAAGAACTTCATCGCCAACCAGGCTGTCTTCGCAGGTTCTGACTCGCCGCTGAAGGACGACCAGGTTGAGGCTGCTGCACAGCGCTGTGGCGGCAACGAGGCATGGCACCTGCCGTTCGTCATCGGCCCGGTTGCTATCGCCTACAACCTCGAGGGTGTCGACGAGCTCAACCTCACCGTGGACAACATCGTCGAGATCTTCCAGGGCGTCATCAAGACCTGGAACGACCCGAAGATCGCAGAGGCTAACCCGGGCGTTGAACTGCCGGACACCCCGATCAACGTCTTCTACCGCTCCGACGAGTCCGGCACCTCCGACAACTTCCAGAAGTTCCTCGCAGCCGCATCCGACGGCAAGTGGGAGTCCTCCGGCAAGGCGTTCCCGAACGCAGTGGGCACCGGCGCCAACGGCTCCTCCGGTGTGGCACAGGAAGTCTCCGCTACCGACGGTTCCATCACCTACGTCGAGGCTGGCTTCGCTGACAAGAAGGCCAACATCGACTTCGGCAACGGCCCGGTCGAGCTGACCAACGAGTCCGTGGCGAAGACCCTGGACAACCTGACCTTTAAGACTGAGGGTCACAACATGGTCGTCGACGCCGACGCCCTGTTCGCCACCGACACCGCCGGCGCTTACCCGCTGGTGCTGACCACCTACGAGATCGTCTGCTCCGCGGGCTACGACGAGGCAACCTCCAAGATGGTCAAGGACTTCCTCAACATCGCCCTCGACCACCAGGATGCAGAGCTCGAGGCTGAGGGCTTCATCCCGGTCACCGGCGCACACGCTGAGCGTCTGCGCGAGGCGATCAACGCCATCCAGTAAGGCCAACTAGCGAACGACCCCCGACTGAACACAGTGACATCGGGGGTTGATTGCTGTAGACCACCCCTGTTTCTCTCCATTTATCTCAAGGATCCGAGCACATGGCTGACAATGACGTTGCGGTAGCGGAACGCACCGCACGGAACTCCGGACGCGTGAAGCGCCCCGGAGACCGGTTCTTCGAAATCTTCTCCACAGCATCTGCAACGCTGATCACCGTTCTCGTTGCTGCCATTGGTATCTTCCTGCTCGCGCAGGCGCTGCCGCCGCTGATGCGTAACGACGGCGGCGTGCTCGGCTTCTTCACCTACGGTGGCCCGTGGCAGACCGCAGACCTGGACGCGATGCAGTTCGGTATTCCGAACCTGTTCTTCTCCACGGTGACCATCTCCATCATCGCGCTGATCATCGCGATGCCGGTCGCCCTCGGTGTTGCACTGTTCTTGTCCAACTACTGCCCGCAGCGCCTCGTGCGCCCGCTGGGCACCCTGGTGGACATGCTCGCAGCCGTGCCGTCGATCGTTTACGGCCTGTGGGGCGCTCAGGTGCTTGGTCCGAAGTTGGGCAAGTTCTACGAGTGGGTCAACAGCTGGGGCGGCGATTTCTTCCTGTTCGCCACCTACCAAAACTCCCCGCCGTTCTCCACGGCCCGCAACGTCATGACCGGTGGAATTGTGCTCGCCATCATGATCCTGCCGATCATCGCCGCAACCGCCCGCGAAATCTTCGTCCAGACCCCTCCGGGACAGATCGAGTCCGCACTTGCCCTCGGCGCAACGCGCTGGGAGGTCATCCGCATGACCGTCATCCCGTTCGGCCTGTCCGGCTTCATCGCCGGCTCCATGCTCGGCCTTGGCCGTGCGCTGGGCGAGACCATGGCGCTGTACATGGCGGTTGCGCCGGCGAACGACTTCCGCGGTTCGCTTTTCGACGGCGGCACCACCTTCGCAACCGCCATCGCCAACGCCGCAGCCGAGTTCAACAACCCGGTCTCCGCCGGCGCCTACATCGCAGCAGGTCTGGTGCTGTTCCTGCTGACCTTCGTCGTCAACTCGATCGCGCGTGCGATCGTCAACAAGAAATAAGGAGCGGAGCGAAACATGTCTACTGCAGTATCCAAACCGGCTGAGACAGCCCGCCCCGAAAACCCATTCATCGACATCGCCTCGAGCCGCAAAACCACAAACTCCATCATGGGTGGACTCATGTGGTTCTGCATGTTCCTCGCCCTCGTCCCGCTGCTGTGGCTGCTGTTTACCGTGGTGTCCCGCGGCTGGCACGTCATCGTGGATCCGGCGTGGTGGACCTCCGACATGGTCGGTGTCCGCGCGTCCAAGGAGGGCGGCGGTGCGCTGCACGCGATCGTCGGTACGCTCATGCAGACCCTGATTGCGTCGCTGTTCTCCATCCCGATCGGTGTGTTCACCGCGATCTACCTGGTTGAATACTCCAACGGCAACCGTTTGGGCCGGCTCACCACCTTCATGGTGGACATCCTTTCCGGTGTGCCGTCGATCGTTGCAGCACTGTTTGTCTACGCCCTGTGGATCACCATCCTGGGCCAGCAGCGCTCCGGCTTCGCCGTGTCCCTCGCGCTTATCCTGCTCATGGTGCCGGTCGTTGTGCGTAACACCGAAGAGATGCTGCGCGTCGTGCCGATGGACCTGCGCGAAGCCTCCTACGCACTCGGTGTGCCGAAGTGGAAGACCATCATGCGCATCGTGCTGCCGACCGCCCTGTCGGGCATTGTCACCGGCATCATGCTGGCAATCGCCCGCGTGATGGGTGAATCCGCACCGGTGCTGATCCTCGTCGGCTCCACCCCGGCAATTAACTGGTTCGACATGTTTGACAAGCCGCAGTCCTCGCTGCCGCTGTACATGCTGGACATGTGGAAGTCCGGCGCCACCGGCCCGGCCAACGACCGACTCTGGGGCGCAGCACTGACGCTGGTCATCCTCGTTGTCACGTTGAATTTGCTCGCACGCTTCATCGCAAAGCGCTTCTCGGTCAAGAAGTAACCATCCCGCCCGCGTCCCCGTCAGGAGAACTCACAGATGTCCACCAAGCTCGAACTCAACGACGTCAACATCTACTACGGCGATTTCCACGCCGTGCAGAACGTCAACATGGAAATCCCCGCCAAGTCGGTCACCGCATTCATCGGCCCGTCCGGCTGCGGTAAGTCCACCGTGCTGCGCACGATCAACCGCATGCACGAGGTCATCCCCGGCGCTTCCGTCAAAGGCCAGATTCTTCTCGACGGCCACGACATCTACGGCAAGAACGTCGACCCGGTCGCCGTGCGCAACACCATCGGCATGGTGTTCCAGAAGGCAAACCCCTTCCCAACGATGTCCATCGAAGACAACGTCGTCGCCGGCCTGCGCCTGGCAGGGGAGAAGGACAAGAAGAAGCTCAAGGAAGTCGCGGAGCAGTCCCTGCGCGGTGCGAACCTGTGGGACGAGGTAAAGGACCGCCTGGACAAGCCGGGTGGCGGCCTTTCCGGTGGTCAGCAGCAGCGCCTGTGCATCGCTCGTGCGATCGCCGTGCGCCCAGAGGTGCTGCTTATGGACGAGCCGTGCTCCGCCCTCGACCCGATTTCCACCCTTGCCGTGGAGGACCTGATCCACGAGCTGAAGGATCAGTACACGATTGTCATCGTGACCCACAACATGCAGCAGGCAGCGCGCGTGTCCGACAAGACCGCGTTCTTCTCGCTCGAAGCCACCGGCCGCCCGGGCCACCTGGTGGAGTTCAACGACACCACCACCATCTTCGAAAACCCCGAGCAGAAGGAAACCGAAGACTACATCTCCGGCCGCTTCGGCTAAGGCTTGCGGAACTTGCGCTCGATGGTGGCGAACTTCTCCAGATTCTCGTAATCCGGTTCGTCCCGCTGGCGCAAGTACGCCTCAGGCCTCAATCCCGTCACCAGGAACACCATCTGGCCGGCAATATCCACACAACGGTCCGCGTAGCGCTCGTAGTAGCGCGAAATTAACGACACATCGACGGCCTCCCGGGTGGTGTACTCCCACTCCCGGTCAGAGACCAACGTGCTCAAATAGGCGCGCATGTCGTCGACGCCCTCGTCGATAGTGTGCAGCTCAACTGCCACATCCGGATCCGGATCATCCAACAATGCTCGGGTGGTGGCACCCATCGCAGCCACCAACCGGGTCATTTCCTCGACGTAGCCGTGCAGCGGCGGCGGATACACCGACGCGGGGTGGCGCTGGCGCACCAGGACTGCAATGTTGCGGGCGAGCGAACCCATGCGTTCGAAATATTCCACTAGGTGGATCGCAGCCAGCACCTGACGCAGGTCAGTCGCCACAGGGTTTTGCAGTGCGAGCAAGCGCATGCTTCGCTCCTCACACCGTTCGCCGATTTCTTTGAGTTCGTCGATCAGGGTCAGGGCCGTTTCGGCGTCATCGAGTGACTGCTCAAGAAGGCCCTTCGACGCGTGCTCCATGATGGTGCGCACCGTGTCGCACATGGTCATGAGGTCCTGGTTGAAGGCCTCCAGAGTCTCTCGGTAGGCGGCTCTCAGCATGCGTTTCATGCTACGCGCTCGCAGTTAGCCACCGTTATTCTCAATTTCTGCGCCCTCAGGGACGGTGTCGTCCTCTGGATCGTCCAACCAGCCCTCCGGCAAGGCGATCTTGCCGGCTGAACCTTGGCGGCCGCGCGCGTCATCCGCATGCTCGGCCATTGCTTCAGAATCGGCGATGGGGGCGAGGCGCTCCTTCAACTCCGCAAGAGACGTCACTTGGGCAAGCGACTTGCGGAATTCCCCGCCTACCGGGAAACCACGCATGTACCAGCCGGTGTGCTTGCGGATGTCGCGGCACGCGTGGTGCTCACCGTCGTGCTCTGCCAACAGCTCTGCGTGGCGGTAGATGATGCTGGCTACCTTGCCCAGGGTCGGCTCCGGCGGGATCTCCTCGCCGCGCAACTGCGCGCCCAGTTGCGCGAACAGCCACGGGCGCCCAAGGCAGCCGCGGCCGACCTCCACGCCGTGGCAGCCGGTTTGCTCCATCATTTTCGCCGCATCGTCGGCGGCGAAGATGTCGCCGTTGCCGATCACCGGCACGCCGGTACCGTCCATGTGCTCCACAAGGCGGCCGATTTCGTCCCAGTGCGCCGCGCCCGAGTAACGCTCCGCACCAGTGCGGGCGTGCAAGGCAACGGCGGCGGCACCCGATTCGGCAGCAATGCGTCCGGCATCCAGGTGCGTGTGGTGGTCTGCGTCAATGCCGATGCGGAACTTCACCGTAATTGGAATGCCGGAGCCTTCCGCAGCGCGCACCGCGGCGCTGACGATGTTGCCGTACAGACGCCGCTTGTATGGGATCGCACAGCCTCCGCCCTTGCGCGTGACCTTCGGCACTGGGCAGCCGAAGTTCATATCCACGTGATCGGCGATATCTTCCTCGACGATCATCCGCACGGCTTCATACGTGAACTTGGGATCCACCGTGTACAGCTGCATCGACCGCGGCGTTTCCACATCCGCGAAGGTGGTCATGTGCATCGTCTTCTCGTTGCGAGCCACCATCGCACGCGCTGTGATCATTTCGCAGACGTACAGCCCCGAGGATGTGCCGGTGAGTTCCTCCTCGATCTCCCGGCACAGCACACGAAACGGCATGTTGGTCACCCCGGCCATCGGCGCGAGGATGACGGGGGAGTTCAGATCGATGCCGCCGATAGTTAAGGCGGGGGCTGCGGTAGTCATAGTTCTGCCTATTGTTCACGCCCGTTGTCGCCCCGTCCAATCGTGGTTGCTACGCCCGTTCGGGGGTGATTTGGGCGTCGATAAGCATTTGCTTTGCGACGAGACCACACACCCTCATGGCAATGAGTGATGGGTCACAATATGGTGGGGGTGTTACCTGAACGGATTTAACAGGATTGAGGGAGATCACATGAGCGATCGTATTGCTTCCGCCAAGTTGCGTGACAAGGTCATGACCGCCGAAGAGGCCGTGCAGTTTGTCAACCACGGCGACAAGGTTGGTACTTCCGGCTTCACCGGTGCTGGCTACCCGAAGGCCATGCCGGCCGCAATTGCAGAGAAGGCAAAGGCCGCCCATGCGAAGGGGCAGGACTTCTCCATCGACTTGTACACCGGCGCCTCCACGGCACCGGAGTGCGACGGCGTTCTCGCTGAGGCAGGCGCGCTGCGTTACCGCATGCCGTACCAGTCTGACCCGACCATGCGTAACAAGATCAACGCTGGCGAGATGAAGTTCCAGGACATTCACCTGTCCCACTCCGGCATGATGGTCGAGCAGGGCTTCTTCGGTGACGTTGACCTCGCCATCGTCGAGGCAGTGCGCATCACCGAAGAGGGCAACATCGTCCCGTCTTCCTCTGTTGGTAACTCCGTGGAGTTCCTCAACGCAGCCAAGAAGATCATCATCGAGGTCAACTCCTGGCAGTCCGAGGAGCTCGAGGGCATGCACGACATCTGGCTCGTGCCGCCGCTGCCGAACCGTATCCCGATCCCGATCACCAAGGCCGGCGACCGCATCGGCAAGACTTACATCGAGATCGACCCGGAGAAGGTCGTCGCAGTCATCGAGACCAACGACGCTGACCGCAATGCACCGTTCAAGGCACCGGACGAGGTCTCCGAGCAGATCGCAGGCAACTTCCTCGACTTCCTGGAGAACGAAGTCAAGGCCGGCCGCCTCACCTACGACGGCTACGTTATGCAGTCCGGCGTGGGCAACGTCCCGAACGCCGTGATGGCAGGCCTGATGGACTCCAAGTTTGAGAACATCCAGGCCTACACCGAGGTCATCCAGGACGGCATGGTCGACCTGATTGACGCCGGCAAGATGACCGTCGCCTCCGCAACCTCCTTCTCCCTGTCGCCCGAGTATGCAGAGAAGATGAACAACGAGGCATCCCGCTACCGCGAGTCCATCATCCTGCGCCCGCAGTCCATCTCCAACCACCCGGAGGTCATCCGCCGCACCGGCCTGATCGCCTCCAACGGCATGATCGAGGCGGACATCTACGGCAACGCCAACTCCACCCACATCAACGGCTCCCGCCTGATGAACGCCCTGGGCGGCTCTGGCGACTTCACCCGCAACGCCTACATTTCCTCGTTCATCTCCCCGTCCGTGGCCAAGGATGGCGCCATCTCCGCAATCGTGCCGATGGTTTCCCACGTCGACCACACCGAGCACGACGCCATGGTCTTCATCACCGAGTACGGTGTCGCCGACCTGCGTGGCCTCGCCCCGCGTGATCGTGTGGCAAAGATGATCTCCATCGCCCACCCGCAGTACCGTCCGCTGCTGGAGGAGTACGTCGAGCTCGCCGCGAAGTGCAAGTACCAGGCAACCCCGCACGACCTGCGCCACGCCTTCGACTTCCACACCCGCATCCAGGAGACTGGCACCATGCTGAAGGAGAACTAAAACCTCCTTCCGGCGCGCGTGCAGGGCGATTACCGCACGCGCGCACATGGGGGCTACACTTAGCCCCCGCGGGCCTTTAGCTCAGTTGGTAGAGCTACGGACTTTTAATCCGCAGGTCGTGGGTTCGATCCCCACAGGGCCCACCGTGAGCCCCGGCTAACGCCGGGGCTTTTCGCGTTCTTGGGCCCCCTTCTGTGCCGGGTTGATGGGTTTGCGAGTGCCACAAGGTGGAACCAGCTAACCTGCGCGTATGGATATCAGTACCGCCACGCCCACGGCCGTCGGCATCGCCTTGGGGATCTCGTTGTTGGCCGGGCTATCCACTGGCTTCGGCGGGCTGATCGTCGCCCTGAAACGTGCTCCAGGCGCGGGTGTTCTCGCTGGGGCGCTTGGGTTCTCGGCCGGTGTGATGGTCTACATCTCGTTTGTCGAGCTGCTGCCTCAAGGAATTGAGGGGCTCGCTGAAGCAGGCAGCCCCCGTGCGGAACTCTGGGGCACCGTCGCCTTCTTCGCGGGAATCGGGCTGATCGCGCTTATCGACCGCCTCGTGCCCGAAGAGATCAACCCCCACGAAGAACCCTCGGAAAGTGGGGTCAGTAAAGCACAGTTACGCAACGTGGGCGTCCTCAGTGCCGTTGCCATCGCCATCCACAACTTCCCGGAAGGGTTTGCCACGTTTGCCGTAGCGCTCGCGGATCCGGCCCTTGCTATCCCTCTCGCGGTGGCGATTGCGATCCACAACATCCCGGAAGGCATCGCGGTCGCGGTCCCTATGCGGGAGGCCACCGGATCCCGCCGCAAAGCCGCCTGGTGGGCCACGCTGTCGGGCCTAGCGGAGCCGTTGGGTGCCATCGTGGGGTATTTGCTTCTCCAGCCGTTCCTGGGGCCACAGTCGCTCGGTATCACTTTCGCTGCAATCGCCGGCATCATGGTCTTCGTCAGCCTGGACAAACTGCTGCCCACAGCAATCCAAACCGGCAAACACCACACCGCGATTTACGGGATGATTGTCGGCATGATTGTGATGGCATTCAGTCTGCTCATTTTGCCGGGCTAGCAGGCTATTTGGAGGAAATGGCGTACCTAGCTTATGATGAGCGGGCTGTCTTTTCAGCGCCCCCATCGTCTAGAGGCCTAGGACTCCGCCCTTTCACGGCGGCAACACGGGTTCGAATCCCGTTGGGGGTACGGCCCTGTGGCGCAGTTGGTTAGCGCGCCGCCCTGTCACGGCGGAGGTCGCGGGTTCAAGTCCCGTCAGGGTCGCCATCACGCCCCGAGGTTTTCCTCGGGGCGTTTTGCTTTGCGACGATGCCGTGCACGCAATCGTCGCAAAGCAACGCCCTGAAATAGTGATTGAGCAGGCGATTTGTCTGCCATGGTGAGGTCTGTGTAATGTATCAACTCGTGCAAGCGACAGTGTGAACACACTGAAGTGAGTGCGAAATAACAATATATTGGCCCTGTGGCGCAGTTGGTTAGCGCGCCGCCCTGTCACGGCGGAGGTCGCGGGTTCAAGTCCCGTCAGGGTCGCAGAACCATTCGGTTCTGGCCAGATAGCTCAGTTGGTAGAGCACACGCCTGAAAAGTGTGGGGTCGCCAGTTCGATCCTGGCTCTGGCCACATCAGAAACGCCTCTTTCGCAATAATGCGGAAGGGGCGTTTCGCGCTATAGTCGGGCCCATGTCTGCAACACCTGAAAACACTGTGCGCAAGAACGAGGCAGAAGGCCAGTACGAAATCCTCGTCGGCGACGAGGTCGCGGGCTACGCCACCTACACCGACCAAGACGGTGTACGGGACCTGCCACACACCGTGGTGGATCCGAAGTTCCGCGGACAAGGCCTGTCCAAGCCTCTGATGAAATACGCGCTCGACGACGCACGCGCCGACGGCATGCTGGTTACCCCCACCTGCCCGGCGGTTGAGCGCTACATCGAAAGCAACCCCGAATACGCCGACCTCGTCGCGGCCGAAGACTAAATGATGTAGTCGCCCTTGTTGACGTAGCAGTCCGGGTCCACCAAACGCGCCCGCTCATCCGTCTTCCGGGGGCGAATCTTCGCCGGAATCCCCACGGCAATCGAATGGGGCGGCACATCCTTCGTCACAACCGCATTCGCGCCGACAGCGGAACCCTCACCGATAACCACGGGGCCGAGCACCTTCGCGCCAGCGCCAATAGTGACGTTGTCGCACACCGTCGGGTGACGCTTCGTTTGCGTAAGCACCTGACCACCCAACGTCACGCCGTGGTAGAGCATGACGTTGTCACCGATCTCCGCGGTCTCCCCAATCACGATCCCCATACCGTGATCGATGAAAAACTTGCGCCCAATCGTCGCGCCCGGGTGAATCTCAATACCGGTAAGGAAACGATTGGCCTGCGCCAAAATACGTGCCGCGCCCTTCCAGCCGCGCTTCCACATGACGTGGCAGACACGGTGCATCCAAATGGCATGCAACCCGGAATAGACAACAGCGTTCTCAACATCGCCTCGCGCCGCAGGATCATGATCGCGGGCGTTGGCTAGATCTTCGCGGATGGTCGACACCACAGATTTGGCCATAGAAAGCATGGCGTGCAGTGTACCAACCTGTTCATTTGGGCCGACAATAAAAATTCCCCTCCCTGCCAGCGATGGTGTGGTGGCGGGGAGGGGAGTCGTCGATAAGCAGATTAGTCGCGAATGTCCTCGTAGAGGATCGTGGAGACATAGCGCTCGCCGAAGTCCGGGATGATCACAACGATGGTCTTGCCCGCGTTCTCTTCACGAGCAGCCAGCTCGAGAGCGGCCTTCACGTTCGCGCCGGCAGAGATGCCGCCGAGGATCGCATCCTTGACAGCCAGTTCGCGAGAAGTAGACACGGCATCCTCGTTGCTGACAGCGATGATCTCGTCGACAACCGTGCGGTCCAGCGTGCCCGGTACAAAGTTTGCGCCGAGGCCCTGGATCTTGTGCGGGCCAGCCTCGCCCTTGGACAGCAGCGGGGAAGCAGCCGGCTCAACCGCGACGGCCTTCACATCAGCCTTCTGCTCCTTGAGGTACTTGCCAGCGCCCGAAATCGTGCCACCGGTACCAACGCCAGCGACGATGAAGTCAACCTCGCCGTCAGTGTCGTTCCAGATCTCCGGGCCGGTGGTGGCGTAGTGGATCTTCGGGTTTGCTTCGTTCTCAAACTGACGGGCCAGGATAGCGCCCTCGTTCTTCTCGACGAGCTCGTTCGCCTTCTCCACAGCACCCTTCATGCCAGCGGCACCCGGGGTAAGCACGATCTCCGCGCCGTACGCGCGCAGCAGCACGCGACGCTCGGTGGACATCGTCTCCGGCATGGTCAGGATGACCTTGTAGCCCTTCGCTGCACCCGCGAGAGCGAGTGCGATACCGGTGTTGCCGGAGGTTGCCTCGACGATGGTGCCGCCAGGCTTCAGCTCGCCGGAGGCCTCGGCAGCCTCGACGATTGCCTTGCCGATGCGGTCCTTGACCGAGTTCGCAGGGTTGTAAAACTCGAGCTTCGCAAGAACTCGAGCCTTCGAGTTCTCGGTGATGCCCTGCAGCTCCACGAGCGGGGTGCCGCCGATGAGGTCGAGGACGTTCTTTGCAATCTTCGCCATGATGCTCCTTTAAACACGTTGATTGTTGGAGTTGCTGCCAGACAGCATACACGCCACGCTAGACAGGACGGTATAGATCTACTGAACCGATAGGTACGGGGGAGGGTTTGAAATTGCGACTTGCCCGATTGGGCTCGACTTTCCTGTGGCTCCATATCGGCGGGGCTAAATTTTGCTACCCCCGTTCGCGCGTTATGATGGTGAAGATTTTCGGCCAAGTTCAACTCCGGGTGAGCCCAAACGGGTGACCCCGGTTCGTGGAAGGCAAACAGGTATGACGATGGACGCGCAGCGCATCAAAGACGACGACGATGCGATCCGTGCGGCACTCACCGCTTTGAAAACCACAACGGGCATCCCCGTCGCCATGTACGGAACACTCATCGCGGACAACCGACTGCAGATCACCCAGTGGATCGGACTGCGAACCCCTGCGCTGCAGAACCTCACGCTCGACGCCGGGACGGGCGTCGGCGGACGTGTAGTCAACACTCGCCGTGCCGCGGGTGTCTCTGACTACACGCGTGCGAACACCATTTCGCACGAGTACGACAAACAGATTCAAGATGAGGGACTGCACTCGATCGTGGCGGTGCCGGTCATTGTCAACCGCGAAGTCCGTGGCGTTCTCTATGTTGGTGTCCACTCGCCTGTCCGCCTCGGGGAGAAGGTCATTGAGGAAGTCACCATGACTGCACGCTGCCTCGAGCAGGAGCTTGCGATTAACGCAGCGCTTCGCTCTGGCGACGGTGTAGGTGACCGTGCAGGCGCCAAGGGCGGCCGTCAGATGAGCGGTGCCGAATGGGAGCAGGTGCGCTCCACCCACTCGAAGCTGCGCATGTTGACCAATCGCGTAGACGACGAAGACCTGCGCAAGGAGCTTGAGCAGCTTTGCGAGCAGCTGGTTTCCCCAGTGCGCGTGAAGCAGACGACGAAGCTCTCCGCCCGCGAGCTCGACGTGCTGTCCTGTGTGGCGCTGGGTCACACCAACGTTGAAGCGGCCGAAGAGATGGGTATCGGTGCTGAGACGGTGAAGTCCTACCTGCGAAGCGTGATGCGCAAGCTTGGTGCTCACACCCGCTATGAAGCGGTGAACGCGGCACGCCGTATTGGCGCGCTTCCCTAACCCTTGACGTTCTGGAGCGCCCCGCAGAGTTCGGTACTGTTGTGGGCGTGAAAGAACGTTTTTTGGTCACAGGTGGAACGCGACTCGAAGGCCTAGTGCACGTCGGGGGTGCGAAAAACAGTGTCCTCAAACTTATGGCAGCAGCGCTGCTGACCGAGGGCACGACGACACTTCGCAACTGCCCTGAGATTCTCGACGTCCCGCTCATGGGCGACGTCCTCGTCGGCCTTGGTTGTGAAGTGGAGATTGAAGGCGATGTCGTACGCATCACAACACCCGCTGAACTGTCCCCACATGCCGACTTTGACGCGGTCCGACAGTTCCGCGCTTCTGTGGCGGTGCTGGGGCCTCTCGTCGCAAGGTGTACTGAGGCGTACGTTGCGCTCCCAGGGGGCGACGCCATCGGTTCGCGCCCTCTGGACATGCATCAATCAGGGTTGGAAAAGCTCGGTGCGACGACCCATATCGAACACGGCGCGGTTGTTGCACGTGCTGAGAAGCTCCGCGGCGCCGCAATCGAGCTCGACTTCCCGTCGGTCGGCGCTACCGAAAACATTGTCACGGCAGCAGTGCTTGCGGAAGGTCGTACGACCCTGGATAACGCCGCCCGTGAACCCGAGATCGTCGATCTTTGCGACATGCTCAACGCAATGGGCGCGAATATCACTGGCGCCGGCACATCCTGCATCACCGTCGACGGTGTGGAGAAACTACACCCCACTGAACGGACGGTGATCGGCGATCGCATCGTCGCTGGCACGTGGGCATATGCCGCGGCCATGACGCAGGGTGATGTCACCGTTACCGGCGTCGCGCCTGGTCACCTGCACCTCGCATTGGCGAAGTTGAAGCTCTCGGGTGCCGAGGTGGAGACCTACGACAACGGCTTCCGCGTGCAAATGCGTCAACGCCCGAAAGCCGTCGACTATCAGACGCTGCCGTTCCCGGGCTTCCCAACTGACCTCCAGCCGATGGCGATCGCCCTGTCTGCAGTGGCAGACGGCGTTTCCGTCATTACTGAGAATGTCTTCGAAGCACGCTTCCGCTTTGTCGACGAAATGATGCGCCTTGGTGCCGACGCCAACGTCGACGGCCATCACGTAATGATCCGAGGCGTGGAAAGCCTGTCATCAACCGACGTGTGGTCTTCGGACATCCGTGCAGGTGCCGGTCTAGTTTTGGCTGGTCTTGTGGCAGACGGCGTCACCACAGTCCACGACGTACACCACATCGACCGCGGCTACCCGCAATTCGTTGAGAACCTCAACAGGCTTGGGGGTCATGTAGAACGTGTTAACGACTAGGCATTTACCCGCAGTAACCTGCGGGTTTGTGTTTGTGTTGGGGTGTGTGTAACTTAATCCCAGTCAGCGAGACCGACAACGCCCCGCTGGAGAGCGATCAAGGTTCTCTGGTTTGTGTGGCGGGCAGGAAAACAATCGCGGACCAATATCATTTCAA
>NZ_KV825906.1:113489-124763 GCF_001835805.1 Corynebacterium sp. HMSC034B08 | reverse complement strand
GGACTCCATGTCCAAAATGTTCATGGACATAACATGATGCTGCTAGACGATTCGCCCCTAAATGAAAACCAGTTGCAACTTCACCTGGGGAAATTCAGCGCGGAATGCTTGATCGTCTAGTCCGGCAGAAGGTCTAGCTAGACGATCCGCCTGCCACGACCGATCATTCAACGCCGAGGGCCACTTTGACTAGGTGGGCAGCGAAGGCGGGCAAGGCAACACCCTCGGACCGGGCGTGCGATTCGAGCTCCTGCGCATCTTCCGGCAGTCCCACCTTCGCGGCCCCCTGCAGTGCCTTCTTGTCGAAGACCGGCGCCAACTCCGGCCACACCCCCTGCGCCTCGCGGGCGAACATGGTTGCGCAGGCGTAGCCGGCGGCGCCGAAGATGCGGATCAATTGCGAGCGCGGCGCTTCAACCAGTGCAGATGGTGAGGTCAGGCCGGCGTCGAACAGTCCGCGTGCGGCGTCGACGGCGGCGGTGGCGCGTATGGGCTTCGCTTGCAGCATGCACAGGACGAGGAGCTGGAAGAGGGACGTGGGGTCGTCGTCAAGCGAAATGCCCGCGTCTTCAGCGAAGGTGCTCACGCAGGGCTTCTTCGAGTTCGACGCGGGCGCGCTCAAGGGCTGCTTCCCAGATGGCGGAGGCGCCTTCGTCGGCGGAGTCCGAAACCTGCTTGAGCAAGGTCAGCGGAACGTTGAAGGTGGAGCAGACGGCGGCAAGCGCGTAGCCCTCCATGTCGACGAGTTGGCATTCTTTGGCGAGCTCGTCGCGAAGATCGGAGCGGTTCACAAACGCATCGCCGGTGGCCAGCTTCGCTTTCGGCAGGTCGGTGAGGGGCTCGAAGGAGAACCAGCGCGGGTAGACGAAGTCGGTGATGTCGGAGGTGCCGCCAACCTTGAAGTCGTGCTTGACGGCGTCGGAAATCTCGTAGACGCCGGGGGCGAGGTCCACAAGCGCGCCTGCCGTGCCAACGTTGATCACGCGCGACGGCAGTGGGCCTTCGGAGAGGCGGCGGGTCAGGGCGATCGCGGCGGGCAGGGTGCCGATGCCGGTGATGAGTACTTCGTGGTCGCCCCCGGACATGATGTCGGCGGCTTCTTCTTTCATGGCTGCAACGATGAGCAAATCAGACATAGTTGCTTATCGTATGTGGGCAGGCTGCGGCTCCACCACTGTTGCGCCTTCGCGCTCGGATGCGGCGCGGGAGTTGGCGCGGGCGCGTTGGATGCCTCGCCAGGAGAGGGCGGCTCCGATTGCAACGATAAGCAAGCGGACGACCCAGAGTCCGCTGGTCATGCCGGCATACGACAAGACGACGGGCAGGTTCAGCAACACGACCAGGGTGCCGACGACGCCGCCGAGCGCGATGGGGTTCATACGGCTGACCATCCACGCTCCGATGGGTGCTGCGATCACGCCGCCGATGAGCAGGGCCAACACACCTGCGAGATTTGCGACGAGGTCACGCCACATCCCGACCGCAAACCCGAGCGTTGCGGCGAGGGTGACCAGGAATTCGGCGGTGTTGACGGTGCCGACGATGCGTCGCGGCTCGGCACGGCCTGCGGTAAGCAGCGTGGAGGTGGTGACGGGCCCCCAGCCTCCGCCGCCGGTGGCGTCGATGAATCCGCCGAAGAGCCCGAGACCTGCGAGGAAACCGCGAGAGTGAGGCTTCGTGGCGAGTTTGCGTTGGGTGAGCCCGCGGGCGAAGCGCAGCATGAGGTTCAGGCCGATCAGTGCGAGGATCAGCGACATCACCGGGCGTGCCGCTTCGGTGGAGAGTCGCACGAGCACGGTTGCGCCGAGAAACGCCCCGATGGCGCCGGGGATGCCGATCGCGCAGGCGGTGCGCCAGTCCACGTTGCCGAAGCGCGTGTGGGCTACGCCGGAGGCGAGTGTGGTGCCCAGCTCCGCGGTGTGGACGACGGCGGAGGCAGCGGCCGGGGTGATACCGGCGAGCGCGATGAGCATGGTGGAAGAGGTGGCGCCGAAGCCCATGCCGAGGCCGCCGTCGACAAGTTGCGCGGCAAGACCTGTGACTGCGATGAGCAGCAGTGTTTCGAGTTTGTACATGTCAGGCGCCTTTCTCGGCGGCGCGGTATCGGTTGGCGACGATCCGCGCGAGATCTGTAGTTAGCGGCCCGGATGCCGGCAGGTGGTCGGGGATCCGGTCGAGCAGGGTTCCGTGGGTGACAAACAGTGGGAGCACATGTGTATTGCCGAAGCGGCGCTGGCCTCGCGTCGCCGACACCACCGCCGTTTCCACCCCGGCACGCTTGGCCACTTCGGCGGCGAGGCGGTCGTAGTTGGCGGCTTGTTCAGGGTTGGAGGTGCCGACTGGGTAGAGGGTTGCGTGGGTGGCGGTGGGGTCGTCGATACGCAAGCGACGCGCAAGGACATCCGCGATGTCGCCCCCGGTGCCGAGCGGCTCGGCGAGCACGAGGTCGCAGTGCTGGCGGGCTTCGGCGAGGTGGCGCGGCACGTCGATTTTGGCGTGGAATGCGCGGGTGAACAGCAGCGGAACCACAATCGCGCGCGACGAGGATAAGGAGGCGGCCGCCTCGGCGAGGGTGGGTGTGTCGAACTCCAGGTGGGCGTCGGCCCACTCCACGCCGAGTTGCGCGGCCGCGGCTTGGGTGAGCGCGCGGATGCCTTCCTTGGCGCGGGGGTGCCGCGAGCCGTGGGAAAGGGTGATCAGCGCAGTCATGGGTGTTACCGCAGGCGCTTTCCGACGAACCCAGCCGCCAACGTGTTCCCACTTGCCTGGTCGACGAGCAAGAAGTTGCCCACCGCACCGCGGGCTGCGTACTGCTCGACGGGCAGTTCGTCGGCGGTGTGGATGGTCACGTGCGCGATGTCGTTGAGCGCAACCGCTTCGGGTGCGGTGTTGTCGCCTTCGGCGCCGTCGATGTCTAAGACACGCTCGACGTTGGCCACGCGGGCGCGGACGAACGCGGTGCCGATGCGGAGCTTCACGGCCTGGCCTGCGCGCAGGTCCTTCTCGTTGAGGCCGACGACGGTGGCATCGAACTCGCGCACATCCTCGGGGCGTGAGCCGGAGGCCAGCAGGTCGCCGCGGGTGAGGTCGATGTCGTCGGTGAGCCGCAGCGCCACGGAGTCGCCGGCATGGGCGGTGTCCACGGGCCCGTCGGCGGTGTCGATGCCGGCAACGGTGGTGGTGCGGCCGTAGGGGGCGAAGATCTCATCGCCAACCGTGATCGATCCGGCGTTGACGCGGCCCGCGTAGGCACGGTAGTCGGAGGCGTGTTCACGCAGCACGACCTGGATGTTGAAACGGAAGTCCAGGTCATCGGCGCGGCCGCGCTGCACGGGGATGCTCTCCAGCAGTTCGAGCACGGTCGGGCCGGTGTACCAGGGCGTCGCGTCGCTGCGCTCCGCGACGTTATCGCCGCGCAGCGCGGAAATCGGCACGACGTGCGGCTCCTCGATGCCGAGTTCGCCGGCCTTGGCGTCGAATTCGGCCTTGATCTCGTCGAAACGCTGCTGCGAATAATCAACGAGGTCGATCTTGTTCACCGCCAGGATCACGGTGCGCACGCCGAGCAGTTTGGCCACGGTGAGGTGGCGGATGGTTTGTTCAACGACGCCGTTGCGGGCGTCGACAAGCAGTACCACCACTTGGGACGTGGACATGCCAGTCACGGTGTTGCGCGTGTACTGCACGTGACCTGGGGTGTCGGCGAGGATGAACGTGCGCTTGTCGGTGGCGAAGTAGCGGTAGGCCACGTCGATGGTGATGCCCTGCTCGCGCTCGGCGCGCAGGCCGTCGACCAGCAGTGACAGGTCCAGGCCCTCAAAGCCGCGGTCGGCGGAGGTGCGTTCCACGGAGGCGAGTTGGTCGGCAAGCACCGACTTGGTGTCATGCAGCAGGCGACCGACGAAGGTGGACTTGCCGTCGTCAACGGAGCCGGCGGTGCACAGGCGCAGCGTCTCGCGGGCGGACAGCGCGGCGGTGGCAGTTTCGGCAGCGCCGGTTTCAGGGGCGGTTTCGGAGGTAGCAGCGGGTGCGATGGTTGGGGCGGTCATCAGAAGTAGCCTTCCTTCTTGCGGTCTTCCATGGCGGATTCGCTCAGGCGGTCGTCGGCACGAGTTGCGCCGCGTTCGGTCAGAGTGGAGTTGGCGATCTCGACGAGGACCTCGTCGATCGTTTCGGCGTCGGAGTCAACGGCGCCGGTGCAGGACATGTCGCCGACGGTGCGGTAGCGCACCCGGCGCGTTTCCAGCTGTTCGCCGTCGCGGGGGCCTCCCCATTCGCCGGGGGTGAGCCACATACCGTCGCGGCTGAACACTTCGCGGTCGTGGGCGTAGTAGATGGATGGCAGTTCGATGCCTCGCGCGCCGATGTACTCCCACACGTCGGCTTCGGTCCAGTTGGAAATTGGGAAGACGCGGACGTTTTCGCCGGGCAGGGTCGCGCCGTTGTAAAGGTCCCACAGTTCGGGGCGTTGGCGGCGCGGGTCCCAGCCGCCGAAGGAGTCGCGGACGGAGAAGACGCGTTCTTTGGCGCGGGCACGCTCTTCGTCGCGACGCGCCCCGCCCAGCACGGCGTTGTATCCGACCTCGGCGATGG
The DNA here is from genome assembly GCF_001835805.1 of Corynebacterium sp. HMSC034B08. Classification (NCBI taxonomy): domain Bacteria; kingdom Bacillati; phylum Actinomycetota; class Actinomycetes; order Mycobacteriales; family Corynebacteriaceae; genus Corynebacterium; species Corynebacterium sp. HMSC034B08. Next base: position 120,170 of record NZ_KV825906.1, on the reverse strand, counting down.
TTTCCACCAGCGGCACGGTCTGCAGCGGATTACGGGTGCCGTCGGGGCGTTCCTGCAGATCACCGCGGTCGATCCAATCCTGCACGTGGGCGACTCGCAGGCGGAGCCCATGCTTATCGACGATCGCATCCCGGAACTCAATCACCTCCGGGAAGTTATGCCCCGTATCCACGTGCAGCAGCTCAATCGGCGGCTTGGCCGGGTAGAACGCGCGGCGCGCGAGTTCCAGCACCACGCAGGAATCCTTCCCGCCGGAAAACAGCAGGCCAATCTTGTCGAACTGCCCCGCCACCTCACGGATGATGTGGATCGACTCGTTTTCTAAATCCTTCAAGTGCGGCGACAGTTGCGTTGCCGTTGCTTGCGTCATTGTGTTGCTCCTTGTTGTCCGGTTGTTGCGCTATTCGGCTATTCGTGCAGGCCGCACTCTGTCTTGGTGGCAAACGCCCAGCGCCCGGCGCGTGGGTCCTCCCCTTCCGCCACGGGCAGGGTGCAGGTGGCGCAGCCGATGGAGGGGTAGCCCTTCCGGGTCAGTGGGTGGATGATCAGGTCGTTGTCGCGCTCGAAGGCGGCGGTGTCCTCCAAGGACCAGGTGACCAGCGGGGAGATCTTCAACCGGCCGGTCGCATCGAGGCTGAGCGCGGGCGCGTCGGCACGGGTGAGGCCGTCGGCGCGGCGCAGCCCAGTGATCCAGCCGGCGTACGGGCTCATATGCACCGCCAGCGGCTCGACCTTGCGCATGCGGCAGCACGCACCCGGGGCGCGCAGGTACAGGTTCGGCCCGTACGTCTCGTCCTGCTGCGCGCGGGTCAGTTGCGCCTTCGCCCGCACCAAGCGGTGCGAGGGGTAGCGCGCCTCCACCTGGTCGGCCACCTCCAGGGTTTCCGGGAAGTGGTACTCGGTGTCCAGGAACAGAAAGTCCGCGCCGGGTAGGTGGCGCTCGGCCAGTTCGGCGAGCACTGTGTTCTCCATGGACAGGGTCACCACGAGCGGGCCCGGCGCGTACTCGTTCGCCCACTGGAGAATCTCGGAGGCGGGGGCGTTGTGGAGTTTGGCGGCCCAGTCGTCGACAAGCAATGCGTTTTGCTGCGCCAATCTATTGGGCAGCGGCGATGTCGTTGTCGGGCCGTCGGGGCTGATATCGGGATCGCGGAAGTTGCTGGGCTGGTTGAGCAGGTTAATCATTGGTTGCCTTTCAATGCGCCGGTGTGGCCGTGGCGTGCGAGCGAGGCCTGCAGCGCTTCTTCCGTGGATGGCGCCTTCGACGGCGCGCCTTGCGGGTCGTCCTGGCCGTGGAACTTCACCTCGAAGACGCGGAGGCATTCGCAGCACTTCCACGCGAATTCGGTCTGTTCGTTCGGCCACAGATCCTCGCCGCCGCAGTACGGGCAGAAAGTGGGAAAGTTGCGGTTCGGGTTTGGTTCGCGGCGAAAGCTCATCGCAGGTCCTCCTCATCGGCGCGCGCGACCCAGTCACGGAATGTCTCAGCGCCTTCACGCTTATCGACGAAGCGCTGCACCACCCGGGCCACATACTCCGTCAACTCACTGGACAACACCTTGTGACCACGCAGCTTCCGGCCAAAGTTCGCGCCCTCGCCGATCGTGCCGCCAAGGTGTACCTGGAAGCCTTCGACCTTTTCGCCGTGGCCGTTATCCACCATCTGGCCCTTCAAACCGATGTCGGAGACTTGGTGGCGGGCGCAGGCGTTCGGGCAACCGTTGAGCGAAATGGTGATCGGCGAGTCGAGGTCCCCGAAGCGCTCCTCCAACTCATCGGCCAGCTCAATGGCGCGGGACTTGGTGGTCACGTGCGCCAACTTGCAGTACTCCAGGCCGGTGCACGACAGCAGGCCGCGGCGGAACTCGCTCGGCTTGGAGTACAGGCCCATCTCCTCCAGATCCGCCTGAAGGTTTTCCACGGCACCCGGCTCGACCCCAAGCAGCAACACCTCTTTGAACGGGGTGAAACGCAGATCCGTCACGCCGTACTTCTCCGCCAGGTCAGCCAGGGCGATGAGTTGCTCGCCCGACATGTGGCCAAGCGTCGGCTTCACACCGATGTACAGGTTGCCGTCCTTCTGCTCATGCACGCCGATGTGGTCGCGGTCCACCAGGTTGTTCGGGGCGTGCGGGCCGTCCGGGAGTTTGTAGCCCAGGTAGTCCTCTTCGAGGATCTCGCGGAACTTCTCCACACCCCACTCGGCCACGAGGAACTTCAGACGGGCACGGTTGCGCAGGCGACGGTAGCCGTAGTCGCGGAAGATGCGCACAACGTTCGCCCACACGTCCGGAACTTGCTCGAGGGTGACAAAGGCGCCGAGGGATTGTGCCAGCATCGGGTTCGTCGACAAGCCGCCGCCCACATAGCACTCAAAACCGGGGCCGAGTTCGGGGTGCTCGACGCCGATGAAGGCAAGGTCGTTGATCTCGTGGACCACGTCCTGGCGCGCATTGCCGGAGATGGCGGACTTGAACTTACGCGGCAGGTTCTGGAACTCCTCTGCGGTAACGATCTCCTGGATCTGCCGAATCGCGGGCGTGGCGTCGATGATCTCATCCTTGGCAATGCCGGCCACCGGCGAGCCTAGGATCACGCGCGGCACATCCCCGCAGGCATCCCAGGTGTTCAGGCCGTTCGCCTCCAGCTTCTCCCAGATCGCCGGGACGTCCTCGATGCGCACCCAGTGGAACTGGATGTTCTGCCGATCCGTCAGGTCCACCGTGGAGCGGGCGTAATCGCGGGACAACTCCCCGACGGCGCGGGCTTGCGCGGTGGAGCAGATGCCTCCGTCGAAACGGATGCGCATCATGAAGTACTTGTCCTCAAGCACCTTGTTGTCCTCGCCGGTGAACTCGCCACCCAGGTTCTGTTTGCGCTGGGTGTACAGGCCAAGCCACTTGAAGCGCGGGTACAGGTCCTCGCGATCGATCGAGTCGAAGCCGCCCTTGGAATAGGTATCGATCACACGCTGCTTCACGTCGAGGACCGGGGACGCCTGCTTGATTTCTTCATCGTGGTTGAGCGGCGCGGTGCCGTCGATAAGCCATTGCCCCTGCGGCTTCTTTGCGCGCGGTTTCGCGGTTTTCGTTGGTGCGGTCACGGGCCCTCCAAAAAGTAGACCGGTCGGTTCGGCGATGCTGTTCATTTCGGTGTTGATGGGCAAGCATGCCGTACCGGCCTGTCTAGCACAACCAAAACGCCGAAACTGCCGGTTAAGCGCGTGAATGTAATGCATTGAATGTTTGTTTACGAGCCCGCTTTAAGCACCTCTAAGGACACGAATGTAAATCGCCAAAACTTTAAGACCGCTCTGTCTATGCGCTATAGTAACGGCCAACGAGAAAATCCCCCTTTTGCGAAAGGACCATCACCCATGAGCTTGCGCATCGCCGTTGTTGGCGCCGGCCCCGCCGGCATTTACGCCTCTGACCTGCTCATCCGCAACGAAGAGCACGACATCCACGTCGACCTTTTCGAGCAGATGCCCGCCCCGTTCGGCCTCATCCGCTACGGTGTTGCGCCCGACCACCCGCGCATCAAGGGCATTGTGAAATCCCTGCACAACGTGCTGGACAAAGACAACCTGCGCCTCATCGCCAACGTGACCGTCGGCCGCGACATCACCATCGATGAGCTGCGCGACTACTACGACGCCGTCGTCCTCTCCACCGGCGCTGTACGCGACCGTGAACTGCTCATCCCGGGCGGCGATAAGTCCATCGGCGCTGGCGAGTTCGTCGGTTTCTACGACGGCAACCCGCGCTTCGAGCGCGATTGGAACCTCGAGGCCAAGGAAGTCGCCGTTATCGGCGTGGGCAACGTGGCCCTGGATATCTCCCGCGTGCTGGCCAAGACCGCCGACGAGCTCGCCGTCACCGAGATCCCGGACAACGTCTACGAGTCCCTGAAGAAGAACCAGGCCGAGACCGTCCACATGTTCGGCCGCCGCGGCCCCGCCCAGGCGAAGTTCACCCCGAAGGAACTGCGCGAACTCGACGAGTCCGACACCATCCAGGTGCTCGTCGACCCGGAGGACATCGACTACGACCAGCTCTCCGAAGAGGTCCGTCGCGCCGACAAATCCATCGACCTCAACTGCCAAGTGCTTGAGCAGTACGCCATGCGCGAGCCGGACGACTCCCCGCACAAGATCTACATCCACTTCTTCGAGGAACCGGTCGAGGTGCTTACCGACGACGCCGGCAACATCACCGGCCTGCGCACCGAGCGCCAGGAACTCGACGGCAAGGGTGGCATCCGTGGCACCGGCAAGTTCACCGACTGGCCGGTCCAGCAGGTCTACCACGCCGTTGGCTACCGCTCCGAGCCGGTCGAGGGCGTCCCGTTCGACCTTGAGCGCCATGTCATCCCGAACGACGGCGGCCGCGTCCTGGTCACCGCCGAAGAGGGTGCCGCACCGGAGGAGAAGCTCTACGTCACCGGCTGGATCAAGCGCGGCCCGGTCGGCCTGATCGGCAACACCAAGTCGGACGCGAAGGAAACCACCGACATGCTCATCGCCGACGCCGACGCCGGCAAGCTCGCCACCCCGGCCCACACCGGCAAGGACGAGATCCTCGACCTGCTTCGCGAGCGCGGCATCGACTACGCCACCTGGGCCGGCTGGTACAAGCTCGACGAGGCCGAGCGCGCCCTCGGCGCCGCCGACGCGACCTTCCCGCGTGAGCGCAAGAAGATCGTCGAGTGGGAAGACATGCTGGGCCACTCCCGCGCCGGCGAGTAACGCCGGCGCCCCGGCGCTCCGGCGCCCCCGTGGCGTGCGCCAGAAGCGCGCCTCGTCATGTACACCGAATCGACACGTCCACGCGACGTGTCGATTTTTTGTCGCAAAATCGACATGACGCACCCCGCGCACCGTAGCGGCCCCCACAGCCCAAAAGGCGATATCGTCTTTTGCACCGACCGGCGAGACGCGACCTGGGGCTTTGCAGAGGCCCACCCCGCAAAAGGCGATATCGGGGGTTAGCGTCGGGTCAGCACCTCGAGCGCTGCCGTGTTCAGAAACACCTTCGACCGCCCCGCCTTCTGTTCTTCGAGGATGCCGGCCTCGACCAGCTGCGACAGCCACATCGATGCTGTCTGCCGCTTCGCCAGTCCCGCATCGATCACGTCCGTGATGCGGACATACGGCTGAACGAACAGCAGCTCCGCCAGTTCGGCTGCTGGCGAGATGCCGGCTTCGCGGACACGGGCGGTGGTGGTGTCCTGGAGGGTGCGGAGGTCGTCGATAAGCAAGCTTGTGCTCCGGGCCGACTCAGTCACCGCGTTGACCATGAACAGGATCCACTGCTCCCACCCACCGTCCGCGGTGACCGCGCGCAGCAGCCGGTAATACTCCGCTTTCCTATCGACGATCGTCCCTGACAGATACAGCACCGGCAGTGACAACACCTTCTCTTGCAGCAACAACAAGATGTTGAGGATGCGGCCGGTGCGGCCGTTGCCGTCGTAAAACGGGTGGATAGCTTCGAACTGGTAATGCGTCACCGCCATCAACACCAGCGGATCCAACCCGTGGTCCGAGTAGATGTAGCGTTCCCACGCCGAACGGTGGCGTTGCAGCACGTCGAGGCCTTCGGGTGGGGTGTACGCGCGCGTGCCCGTGACCGGGTCGCCGATGTAGGTACCCGGTGTTGAGCGGAGCGTGGCCTGCCCACCCTGCAGGGTCGAGCACACCTCAACCGCAACCTTCTCCGACACCGGCCTATCCGCGATCAGGTCCACGCCGCGCCGCAGAGCATCGCGGTAGCGCAGCGCTTCCTTGGTTGCCGGCGTAGGCTCCAGATCGATGCTCCACTGAGCCCGGAACAGCTCATCGTTCGTGGTCACAATGTTTTCGATCTCCGTCGATGCCTGCGCCTCACGCAACGGGATAGTGGAGGTGATGATCTCCGGGTTCGGGATCAACCGGCATGCGGTGTTGAGGGCGGCCAGTTCGCTGCGAGCGTCGATAACAGCCTTGAGCACCTTTGCGGTCTCAAGCGTGTGCTGTGGTGGCAGCGGCGGAAGATCGTTGTACGGCTTCGCAGGGTCGAACGCCGCTGTGTTTCCAGTCATGTCGAAAGAATAAACACGTCCGCGCGACGTGTCGATTTTTTGTTGCAAAATCGACATGACGCACCCCGCGGACCGCTGCTACAACCACAGCCCAAAAGGCGATATCGTCTTTTGCACCAATCACCGAGCCGCGACCTGGGGTTTTGCAGTGGCCCACCCTGCAAAAGGCGATATCGTCTTTTAGGCAGCAGCACGCCAGAAACGTCTACACTTGCCCGGTTACCTACAGAAAGGGCACCCACGTGGATCTCATCCGCTTAACCACGCGATTTGGAAAACGCTACGCGCCGACGATTGCGCTGGTGATCGTGCTCCAGCTGGTCACGACCCTGGCCACGCTGTACTTGCCGGATTTGAACGCGGACATCATCAACAACGGTGTCGCGCAGGCTGACGTGCCGTATATCTGGCGGGTCGGCCGCACGATGCTGGTGGTGGCGCTGGTGCAGGTCGTGGCGGCTATCGGGGCGACGTGGTTCACATCCAAGGCCGCGATGAAAACGGGCCGCGATGTCCGCGCGGCGGTGTACGAGCGCGTGACGGGCTTTGACCACGAGGACATGTCACACTTCGGCACCGCCACCTTGGTCACGCGCGGGA
>NZ_KV825906.1:0-113389 GCF_001835805.1 Corynebacterium sp. HMSC034B08 | reverse complement strand
AGAAGATCGTCGAGTGGGAAGACATGCTGGGTCACTCCACGCACAAGCGCGAGGGTTAATCAAGACGGCACCTTCTAGATCGACAACTCGTGGTCGGGGCGACGTCATTTCGAATCAACAGACATTTCGTTGCCTTCATGTCGATTTTTACGGTGAAAATCGACATGTCAGCTTCTGCGATCACGATTCGGGTAATAGGCATCCCAGCCCGCGTCGGGAATTCTGCTACTAGCTGCGCCCTTCTCAGGATCGGTTTTCGGATCTCAAACCCGAGGTCAGCTACGATAACCCAACCTGGGGGACCTGCACAAAGTAGCAGAAGTCCAGAAGCCGAGGAATGTGGATAGGGCCGCACTTCAGATAAGCTCAGCTTCCCTCACCAAGAGTGCCAGTTGAACGCGGTTACCGATTCCGAGTTCATCAAAAATCTTCGTCAAGTGGGTTTTGACCGTAGCGGTTGATAACAACATCGCTCTCGCTATCTCCTGATTAGTTAAGCTCTGTGCAACTAAGATCGCTATTTCCGTTTCCCTTTCGCTAAGGCCCGCTAGGGCCTGTTGAGCTTCAACCCGCCGATTAACCTGGCCGTCCCGGGTGTACGCGTCAAGCAGGATGCGAGTATGACGAGGGGAAAGAGTGACCTTGCCAGCGGAGGTGTCCCTAATTGCTTGGATTACGGATTCAGGAGGCGCGTCTTTCAATAGGAACCCGATAGCACCGGCCTCAAGGACCTCCATGACGGTCGATTCATTATCGAATGCAGTCATCATCAATATTGCTTGGCTATGCCCAGCCTTGAGAATCGATTCGGCAACTTGAAGGCCTCCAACGTTTGGCATCCGGACGTCCAGAACAACCACGTCGGGACGCAGACTCGGAAGCTGATCAATAGCCTCAGCACCGCTTCCTGCTTCGCCGACAACTTCGATATCGTCGGTCGCTTGGAGTATGAACTTCAAGCCCCGGCGAACCATCGGATCATCATCCACTAGGTACACACGTATCATCCGATGGTCTCCCTATGCGATCACCGATTTGGGCCAAGGGACTATAACGTGTAGTTCAAAGCGACCGGACCGCTCTCCAAACCGCACAACGCCACCGAACTTGCTTACTCGCCGTTCTACCCGTTTCAAACCCGTCCCACGGCGCTTCTTAACTAGATCTCCCGATTCAACCTCACGCACGGAGTTCTGGATATAGATTTGTAATTCGCCTCCTTCGCTGCCACTCAGTTCAATAGAAATCGGGCTTTGTGGAGCATGAACACTGGCATTGGCTAGAGCCTCTTGAACTACTTGCGAGACGAGCTGGCGCATTTCCCGTGGCATTGCATCCAACTGGCGAAGCGATCTAGTGTTCAGCGTAATGTCGGCCCCGCTTCTCCGATTTTCAGCCACGATCGCAGCTAAATCTTCGGGGGCCTGGAAAGCCGACGCATCGTCCAAGCGGTCAATAAGAACTCTGAGGTCCGCTAACGTCTCTACCGCGGTCTCTCGTATCAATTGGGCGTTCTCCTTGATCACGTCGGGGCCAGCTTCGGCGTTGACCTCGAGGCCACCCGCTTGCAGTGACAACAGCGCTAACTTATGGCCAACATGATCGTGCGCTTCATTGGCGATCCGGGCTCGCTCCCTGAGGACGGCCTCTGTAGCCACCCTTTGCCGCTCCAGCTCTTTATGCTGCGCAATCACCCGGTACGACTCAACCAGATTTCTATTGTAGGAAATAACCAGCCCAGCCAGGAACGGCGCAATGACGAGAACCGTGCCTTCAACCAGCCAGGCAATAGTTGGATCATTGGTTTCCCTCTCACCCGCCTGAACAGTGACGATCGTTTCCTTATCCGACCACCCGACTCGGCAGAGGACGAAAGCAGCGACCACAGCCGCGAAACTGCCCCATCCTCGCTTACGCAGTGCCAAGTTGAACACGGTCGGAAGAAAGAAGACGTTAGTTACAAAAAGAGCACAAACTGCTGGCGGAAAAAGAACCAGAAAAGGATATCGTTTGCGTTGAAATTGCAGCGCGATCATCAATGCGATTAGCGCTATTAACGCCACCCGACTTTGCTCGCTAGCTCCGCTCAGTGAGACGAAACCGATCAAGCAGATTGACGCAGGGTAGATGAGGTCGCTCCACGTCCGACCCCTAAAGGGATCGTCACCCGAATCTGAGACTACGCGCTCCAAAGTGACACCCCGTTTAGTCACAAAATCCTTGACCAGCAAAAAACAGGCGGGACATTGCGCAATTCTAGCTCGTCAACACACCCTCGGGCAACTAAGGATTCATAGCTACTTGGCCAAATTTAAATGTCCAGTTGGCTGATACCCGGATCGGACCCGGTAATTCAAACTGAGGATGGCGGTCAAACGGTCGCCCTCCCCACTGAAGTCAACGGAAATAGAAAGGAGTACACATTGGACAAGGAAAACGTTGCCCCGTTCGAAATGGAGCGGATCGACTACCCGGTAATCGAGGAAGACGCTCCAATGCCCCCATTGAGCCAGGAGATGGTCCGACAGGAAGCAAAACAGGGGCTTCTCGAGATCAGAGATTTTGTGACCGGGGACGAGTTTGTCGCGATGCTGCAAGAACTGTATGCGCTACCGGTTCAGGAACGAGACGAGTTCGTTCGAGGCACGATCCTCGACGAAGATGAGTTAGAAGATCGAGGTATCCATGTGCCTGAGGGCCTGAAGATCCAACGTTCGCGGTTTGGCGACGGCCGACCCACTCTGTTTTGCGTGGCGAAACTCTTGTCAGACGGAGTCAGGAAAGTGACCTACACGTTCGACAGCGAGACGGCACTGGCTTAAGGGGTGCACCTGTGGAAGCGACTAAGAAATTCACGGATAGAGCCAGTTTTCACGGCGCAACTAAAACTGAGCTCGAGTCGAATGATGCTGGTCGACGACTGTTCGGGCTTGCGAATCAGGCGGCTCTTTTTCCGCACCAAGGCGAAATCTTTCTCAACGAGCAGGAATTGGTCCTTGGTGACTGGCTGACTCTGCGGCCCACTGATATCCAGGATGTTGACGTCGAGTTCACACCCGAGTATGGACGCTTCACAGCAGGCGGTAGCCGAGGCGGATTTCCCTCTCTCGGATTCGTTAGGGATCTTGGTAAGCCCCTGAACCTCTATCTCACTAACGGAGACAGAATCTCGCTTCTAGTGAACTTCAGACTCGTCAGTGGAACTAACGACAATAAGTCCTGGCTCGAGAAAATTCGCTCGTTCGCCAACATCGGATGACTCCCTTTGTTCACCCCCAAGCAAATCCTTGCAATACCAGAAAGGATTCACCATGTCCGTAAATACCACGTTCAACAAGATCGACAGCGAGATCGCTTAGGTAGAGCTTCGCATCAACAAGGAAACGATCACGAAGCAAATCGATGACTTCATCGAAGTTATCGCTTCTGATGGGTTCATCGGCTACATCAACGATGTCGCTCAGCTCCCCACCCATGCGGAAAGGAAGGAGCTTACTGCAAAGACCGCCAATCTCGAGACTTTGCGAGAGCGCGGAGTGCCAGTTCCTGACGGACTGCGATTCACAACGCGCGAATTCGAGCTACCCGAGGATGGTCGTGAGGCTGAGGGTCCCCTGCTCAAGGTTCGACCGGAACTTGATCCGCGAATGGGAGGCTGCATCAGCATCGGTTTCTACGTCTGCGCCAGCTACGGCAACTAGCTAAAGCTGCGCCCTAACCACCTACGAAGTAGCCCCACTTACAAGCGGGGCTACTTGCCTACGAATGGTACTTAGATGAAAACACCTCAAGTCGCTGTAAAACTTTCTAATCTTAGCAAGAGGTATGGTTCGACTCTCGCACTCGATGACATCAATGTAGAGATCCCCGCAGGGACAGTAGTGGGTCTTGTGGGGTCGAACGGTAGCGGAAAGTCCACACTTCTACGCCTTATTGCCGGAGTCGAACGCCCTTCCCACGGGGAAATCGAGTTCTTCGGGAAAAACCTCGCCTCCAGCGAAACTATAGGGAGCGGGACTGGAGCTGCAATCGACGCAATGGCGCTTTGGCCGCGCTGGTCAGTCAAACGAACTTTGACATACCTTGGTCAACTTACTGGGCGAACGGACGAGGAAGTCAAGGACGTAATTAAATCCCTGTCGTTGGGTGAGTATTCGTCGAGAAAAGTTCGGACGCTATCGCTTGGAAACCGTCAACGGGTGCAAATTGGTGCCGCTTTGATTAATGGTTCACTCCTTACCATTCTTGACGAACCAATGAACGGTTTAGATCCCCAGGGGCGCCTGCTTATGCGAAACCTCATAGAGCAGTTACCAACTGACGAACGCACTGTCTTAATCTCAAGCCACGACCTCAATGAAATTCAAACCCTTTGCTCCCACATCATCCACCTGGAACGCGGAAGAATGATTTTTGCTGGTGAGCTCGCTAGCTACGTGGGGGAAGCGAAATCTTTCTTAGTACATTATCCGCCGGAACTGAGTGAGGCGATCAGTTCCATCATTGATCATCGACTTGTCCGAACTGGCTCACACAACCCTGGCGTGCTGGAGGTGGACGATCAGAATGTCGAAACCCTACGGACCCTAATGGAGGAGCACTCCATTCCGGTCTTGAATCTGGAGACGAAGAAGCACACTTTGGAGGATCAGTTTCATGCACACGGCAGACCGTAAGACGGTGGTCAAAGTCGAAACCAGAAGGTGGTTACTTCATCCGGAAGTCTTTGCTCTACTCGTAGTTGCGTCGTTACTAACCGCACTGTTGTCATACGCCGCAGTCATGGCATCAAGCGGGGCCTCCTCAGATGCCGGTGCGGTCTCGATCGACACCACGGCAGCACTCGGGCCCGACTCAGAAGATCCGGAAAAGCTGGATCTCGCCGCAACCTCGATCTATCTACTAGCGCCACTTGCGGCTTCACTCCACGGCGTTCTTTTCGCTGGAAGCGAGCTCTCATCGGGCGCTCTGCTCAATATTGCGGTCGCGGCGCGGCGTTTGAGAACGATCTTCGCCGTTCGGGCGCTATCTCTAGTACTTTTGTCGTTAATAACCGGAGCAATCCTAACCGCATTATCGATCGCTGGGTTGACGGCAGGTTTGAGGCAAGCCGAAGTACCAAGCCTCACCCCCGAAGCGCCCCTTGGTACCGTCATCCTGGGCGGATCCATTCTCTACGCCACCGTTGCCGTGATCGCATTTGCGGCAGCAACACTGCTAAGACGGTGGGCCGTCGTTTTGGTTGCACTCGTAGCTTATTTCGTCGTTGCAGAACCCCTGTTAGCTTCAATGCTGTCCGAACATGCTTCGAAGTGGTTGCCTCACGTTTCGCTTGGAAAGTGGGTGGACTTTGAGCCCGAGAGACGATTCGCTTTCCCAACTATGGTTCTGGCACTTTTGGCTCTGGTCACTGCCGTGGTTGGCACGCAGCGTGATCGAGCTGCGAGGTAAGACCGTTTTTGTGAATTCAGGAGACTAGATGGATCTCATCCGCTTAACCACGCGGTTTGGAAAACGCTACGCGCCGACGATTGCGCTGGTGATCGTGCTCCAGCTGGTCACGACCCTGGCCACGCTGTACTTGCCGGATTTGAACGCGGACATCATCAACAACGGTGTCGCGCAGGCTGACGTGCCGTATATCTGGCGGGTCGGCCGCACGATGCTGGTGGTGGCACTGGTGCAGATCGCCGCGGCGATCGCGGCGGTGTGGTTCGCCTCCCAGGTGGCCATGGACACCGGCCGCGACATCCGCGCGGCGGTGTACGAGCGCGTAACGGGCTTTGACCACGAGGACATGTCGCACTTCGGCACCGCCACCTTGGTCACGCGCGGGACGAACGACGTGCAGCAGGTGCAGATGACGTTCCTGCTGTTCATGAACTTTATGGTGGCAGCGCCGATCATGGCTATCGGCGGCATCATTATGGCGTTGCGGCAAGATGCGGGTATGTCGTGGCTGGTGGTCACGGCGGTGTTGGTGCTCACCGTGGTTGTCGGTATCACTGCGGCCCTGTTGATGCCGATGTTCCGCAAAATGCAGTCGAAGCTGGACAACATCAACGGTCTGCTGCGCGAACAGATCGCCGGCATCCGTGTGGTGCGTGCGTTCGGCCGCGAGGAGTTCGAGGCGCAGCGTTTCACGGAGGCCAACGAGGACATCTCCAAGCTGAGCCTGAACATCGGCCGGGTGTTTGTGACGATGTTCCCGGCGATCATGCTGATTTTGAACCTGGCCACGGCGGCTGTGTTGTGGTTTGGCGGGCATCGTGTGGACGAGGGCCTGGTGGAGGTCGGCTCGCTCACCGCGTTCATGCAGTACCTGATGCAGATCCTCATGGCGGTGATGATGGGTGTGTTCATGCTGATGATGCTGCCGCGCGCGATCGTGTGTGCCACCCGCATCGAGGAGGTGCTTGGGCATGAGGTGAAGGCGCCGGCGACGGTGGGGTCGTCGATAAGCAATGGCGTCGTGCGCTTCGAGGATGTGTCGTACACCTACCCCGGCGCGGAAAAGCCGGTGCTGGAGGGGATTTCGTTTGAGGCGCGTCCGGGCACGACCACGGCGATCATCGGCGCGACCGGCAGTGGCAAAACCACGCTGGTGGGGCTGCTGCCGCGGTTGTACTCGCCTACTTCGGGGCGTGTGCTTATCGACGACACCCCGGTGACCACCATGCCTCGCGCGGATCTCGTGCGGGCGGTGGCGATGGTGCCGCAGAAGCCGTGGCTGTTTTCGGGAACGGTGGCCTCGAACCTGCGCATGGGCAACCCCGACGCCACGGATGAACAGTTGTGGGCGGCGCTGCGGACCGCGCAGGCGTCGTTCGTGGAGGATCTGGACATGCCGATCTCCCAGGGAGGCACGAACGTTTCCGGCGGGCAGCGCCAGCGTCTGTGCATTGCGCGGATGCTGGTGGCGGACCCGAAGGTGTATGTGTTCGACGACTCGTTTAGCGCGCTGGATGCCACCACCGAGGCAAACCTGAACGCCGCGATGCGCGAGACGGTACAGGACCGGACGGTGATTGTGGTGGCGCAGAAGGTGGCGTCGATACGCAATGCGGATCAGATCCTGGTCATGGAGGCCGGGCGCATCGTCGCCCGCGGCACGCATGAAGAACTGCTGGCGCAGTCCGAGACCTACCGTCAGATCGAACGCAGCCAGGCGGAGGTGGACGCATGAGTGAGCACATGACCGAGTTGTCTGACGAGCAACTCGCCGAATACGAAGAGAAGATGGCCGGCGACGACTATTCCGGCAAGGCGCCGCGCAAGGCGAAGAACTTCTGGCCGTCCGCGAAACGCCTCCTTGGGCTGCTCGCCCCCTACAAGGCGGCGCTGACGGCGGTGTTTGTCATGAACGCCCTGTCCGTCGTGCTTGCCGTCTACGCCCCGCGTGTGATGGGCCGCGCCATGGACGTGATCTTCTCCGGCGTGGTGTCCAAGCAACTCCCGCCCGGCACCACCAAGGAGCAAGCCGTCGAAGCGATGCGGGCGGCCGGGCAGGACCGGTTCGCGGACATGGCCGGCGCGATGGAACTGACCCCGGGCAGCGGCATCGACTTTGACCGTCTCCGCGACCTGATCGTGCTGGTCCTGGCGCTGTACTTGGCCTCTGCGGTGCTGATGTGGGCCCAGGGCGCGATCCTGAACAAACTATCCATCCGGGCGGTGTTCAGCCTGCGCGAACGGGTTGAAGCGAAGATCAACCGCCTGCCGTTGTCTTACTTTGATACCCGTCAGCGTGGCGACGTCATGTCGCGCACCACCAACGACGTAGACAACGTCCAGCAAGCCCTGCAGCAGTCGTTGTCCTCGCTGTTCAACGCGATGCTGACCGTGGTGGGCATCCTGGTGATGATGTTCGCCATCTCGTGGCAGTTGGCACTGGTCGCCCTGCTGGCGATCCCGCTGACCGGCCTGGCCATGGCGGTTGTAGGCACGCGCAGCCAGAAGCAGTTCACCACCCAGTGGAGGGCCACCGGCGACGTCAACGGGCACGTGGAGGAGTCCTTCTCCGGCCACGACGTGGCGGTCATCTTCGGCCGCACCGACCAGCTGCGCTCCCAGTTCGACGAACGCAACGAGGAACTCGCGGGTGCTGCCCAGAAGGCGCAGTTCCTGGCCAACTCGATGCATCCGATCATGCAGTTCGTCTCCTACCTGTCGTACGTGGCCATCGCGGTGCTCGGCGGTGTGAAGGTCGCCTCCGGCAAGCTCACGCTTGGCGACGCCACCGCGTTCATCCAGTACTCCCGCCAGTTCAACCAGCCGCTCGGGGAGATCGCCGGCATGATGCAGATGCTGCAATCCGGCGTTGCGTCCGCCGAGCGCGTCTTCGAACTGCTCGACGCTGAGGAAGAGGTTGAGGACCACGCCCAAGCCCGCATGGACGGCCGCGTCGAAGGTCTAGTGGAGTTCGACGACGTGTCCTTTTCCTACACGGACGCTCCCCCACTCATCGAACACCTGAACCTGCGCGTCGAGCCGGGCCAGACCGCCGCGATCGTCGGACCGACCGGCGCTGGCAAAACCACGCTGGTGAACCTGATCATGCGGTTCTACGACGTCGACGCAGGTGCCATCACCATCGACGGCACCGACATCCGCGACATGCCACGCGCCGCGCTGCGCAGCCAGATCGGCATGGTGCTGCAAGACGCCGTGCTGTTCAAGGGCACGATCATGGAAAACATCCGCTACGGCCGCCTCGACGCCACCGACGAGGAAGTCATCGAAGCTGCGAAGGCCACCTACGTGGACCGTTTCGTGCGCGCGCTGCCCGAGGGGTACGACACCATCGTCGACCAAGACGGCGGGTCTATCTCCGCAGGTGAGCGCCAGCTGATCACCATCGCGCGAGCATTCCTCTCCCAGCCTGCGCTGCTGATTCTCGACGAAGCCACCTCCTCAGTGGACACCCGCACCGAGGTGCTGGTCCAGCAGGCGATGAACGCGCTGCGCTCCAACCGCACCTCATTCGTCATCGCACACCGCTTGTCGACGATCCGCGGCGCCGACACCATCCTCGTCATGGAAAAGGGTGCCATTGTGGAGCAAGGCAACCACGCTGAGCTCGTCGCAAAGCAAGGCGCATATTGGAAACTGCACCAATCGCAATTCGGAGAAGACTAGAAAGTTCTCCCAGCGTTCACCCAGACGTCACCTGGATTGAACCCCGCCCGTATACGGTCACTCGGGTGATCATGAACAGCAACGCAGCGGGCGGGGGCACCGCGCTTAAGGAAGCAGCACCGGAAAACCCGGAGAACACCGCCACCCGGAAGGATGACGCTCCCAAGGATCCACTGGGCTTTTTGCCTCTCGACGGCGCCGCCAAGCAGGCCGCGAACTGGATCGCCGTAGCGCTCGGTGTTTGGCTGCTGCTCAACGGCGTGGGCATGATCGGCGACGGCTTCAAAATGGTCGCCGGCGACCAGGCCAAGGAACTGTTCTCGTTTGCCGAGAACCCGTTCGTCGGCCTTGCCATTGGTGTGGTGGCCACGGCGATTATTCAGTCGTCGTCGACAACCACCTCGATCGTGGTCGGCATGATCGCCGGCGGCCTGCCGCTGAGCATTGCGGTACCGATGCTCTTCGGCGCCAACATGGGTACCTCGGTGACCTCCACCCTGGTCGCGCTCGGCCTGGCGGGTAACAAGACCCAGTTCAAAAACGGTTTCTCGATGGCGACCGTGCACGACTTCTTCAACCTCATCGCCATCTTGATCTTCTTCCCGCTGGAGATCTTCACCGGGTTCCTGTCGCGCACCGCGTCGGCGATCGCGCCGTCGCTGAGTGGCCAGGGCGAAGGTGTTGTCGCCGGTGCCTTCGAGGCCATCGGCGACGGGCTGGACACCATCACCGAACCGCTCGTTGCCCTGGCCGGCAGCCTGGTCGAACCGCTTGGCGATATGTGGGGCGGCATCGCCCTGTCCATCGTCGGCATCGCACTGATTCTGTGGTCCATCCAGTTCATCGGCAACCTGCTCAACGCCCTGCTGGTGGGCAAGGCCCAAGAGATCCTCTACGCCGCGCTGGGCAAGAACTCGTTTGTCGGCCTGCTCTCCGGCGCGGTAATCACCACCCTGGTGCAGTCCTCCTCCACCACCACCGCACTGACGGTGCCGCTGGCGGCCTCCGGCAAGTTCGAGGTCCGCACGCTGTTCCCGTTCGTGGTCGGCGCGAACATCGGCACCACCGTCACCGGCCTGATCGCCGCGTTCGCTGTCTCCGGCGCGGACGCCGAAGCCGCCATGGCAGGCGCGCTGGTGCACACCCTATTCAACGTGTGCGCCGCAGCCGTGATCCTTGGCATCCCGTTCATGAGCAAACTGCCGCCGGCCGGTTCTGACTGGCTCGCCGGCCTCGCCGTAAAGAACAAGCTCTATGTCTTCCTCTGGATCGGCGGAGTGTTCTTCGCTATCCCGATCCTCGCCGTTTTCATCTCCAACGCGCTCACCTAAGGAGCAGCACCATGACCGACGCGAACCAGACACCAGACCTGTCGCCAATGGCACAGGAACTCATCCAGAACGAAGCCCCCGACAACGCCCTTGTGGCCCTGCTCAACGAGCTCGAGGAAACCGCCGCTGAACTTCGCGACGAGCTCGCCGCCCGCCACGCCACCAACCAAGCACTACTTAACGACGACACCGACGCCGACACCGACCACCACGCGCGCTACAAGAAGGTCAACCCGAACGTCACCCCAGAGCAGGAAGAAGAGCTGGAGAACTTCCCCGAATACTGGGCCAACGCGCAAGGGTCCTGGTCGAGCCTGTTCAAACTGCTTCGCGAGTTCCGCGTCGAAATGCGAAAGGGTCACAACGATGCGTAAGACCCTTACCGCCGCACTCGCGGCCGCGGCGGCGCTGACGCTGGGTGCCTGCGCCGGTTCCGGATCTGGCACTGGCTCCGGTTCCGGTTCCGGCGAGGCGTTCACCATCACGGGCTCGTCGACAGTCGAGCCCATCACGCGCTACATGCTCAACCGCTACAACTTCGACGCCGCGCTTGAGGCGGTCGGCTCGACCGACGGCTTTGACAGGTTCTGCGCCGGTGACGCCGACATCAATGACGCCTCCGTCGCCATTCCCGGCAGCGAATCCTCCGTGGACTACCAGGCACAATGCGCCGAGGCCGGCGTGGACTTCTTCGAGTTGCCGATTGGGCTGGACGCGATCACCATCGTCAAACACGCCGACAACGACTGGGCCACCGACCTGACCGTCGAGCAACTCCACGACATTTGGTCGAAGGAATCCACCGTCACCACCTGGTCCGACATCGACCCATCTTGGCCGAACGAGAAAATCAACCTCTACGGGCGCCCCACCGGCTCCGGCACCCTCGGCGTGTTCGAGGACATGGTGCTTGGCAACGACACCATCCGCGACGACTACCAATCCAGCGACGACATCCAAGAATTGTCCACGTGGGTCTCCGAAGACGTCAACGGCCTGAGCTTCATGGGCATCGGCAACTACCTAGCCACCGAGGGCACGGTGCGCAACAAGATCGACAACGTACTCGTCGACGGCATCGCCCCCACCGCCGACGAAGCCAAGAGCGGCAACTACCCCCTGTCGCGCCCGCTGTTCATCTACGTCAACGCGGAATCGGCGAAGAAGGACAACGTCGGCGAGTTTGTCACCACCTACCTCGACAACGCCGAAGCAGTCATGCCGCGCGTGTACTTCTACCAGCTGCCCGAGGAGGTCTACGACGCCACAAAGCAGCGCTTCGCCGACGGCACCACAGGTATCGACGAACAGTGGCACGCATTGAACTAACATCACGTCCATGAGCACCCCTTACGGCAACTTCCGCATCGGCGACCAAGAGCGCATGGACGCCATGGACATCCTCGGCCGCGCGCTCGGCGAAGGCCGGTTGGACATGGCCGAGTTTGACAACCGGTGCCAAGCCGTCGCCGAGGCCCAAACGCAGCAGGACCTGCAGCCGATTTTGGGGGATTTGCCGACGGGCCGGGGCGGTGGGGTCGTCGATAAGCAAGTGTCCGACGATGCGGTCCTGTACAGCCAAGCCGAAATCATGCAGGCACGCCGCTCCGGGCGCCGCACCCGCGCCGGCGTGTTCTGGCTCGGCACCATCGGCTCCATCGGCCTGGTGAGCATCTTCGGAGCCGCGGGATCAACTGCGCTGTCCGGCCTGTCGCTACTGATCATCCCCACCCTGTTCATCCTGCTCTACGTAATGAAGGTTGGGCCCGACTCCTGGTACACCCCCAGCCTGCGCCAACTCGAACAACAGCGCCGCCAAGAAATCAAACGCCGACAACTCGAAATCGAAGCCGCCCAGGTCCACCAGCAGGCCCTCATGCGCGCACAACGCAAAGACCAAATCAACCAAATGACCAACGACGCGCTCAACATCGCACAAGACACCGTCAATCGCTTCCGCCGGAAGTAGACCCGGCCTACAGTGGTAACCCATGAGCGAGCCACTGAAACCGCACCGCCACTTCGACCAGGCGGAAAAACTCAAGAACGTCTTCTACGACATCCGCGGCCCCGTCACCGCCACCGCCGAGCAGATGGAACGTGACGGGCACACCATTTTGAAACTCAACACCGGCAACCCCGCCGTGTTCGGTTTCGAAGCGCCCGACGTGATCATGCGCGACATGATCGCCAACCTGCCCACCTCCCAGGGCTACACCACCTCCAAAGGCATCACCTCCGCCCGCCGCGCAGTGGTCACCCGCTACGAAATGATCGAAGACTTCCCGCACTTCGACATCGACGACGTCTACCTCGGCAACGGTGTGTCCGAACTGATCAGCATGGTCACCCAAGCCCTGCTCAACGACGGCGACGAAATCCTCATCCCCGCCCCCGACTACCCGCTGTGGACCGCCGCCTCCACGCTCGCCGGCGGCAACGTCGTCCACTACCGTTGCGACGAAGAGGACAACTGGAATCCGTCCCTGGAAGACATTCGCTCGAAGATCACCGACCGCACCAAGGCGATCGTGGTCATCAACCCCAACAACCCCACCGGCGCCGTCTACTCCCGCGAGATCCTAGAAGGCATCGCCGACATCGCCCGCGAGCACGAGCTCATGGTCCTTGCCGACGAAATCTACGACCGCGTACTTTACGACGACGCCAAGCACATCTCCATGGCCGAAGTCGCCCCCGACCTCCTCTGCATCACCTTCAACGGCCTGTCCAAGGCGTACCGCGTCTGCGGGTACCGCGCCGGATGGATGGTCGTAACCGGCCCGCGCCGCCGCGCCAAGGGATTCATCGAAGGGCTTGATCTGTTGTCGGGTACCCGCCTGTGCGCCAACGTGCCCGGCCAACACGCCATCCAGGTCGCGTTGGGAGGCCGCCAGTCCATCTACGAACTCACCGGCGCCGGCGGCCGCCTACGCAAACAGCGCGACATCGCCGTCCGGAAATTGCGAGAGATCCCCGGCATCTCCGTCGTCGAACCCAAGGGTGCGTTGTACTGCTTCCCCAAAATCGACGCCGAAATGTACAACATCCACGACGACGAACGCTTCATGCTCGACCTCCTCAAATCCGAGAAGATCCTCATGGTCCAAGGCACCGGCTTCAACTACCCCACCCCCGACCACTTCCGCGTGGTCACCCTGCCGTGGGCGTCCCAGTTGGAAAACGCCATCGAGCGCCTCGGCAACTTCCTGGCGGACTACCACCAGCACTAGGTGTTGTTGGCGGTTGGCGGTTGGGCGCCGCTTCCTGCCGGTGCCTCCCCTTCCGGCGCCCCTGCGCGAAAATAGTTCCCGGCCGGGGAACTATTTGGGGGTTTCGACCCTTTCTCGCCGGCATTCCCCCAGGTCGGCACCTCGGAAAGGCAAAATAGTTCCCGGTTTCGCGCTGATGCCGGGAACTATTTTGCACGCCCGCCTGCTACGGGCGTTAAGGCCTCCTCCCTGACACATTCCACAAAATCTGTCAGGGCCAATTTCTGACCAGGCGCGATGCCGGTCGCTGACACATTCCGCCGCAATCTGTCAGCCACGAGGGGTTGTGAGTGGCCGACACCTACCCCGACTCACAGCAGCGCAAACCCCTTGACCCCCAACAGGCACTGCCATAGTATCGACGAGGAATTGTCCCCGGAGGAAGGAGTAGGCCGTGCTCATGTTCCGTGTTTCCGCCTAACACGAAACAGAAAGTTGAATGAGCATGCCTATTTCCCTAAATAACGTCTCCCTCGAGTGGCCTAACGGAACCTCCTGCTTCTCGGACTTGAATGCCATATTTTCAAGTCACCTGACCGGCTTAATCGGCGATAACGGTTCCGGAAAAACGACTCTGATCAGGGTCATTCTCGGCGAGCTACAGCCGAGCACGGGTTCGGTCGAACGCCCGTTGAAAATCGCTTACCTACCTCAGGATCTTGGGCTGCAACCGGACACTACGGTTTCGGACGTCTTTGGGGTTACCGAAATCATCGAGGCAATCAACGCCGTCGAAGGTGGCCAGTTCAATCCCGAATTGTTCGAGCTCATTGGCGACCGGTGGGATGCTGCTGAAGAGACTCAGGCTGTGCTGTCCGCTCACGGCCTCCCGCTCAACTTGGACAGGCCGCTGTCCACCATGTCCGGTGGAGAGGCTGTTCGTGT
Source organism: Corynebacterium sp. HMSC034B08 (assembly GCF_001835805.1). NCBI lineage: Bacteria > Bacillati > Actinomycetota > Actinomycetes > Mycobacteriales > Corynebacteriaceae > Corynebacterium > Corynebacterium sp. HMSC034B08. The sequence goes on along the minus strand of NZ_KV825906.1, from coordinate 98,763 downwards.
TGCACTAGCTGCGCTCATGTCTGACAACCCCGATTTCATCGTGATGGACGAGCCAACAAACAACCTCGATTCGGAAGCAAAAGCCCAGCTGATCCATTCTCTTTCCAAATCCAACGTTCCTGCAATTGTGGTGAGCCACGATCGCGACTTGTTGGATTCCGTGGACGAAATTGCAGAACTTCACGACGGGAAGCTACGTCTTTTCCCCGGCAACTACTCCGCCTACTGCGAAACTCTGGCCAACGAACAGGACGCAGCGATGCGGGAGGTGCGGGACAAGAAGGCGGTTCACAGTAGGCAGGTTCGGGAGCGTGAGGCGATGCAAACTCGCATTGCCCGGGACGCTCGTCGCGGAAAGAAGTTCGCGGCTAACAAACGCAAACCTGGCATGGCGATGGGGCTGGACAAGGATCGGTCGGAGAAGACTGCTGCTCGGCGTGGTGCGGCTCATGCCGAGTCTGTGGAGTCGTCTCTCGCTGCGTATCGTCACGCACAAGACAAGGTTCGCGACGATCAACATGTGTTCATTGAGCTTCCCGGTACGGCGCTTCCGAACGGAACCCGTGTTATGGAAATCCCAGGGCTCACTGTTGTGGGCCCCGAGCGTGTCCGGATCACTGGGCCGAACGGCAGCGGAAAGACGACCCTGCTCAACTCTGTTGCAGACGGTAGCGCGGGGTATGTGATTAGGAATGTGGGGTACCTCCGGCAACGCATTGTTCTTGACCCCAACCGGTCAGTTTTGGAATTGGTCTCGGAGGCCAACGCGTCTGCTGACCCGCAGTATATTCGGGACCAACTCGCGCAACTGTTGTTTCAGAATGAGACTGTGCACGCGCCTATTGGAACGCTTTCGGGTGGTGAGCGTTTCCGCGTTGAGTTTGCCCGCGTTCTTCTTTCGTCGCCTGCTCCGCAGCTATTGCTTCTCGACGAGCCCACCAACAACATCGATATCTCAACCGTGAACTGGCTTGTCTCCGCTCTTGAGAGTTATGCAGGTGCGGTTCTTCTCGTCAGCCACGACGAAGACTTCTGTGAGCGTATGAACCTTGACAGGGAAGTTTCCATCGATGATCTGACCTGATGCCCCCCCTGCAGCCCCCAGCAAAAAGTTCCCGGCCGGGGAACTATTTGGGGGTATCGGCCCCTTCTCGACGACATTCGCCCAGGTCGGCACCCCGGCGAGGTAAGAAAGTTCCCGGTTTCGCACTGAGGTCGGGAACTATTTTGCACGCCCGCCGGCTACGGGCGTTGAGGCTCCGTCCCTGACAGATTCCACAAAATCTGTCAGGGTCGATTTTTGACCAGGCACGATGCCGGTCACTGACACATTCCGCCGTACTTTGTCAGCCGCGAGAGGTTGTTAACGGCCCCGCCAGCAGACAGCAGCCGAACTACACCGGACGGAAGGTGTCCGGCGAGGCCGCCTTCCAGTCGGCGGTCCAGGATGACGGCGGGTCTTCGAGCAGCTGGCCCGGGCGCAGCCATTCGTAGATGGAGGCGTAGGAGCGGGACTCGGTTGGGGAGATGTTGCGGCGCAGCATGTCGGGGCGCAACTCAGACGGGTCGGTGACTCCCATGGAGGCCATGAGGCGCACGGCGGTGTTGACGGTGGTCTTGTGGTAGTTGTACACCGCTTCGGACTTGTCCTTGACCACGACGGCGCGGTTGCGGCGCGGGTCTTGGGTAGCCACGCCGGTGGGGCATTCGCCGGTGTGGCAGCGTTGTGCCTGGATGCAGCCGACGGCCATCATCATGGCGCGGGCGGAGTTGGTGTAGTCGGCGCCTTGGATCATGCGCATGACGATGTCGGAGCCGCCGGCGACTTTGCCGGACGCGCCGAGTTTGATTTGGTCGCGCAGGCCGGTGCCGACGAGTGCGTTGTGCACGGTCATCAGGCCGTGGGTCAGTGGCATGCCCATGTGGTCTTCGAAGTCGATGGGGGCGGCGCCGGTGCCGCCTTCGGAGCCGTCGACGACGATGAAGTCGGGTGCGGTGCCGACCTCGCGGATGGCCTTGCAAATGGCAAGTACTTCTCGACGACTCGACACACACAACTTGAACCCCGCCGGTTTACCGCCGGACAGTTCGCGCATCTTCGCGATGAACTCGATCAACTCGACAGGGGTGCTGAACACGCGGTGGGCTGCGGGGCTGATGCAGTCCTTGCCCATGGGCACGTCGCGGATTTCGGAGACTTCTTTGGTGATCTTGTCGGCTGGCAGCACGCCACCGATGCCTGGCTTGGCGCCCTGGCTGACTTTCAGTTCGACCATCTTGACCTGGTCGTCGGCGGCGCGGTCGCGGAACTTAGCGGGGTCGAAGTCGCCGTCGTGGGTGCGGGCGCCGAAGTAGCCGGTACCCATTTGCCAGACGAGGTCGCCGCCGAATTCCTTGTGGTACGGGGAGATGCCGCCTTCGCCGGTGTTGTGGGCGAAGCCGCCCATGGCTGCGCCTTTGTTCAGGGAGCGCACGGCGTTTTTGGACAGGGAGCCGAAGCTCATGGAGGACACGTTCAGCATGGAGATGGAGTACGGCTGGGTGCAGTCCTTGCCGCCGATGAGGGTGCGGGGCGGTTCGGAGGGTTCGTCGACAGGCGCGAGCGTATGTACGAGGTGTTCGTGGTTGGTGGCGTAGACGTCCTGGACGGTGCCGAAGGACGTTTCGCTTTGCATGCCCTTTGCGCGTTCGTAAATTGCGTTTCGCTGATCGCGGTTGAAGGGGCGGCCGTCCCAGTCGCGCTCGATGAAGTATTGGCGCAGCTCGGGGCCGATGTCGGTGAGCAGGGTGCGCATGTGCCCGAGTACGGGGTAGTTGCGCAGGACCGGGTTTTTGGTCTGAGTGAGGTCGTGGATGGCCACGCCGCCCAACGCCGCTGCGACGCTGCCGAGGGCGACCTTGGCAAAGTTTCCTGACTTGTCCTTAGGCATGCGCCCCATCATGCCTTAATAATCTGTAGTTGTTGTCAGGCACGCGGTTTCGTCGACTAGAGGGTGCGTCCGAGCGCCCGCATTTCCCATCCGGCGTTGCGCCATTGTTGCACGTCCAGGACGTTTCGGGCGTCGATAAGCAATTGCTTTTCGACGACCCCAGCAACCCACTCCGGATCCATCTCCCTAAACTGCCCCCATTCGGTAGCGAGGATGGTCAGCTCCGCGCCGCGCAGCGCCTCTTCGAGCGTGTCGGCGTAGTCCAGGGTTGGGAAGACCTTGCGGGCGTTGTCCATCGCCTGCGGGTCGAAGACGGTGACGTTCGCGCCGGCCAGGGAGAGTTGGCCCGCCACGGCGAGGGCTGGCGAGTCGCGCACGTCGTCCGAGTTCGGCTTAAACGCTGCACCCAGCACCGTGATGTTGCGGCCGATCAGGCTGCCGAGTTCCTCGCGTGCCATGTCGACCACGCGCTGGCGGCGTCGCATGTTGATCGCATCCACCTCGCGCAGGAAGGTCAGCGCCTGGTCCGCGCCGACCTCGCCGGCGCGCGCCATGAACGCACGGATGTCCTTCGGCAGGCAGCCCCCGCCGAAGCCGAGGCCGGCGCCGAGGAATTTGCGGCCGATGCGGTCGTCGTAACCAATCGCGTCTGCGAGTTGGGTCACGTCTGCGCCGACGATCTCGCAGACCTCGCTCACCGCGTTGATAAACGAGATCTTCGTGGCCAAAAACGCGTTCGCCGACACCTTCACCAACTCCGCCGTCTGCAGGTCGGTGACGATAAACGGGGTGCCGTTGGCCAGCGGCGTCGCATACACCTCGCGGGCGATTTCCTCCGCGTGGGAGTTCTCGGTGCGGTGTCCTAATACGATCCGGTCGGGCTCGATGGTGTCCTTGACGGCGTATCCCTCGCGCAGGAACTCCGGGTTCCAGGCGATCTCCACGGTCGCGCCTCGGCCGGCGCGACGAGTCAGATCGTCGGCGCGTTCCTGCAGCGCGGCGGCCGTGCCGACCGGGACCGTGGACTTGCCCAGGATGACGTGGTGGCCGTGCAGTTTGGGCACGAGGTCGTCGATAACCGCCTCGACAAAGCGCGTATCCGCCGCATACGACCCGCGCTGCTGCGGCGTGCCCACCCCGATGAAGTGCACGTTGGCGAAGTTGGCGGCCTCGTCGTATTTCGTCGTAAAGCTGAGGCGACCTGCGTCGATGTTGCGCTCCAGCACCTCCGGCAAACCCGGCTCGTAGAACGGCACCGTGGAGTTCTTCAGCGCCTCGATCTTGTGCTCATCCACGTCGACGCCGAGCACCTCGTGGCCCAACTCCGCCATGCACGCCGCATGCGTCGCGCCAAGATAACCAGTGCCGATCACAGTCAGTCGCATGGTGGCCATTATGCCGTGGCGGTGTTGGCACTGCAGGGTGAGCGCGGTGGTGGGGTTGATCGTCTAGTTCCCTCGGCAGGCTGCTAGACGATTCACACCTTATTGCAAACCATCTTCAACATGACCTGGGGAAACGCAGACAAGGCGGGTGGATCGTCTAGCAGTTCGGACCGTCTAGCTAGACGATGCACCACCAGCCCTACTGAAAGTTCAGGTACGCCTTCGACGGGGTCGGGCCGCGCTGGCCCTGGTACTTCGAGCCGAGCGCACCCGAGCCGTACGGAGTGTCAGCCGGGGAGGTCATCTTGAACAGCGCGAGTTGGCCGACCTTCATGCCGGGCCACAGCATGATCGGCAGGTTGGCCACGTTGGACAGTTCCAGCGTGATGTGCCCAGAGAAGCCCGGGTCGATGAAACCCGCGGTGGAGTGGGTCAGCAATCCCAGACGGCCCAGCGAGGACTTGCCCTCGAGGCGACCGGCCAGGTCCGCGGGCAGCGTGAAGCATTCCAGCGTGGAGGCGAGGACGAACTCGCCGGGGTGAAGGACGAAGGCGTCGTCGTCGGAAACCTCGACGAGCGTTGTCAGGTCCGGCATCTCCTGCTTCGGATCAATGTGCGTGTACTTCGAGTTATTAAAGACTCGGAAGAACTTATCCAGGCGCACGTCAACCGAACTCGGTTGGACCATCGACGGATCGAAGGGGTCGATGCCGAGGTGGCCGGAGTCAATGGATTCGCGAATGTCGTGATCTGAAAGCAGCACGACACAGAGTGTACTTCCCCACCCCTTGCCCGGTTTTTGGAGCCGGTTCCTGCAGTGCTAAAGTCGTAAAAGCTGCCGGCGTAGTTTAGTGGTAGAACATCAGCTTCCCAAGCTGAGAGTGCGGGTTCGATTCCCGTCGCCGGCTCCAAGGCACTGGTTATTTTTGGGGGCGAAATGGATCAGCGGACGGTCAAATTAGACTCGACGGATCACGGCGAGTTTGTCATCTACCAGACCGAGGACGGATTAACGGAAGTCCATCTGCGAGTTGTCGACAAATCAGTATGGATGACTCAAAGTGAAGTCGCAGATCTCTTTGATATATCTCCGGCAAGCGTGAGCATTCACCTCAAGAATATCTACGCCGAAAACGAGCTGAGCAGGGATCGAACTATTAAAGAAATTCAAATAGTTCGATCTGAAGGAGATCGCGATGTTTCGCGAACACTCAAACATTACAATCTGGATGCGATTGTTGCTGTCGGCTACCGAGTTAAAGGACCAAGAGGAAATCAGTTCCGACGCTGGGCCAGTGAAATACTCCAGGAGTATTTGAGAAAAGGTTTCGTCCTCAACGACGAAAAGCTCAAAGACCCCCGCGGAACCGATTATTTCGACGAGCTACTCGCGCGAATCCGGGATATTCGATCCTCCGAAGCTCGCCTCTACCTCAGACTACGAGACATTGTCGCGCTTGCTACGGACTACAACAAAGATAGCCCCAAAACACGCGGGATTTTCAGCTGGATTCAGGACAAACTCCATTACGCAGTTACCGGTCAAACTGCTTCAGAAATCATTGCGACACGTTGCGACCCCGGAGCCGACAACCTGGGGTTATCCACTTTCAAGGGGAAAGTGGTACGGAAAGGTGATGTAACCACCGCAAAAAACTATCTAACAAATTCCGAGCTCACCACACTCAACCTGCTAGTTTCCCAGTTTTTGGAATATGCAGACCTCCAGACTCGTATGAGAAGCCCTATCTACATGAAGGATTGGTTGGAGAAGACCGATTCGTTTATTGAATTCAATGGCTTCGAGCCGTTGAAGGATCGCGGAAGAATCTCGCGCGAAGAGGCCAACAGACTAGCCAAAGAACGCTACGAGCTATTTAATGCTGGTCGGGAATCCGACAATCTAGCCGAAGCTGACGCAAAACTGGTCGAGACCATGAAGCAGATTGACCGCCGGATTCTTGCAGACCGAGCCCGTTTAACACCCCGCGTAACAGACATCCCGGACGAGGAGTCTTAAACCCCTCACGCTTCCGTCGTGCACGCCGTGACGGGCTTATCCGACAGCAGGATGGCGCGGTAGCCGCCACCATCAACCGTGTAGCGCAGGATCTTCCAGTCTGGGTTGTATTCCTGCGCGAGTGCGAGGTCTTCGGGGTTGTGGTTGTGGGCGGTGATGGTGTCGTCGCCAAGTGGTGTGCTCACGCGGAATGTGAGCGTGGTGCCGTCGTGGGCGAGGATGTCGATGGGGAACCAGCCGTATTTTTGGTTCATGGCGCGCAGCACTGGGATGTAGTGCTGGTTGTGGCCGCGGGTGCGTTGGTCGCATTCGCGGTAGGTGCAGGTGCGACGGGTGGCGGGACGTTTGGGGAGTGGGACGGTGGCGTCGCCAACGCGTACGGCGGCGGCGCTTGGCGAGTATTCGAATGTCGCGCCGGTGTTTGCGACGAATTCGTGGCCTTCTACAGCGCTATCAAACGTTGCGACGACCACCTCACCCGTCTCATCCAACGTAAACGCAAAGGTCAGCCCGTCCATGCTGCTGAGGGTGGCTGGGGTCCAGTCGGTGGGCATGCCAAAAGACATGGTGCTCCTTGAAATATCGCTCTTCCGGCGCGGCGGTTGCGCGTGCCGGCGGATCTTCCCTCGGGAGCACCGTGCGCGATGAGCGCGGTTGCTAATCGACGAGCCGAGGGGCCTTATCCGTCAGATTTCTTGATCCAAAACGACACAATATAGACCAAGCGGTCTAGTGTCAAGTGGTGCGGCACCCGCTCCCCTACCCGCAGCGGACGATGGGCTGCGGGTCGTAGACGGTGGTCTGGGTTTCACGGGAGAGTTCGTTGCCGGCGAGGTCGTAGATAATGCGGGTATCCGAGGTGGTGAACCCGGGTGCGCCGCCGGACGGCGAGCAGTTCGGGCCGGACACGTTGACCGGCTGCGGGCTGGTCTGGGCCCAGCGGCCGCCGTTGATGGACTGCACGTTGACCGTATTCACGCCCATGAGGCTGACGGTGAGTTGGCCGCCGCCGACGTTGGTGGCGATGCGCACCGGGTAGGGGCTGTCGTTGCGGAACTGCAGGTCGATGGCGCCTTCGTACACGGTGGCTTCGCGGCCGGCCGGGTAGCGGGAGATGTAGTAGGAGTGCGGGGTGTGGGCGATGTCGGTCATGCCGGCGAAGTAGGCCGCGTTGTACAGGGTGGTGGCGAACTGGGAAATGCCGCCGCCGACGGCGGTGTCGGCACGCCCGTTGAGGATGATGCCGGATTCGACGTAGCCCTGGGCGGTGCCGCGGGGGCCGGTGTAGCCGTTGAGGGAGAACGTCTCCCCCGGGTTCACAATCGCGCCGTTGACCGTGTTGGCCACCAGGGCGATGTTGGTGCCGGAAGCACCCGAGTAGCCGCCGGTGGTAAACGAGCCGACCACTTCGTTGAAGGTGGCGTTGTTCGCTTCTTCGGTGGTGAAGTCCGCGGGTACCGGCTTGTAGTCGGCGTCCCAGGAACGCCCCTTGGAACCGAGGACGCGGTCGTTGAAGCCGGCGAGGGTTTTTTCCCAGTCCACAGCGGTGCCGTCGACGGAGGGTTCGACGCCGCCGCCGGTGAGTACGCGGGCGTTTTGCATTTCCACTTCGGTCTCGGCGAGCTGCTCGGCCAGGATGGCTTGCGCGGCTTCGACGTTCACTTTCGGGGCGATCTTGCCGTCGACGTTGGGGAAGCTGACCACCTCGCCAAGCCGCTCCTGCGGGATAGCGGCCTTGTGATCATCGCGACCGGTCACGGTCAGCGGGCCGTCCAAGGCGGCGCGCACGGGGCCGTCCATGGCGGCGCTCATCACAGCGTCGTCGATGGCGGGCGGCACGGAGGTCGGATCCACATCGATGCCGTCCGGGTTGAGCCAGCCGGTGGTGGTCTCCTCGCGCAGCAGGTCGCGCTCCACCTTCTGGCCGTTGATCGGCTTGGTGGTCTCGGCCTTGCCGGCTTCGACGCGGATGGTGCCGTCGGTGGGGTCGAAGTGCAGTTCGTCGCTGATGCGGTCGAGGGTGCGGTTCAGGGCGGTGTCGTCGATAAGCGGAACCGCGTCGACCTCGTGGGTGGTGAACAGGCCGCGCAGGCGCGAAATCGGGTTGGCGGTTTCGATGCCGGCGGCGTCCACGGTGGCCTGGTAGTCGATGTCCAGGCCGGACTTCGCGGGCACGAACGTGGACGTCTTGTCGCCGGCGCGGACCTCGACGGTTGTGTCAGCAGCGCTGCCGAGTTCACCCTCGAGCTTCGCGCGAGCCTCGTCCGGCTTCATCGCACCGATGTTCACGCCGCCGACGGTGGTCCCGCGCGGGACGTTGCCGCGGTGCATCGCCAGATCCGCCAGGTACACAGCAAGCGCGATGGCGAGGATGCCGAGCAGCACACCGAGCGCGATCTTGCCGCCGCGTCCCTTGCTGCTCGCCTTGTGCGAGGTTGCCTTCACCGTAGTCACCCAAACAAGGGTAATGCAGATGTTTGAAAAAGCGGGTTAGAGGTTGTCGTCGATAAGCAATTGCTGCACGCGGGTGGCTGCCTCATCGATGCGGTCTTCGGCGATGTAGCCGTTGTTCACGCACCACACAACGTGGTCGATGATGGCGGGCAGATCCTTACCCGTGGACCACAGCGCCTGGTCGGCGCCGGAGGCGATGGCGCGGGCGACGGCGTCGCGGGTGGGCGCGTAATCGAGGATGCCGCGCATGCCGGACAGGTCATCGGTGACCACGACCCCGTTGAACGGCACGCCGCCCGGGTAGTCGCCCTCGCGCAGCACGCGGTAGGCCTCGGGGTTCATGGAGCTGGGCACGCCGTCGGGGCCAAGGCCCGGCACGATCATGTGGCCCATCATGACGCTAGAGCGCGGGAACTGCGTCAGCAGCGGGCCGTAGGGGCGCATGTCTAGGTCGCGGACCTGGTTCAGCGGCGGGGTGACGGCGAGTTGGTGGTGCGTGTCGCCGGAGGCGCGCCCGTGGCCGGGGAAGTGTTTGAACGTGGGCGTGACGTGGGCGTCGGTGAGCCCCTGGGAGAACAGTGTGGCAACCCGCACGACTTCGGCCGGGTCGCCGTGGAAGGCGCGGTCGCCGACGATGTCCAGGTCGGTCACGTCGAGGTCCAGCAGCGGCGCGTAGTCCACGTTGATGCCGTGCGCGCGCAGAGACCGGCCGATGTCCCACCCGGTGCCGCGGATGACCTCCGGCGGGGTGCCGGCCAGCGCGCGCGGCGGCATGAACTCGCCGAGCACGTTGGTGTGGCGCTGCACCCGGCCGCCCTCAAAATCGATGGCGACGGAAAACGACCGCTCGTACTGTTCCCGCAGCGCATTGATGTTGCGGCCCGGTTCAGTGAGCAGCCGCGGGTCCGCCCAACTCGGAATGATCAGCCCGCCGACACCCTGGTCGAGCGCCACCCGCGCCTGCTCATAGTTCGCCACGCCAACCACCATCAGCGACGCCACCCGCGCCCGCAGGTCCTCGGGCACGCGTTGTTGCGCGGGGCTTAACAGTGCAGGAGCTTCTTGCTTATCGACGACCCCACCCTCCCGCACCGTCGACGGCTCCGTCACCGCTTCTGGGGTCGGGGTGGCTTCCTCCGCGGGCTCGGGGGCGCTACACGCGGCAAGCGCAACGCACGCCGCGAGCGCAACGGCGCGCGTGGCGTGCGCTGCGCGTGCGCCGAAGGCTCGATTCCGCATGTGATTGACCCCTTTGTGGCCCCTTTGTGGCGTGTGAAAACGCCCCTACTCTACTCGCTGCTGGTAGCCTTTTCCGACATGTCCCATACCGTTGACCTCCCCGAGCCGCTGAAGCGCCACGCCGCGTCCCCTGTCGTGGCGAGCGCCGTCGTTGGCATTGTGCTCGGTGTGGTTGGTGTGCTGGGTATCGCGGCGGCGTCGGGCCAGTCGACGGTGCCGGATAATACGGCCGTTTCCGCTGATGATGCGGTGCTTGGCGGGCCGGAGTACGGCTCGCGGAAGTAGGGCTGGGTGGGGTCGTCGAGAAGCGCCCATGTTCTTGGGTGGCTGGTCCTGACCCTGCTTGCGCTGGCGCAGCCGCCGGGGCAGGTTGCGGCCGACACCAAGTTTGATCTCGTTGCCAACCCGGCGCGGTTTTGGCACGGGCGACGCACGCGTATACGGATGAGTTTCCGCTGGGGCAGGTGCAGAACCAGGCGTATGGGTATCTGTTTCCGCAGGGTGCGTTTTTCTGGCTGTTTGGGTGGTTGCCGGACTGGTTGACGCAGCGCGCGTGGTGGGCGTTGTTGCTGGGTGTGGCGTATTCGGGCACGTTAGTGCTGGCGCGGCGCATCGGGATCAGGGGCACGTGGCCGCCGGTGCTCGCGGCGTTGCTGTACGCGTTGAGCCCAAGGATTTTGACCACGCTGACGGCGATTTCTTCGGAGGCCTGGCCGGTGGCGCTTGTGCCGTGGACGTTGGTGCCGCTGGTGCAGCGTCGCCCGCGGGTGGCGCCGGCGGTGGTGGCGGTGGCGTGCATGGGTGCGGTCAACGCAACGGCGACCATTGCGGCGTGCCTGCCGGCGTTTGTGCTGCTGGTGGCGCTTCGCCGCTTCCGTGAGGCCGCACGCTTCACGCTGGGTGCGGTGTTGGTGTCGGCGTGGTGGATCGGCCCGCTTCTGGTGCTGGGCATGTATTCGCCGCCGTTTACAGACTTCATCGAGTCCGCGCGTGTGACCACCGCGTGGCTCAACCCGGTGGAGATCCTGCGCGGCACCACCAGTTGGACTCCGTTTGTGGACACGGAGCGCGTCGCCGGCCACCTGTTGGTTGCGGAGCCGGTGTTCATCATCGCCACCTGCCTGATCGCCGCGTTCGGCCTGGCGGGCTTGGCGCGGCGCGACATGCCGTGGCGCGGGCCGTTGCTTGCGGTGTTTGTGGTGGGGTTTGTGGTGTTGGGGTCCTCGCCAATGCTTGCATCGCTTTACGACGACACCCTCGCCCCCTTGCGCAACCTCCACAAATTCGACCCGCTCGTCCGGCTGCCGCTGGTGCTCGGGGTGGGGTTCGTGGCATCAACGGTGCGTCGCCCGCAGGTGGTTGGGGTGGCGTTGGCGGCTGCGGTGGCGCTCGCGCCCGCCTGGTCGTTGCGCCTGCTGCCGGAGGGCACCTGGTCGGAGGTCTCCGAGGACTGGGTGGCGGCAGGCGAGTGGTTGGAGGAGCACGCCGCGGGCACGCGCACGTTGGTGGTGCCGGCATCGTCCTTTGCGCGCCAGCATTGGGGGTGGACACGCGACGAACCGATCCAGGCCTTGACCAGCACGCGCTTTGCGTTTAGGGATGCGGTGCCGCTGGTGGATCCGGAGGCGATTCGTGGGCTGGACGGGCAGGTGGCGGTCGCAGATAGGCAAGCGCTGCGCTCCATCGGCGTGGGTGCGGTGGTAGTGCGCCGCGACCTGGAGCGCCAGCCCGTCACGCCGAACCTGGGCGAGCCGGACGCGAGCTTCGGCGAGGTGGATATCTTCCTGCTGGACCCGCACGCGGACATCATGGACACCGACCGCGCGCCGATTGCCGTCGACGGCGGCGGTGAGGTGCTCGCGCTGCTGTGGCGGGAGCTCGGGTACTTCCCGGCGCGCCTGACCAGCGGGGACGCAAGCGCCCCCGCCGATATTGTTACGGATACCCCGGCGCTGGCGGTGCGCAACTACGGCACGATCCACGGGCAATCCGGCACCCTGCAGTACGAGTGGGAGGACACCACCGTGCGCAACCGCGTCAAGGACTACCCGTCCGCAGGCACCCGCACCGGGGTGGTGGCGGATGGGCAGGTGCGGGTGTCGTCGTCACGCGCGGACGCCGGTGCTTTCGGTGGCCCGGACCCTGCGAAGTCGATCACCGCCGCCTTCGATGGCCTGGACGAGACCGCCTGGTGGCCCGCGCCGGGCGACCGCAACGCGTGGATCGAATTCGAGCCGCGGCAGGACACTGTCACGGTCACCACCACCGCGAACACCACCGTGCGGCTGTGCAACGGCAACCGCGAATGCCGCAACGTCACCCTGGTCAAGGACCAGCCACGCACCATCACGCGCGGCGACGCCACCCGCCTGGAACTGACCGAACCGGTGGGCATCCGCGAACTCGACGCCGGCATCCGTCGCATCGTGGAGGTCCCCGGCACCGCCGACCGCTACTTCTTCCAGCGCCGCTTCCCCGACACCGATGTCATCCAGCGCCGCTTCACCACCGCCGTAGACAGCGAATGGATGCTTTCTCATCCGGCGACAATCGACGGCGAGCGCCACGCCGGCCGCGTGTTCCTCGAGGCCGGCACGCACGAGATTGTCACCCGCGCCGAAACCGTCATGCTCTCGCGCGCCCCGCTGCCCAACCACACCGGCGAGCGCATGATCCTGACCACCCGCGCGTTCAACGAAGGCCTGCGCGCCACCCTCGGCGGCGTCCCGCTCGAGCCCATGCGTATCGACGCCGGCGCCCAAGCCTTCCGCGTCCCCTCCGATGCCGCCAGCACGCCCACCGCCGAGTTCGAGATGTTCTTTACCGGCGACGGCGCCTACCGGTACTCGCTCATCGCTGGCACCGTGCTCAGCCTGCTGGTCACCGCCCGATGTCTGTGGGTGCCGTGGCGCCGCTTCGAACGCTTCACGCCCCCGCCCGGCGGGAACTGGCTGCCGGGCCTGGCCGTCATCGCCGTGGCACCCCCGCCCGGCGCGGCCGCCGTGGCGCTTGCGTGGCTGGTGCGCCGCTTCACCGTGATCCCGATGCCGCACCTGGCCGCCGCCACCATGACCGTGTGCGGCCTCGTGCTTGCACGTGCGCCCTGGCCGGCGGCGAACTACGCGGGCTCGTCGACCTTCCTCATCCTCGCCGCCTGCTTCGCCGTGGCCTGCCTGACCAGCCGCGCGCCGGGTACCTCCACCGATTCGTAAGAGATGTAGGCGACGGCGGTGCTCAGCAGGGTGGTCGTCGTAAAGATCAGCACGAAGTGCCCCGAAAACATGGGCACGCCGAGTATGGGGAACACGAAGTACAGCACCGCCATGTGCCACAAAAACACCGAGTAGGACCAGTGGCCGAGTGTGCGCATGCTTTTCGACGACAACACCGTCCCCTCAAACCTCTGCCCCAGCGCAAAGGGTGCGACCAGCAGGGCGGCGAACACCGCGCCGAGGACTATCCGCACGTTGAACTCCAGCGGGCTCGGGTGCTCCAAGCCGCGCGGGCCGATCACGCCCGCCACCCACGCCACCGGCAGCGCCAGCAGCACAAACGGCCAACGCGGACCCGCGTAGCGCACCCCGGCGCGCTCTACCTCGGCGAGCACCAACCCGACCGCAAACCACAGCGCATACGACGGCGGCCAGATCTGCAGGTTCAGCACCGCCGGGTCCGCAATGCCCGAGACCGCCCACGGCCACACGAACCCGAGTGCCACCGCGACCGACAGCGCCACGTACCGGCCCCGCGCGCCCAGCCGCAGGTACAGCGGCAGCACGATGTAGAAGGCGACTTCGATGCACAGCGACCACATTTGGGTGAGGCCGTCGATAAGCGCGTGCGGCACATAAACCTGCACCAACAGCACATTCGCCACCACCTGCGTTGCGCTGACCCCCGCGAGCGGCGGCAGCGCAAGCAGCACCACCGCCACGCACACCACGTACGCCGGCACCAGGCGGGCAACGCGCCGCGAGTAGTAGCCCGGGCGCATCCCGCCGCGCGCGAGCAAAAACGCCGAGAGGGCGAAAAACACCGCCACGAAGTAGTCGAAGCGCTCCAACACCGCCGAACCGGTCCCCGTCTGAAACGCAACGTGCGTGGCCACAATGCCGTACGCGGCCACGGCGCGCAGGCCGTCGAGCTCGGGCAACACAGCGGGTCTTGGATTCACGATGGGCAAAGTCTAGTCGCCCGGTAGGGTTAGGCGGGTGAACCTGCGTCGTCGATTAGCCATCTGCCTGGGCATCATTGTCGTCTGCGCCGCGCTCAACATCGCCTCCCCCATCGTGATTGCACAGCAGCGCACCCTGCAGCCCGGCGAGTACACCATGCTTTTCGACGACGCCCGCTCCCGCACCGTCACCCTCACCAAACAGCCCAAATCCATGCTGGCCGAGGTAACCATCGACGGCGAGATCGTGGACAGTTTTCTCATCGACCCCTCCACGGCCTTCCCCGCCAAAGGCCGCGCCGGGCTCGGCCCGCTGCTGCCCTACCAGCCGGAACGGCGCACCTACCCACTGTTCGACACCACCTCCGGCCAAGACGTCCCCATGGATTACTTAGGTCCCGGCAACGTGCGTGGCATGCAGACCTACAAGTACACCGCTGCGTTGTCCAACGATTGCGTGCGCACCGTCGACGCGGAACGCCGCACCGGCCGCATCCTCGACGAGATCTGGGACTGCCCGCCCGAGCAGTGGGTGCTTGCGGAGGAGACCAAGACCTCAGCTGTCGACGCCGCCCGCCGCGACGTGGCCTGGCTGCGTGGCCTGCAAGTCATGGCGGTGCTGACCCGGTTCATCGCGGCCGCGGCGTTCATCGTTGGCCTGGTGGCCTATGCGCGCCGCCGCTAGCAGGTGGTGGGCGCCGGTCTATGGCGCCCTGCTGGTTCTGGCGCTGACCTGGCCGTTTCTTGCCCCTGGCGAGGCGTTCGCGCTGCGGGACATGATGGTCTTCGACGCGATGGAACTCACCCGCGCCTCGTTGGGGTGGGGTGACCTGCCCGCCCGCAACGTCCCCCAAGACGCGTTGCTGGGCATCCTGCCGTATCCGGTGGTGTTCCTGCGCGTGGTTATGGTTTCCGCGGCCGCGGCCGCCGCGTGGGCGGGGTGGAAACTCGGCCGCACCCCGCTGGGCCAGGCGGCGGCGATGACGGTGGCGGTATGGAACCCGTTCGTCGTAGAACGGCTGCTGCAGGGACAGTGGTCGCTTGCCGCCGCGGCCTGGCTGCTGCCCCTGGTGGCGTTGGGGGTGCACCCGATGTCCGGGCTTGCGCACTGGCTGGCGTCACTGACACCGACCGGCGCCATCGCCGCCGCGTGCGTGGCCCGCAGCCCTCTGACCACCGCGCTGACCTGCGCGCCGTGGGTCGTCGCAGGCATCTTCGCCGGGGCGGGCGGCACCTCATCGGCCGTGTCCGCCGAGGTGTTCGCCCCGCGCGCCGAAGGGCACACTGGCACCCTCGGCGCGATGCTGGGCCTTGGCGGGATCTGGAACGCCCACGCCGTGCCCGCCTCCCGCGAGGCCGGCTTCGCCCTGTTCGGCATCGCGCTGTTCGTGCTGCTCGCGCTGGCCTGGCGCGAGGTGCCCCGCCGCCTACTCGTGCTCGCCGGGGTCGGCTTCTGCATCGCGCTCGCGTCCTGGGCGGGCCTGCTGGGCCCGGTGGTCGCGCACGTCCCCGGGGCCGGCCTGCTTCGCGACAGCCAAAAGTGGCTCATCCTCACCATCCCCGCCCTGGTCACCGCCGCCGGCGCATTAAGCGCCCGCCGCGCCCTCGCCGGTCTCACCTTCGCGCTCCTGCAGGTCCCCGACGCGCCCGTCGCCGTCGCCGCACTCACCCCCACCACCGTCGAGATCCCCGCCATCAACCACCACGGCCGCGACGTCCTCTTTGAATCCCGCCCGACGCTCACGCTTATCGACGACCACCCCACCGTCGACCCCGCCCCCAAAGCCATGAACGTGGTCGAATCCGGCGCGCTGACCGTCGACGGTGTCGTTGTGGACGCTCCATCACCACGCTGGGTCGCCGCCCAAGCGGCCATCGACGACACCGATGCGCTGCGCGAGATGGGTATCGGGGTGGTGGTGCGTTCGGATGGGCGGGTCGTCGATACGCAAGCGCCCGCGAACCCGCTGCCACCTGCGGGGATCGCACTGTTCGCACTGTGGCTCGCGGTGCCAGCAACGCTGCGCCGCAACCGATAGTTGGAACCTCCCATGATTGAAAGCTTGCATGAATTATGTTGTGCGGTTAAAGTGAACTCCAGATGAACAAAAGGTTACGCACCGCAGAATCAAGGAGGTATAGCCGTGGCCAACAACAACATCGATTTCAGCATCATCCGCGAGCGCGCCCTGCGTAACATCCGCGAGGACCTGCTCGTCGAGTTCGCCGGACAGTACGACGCACTCGAGATCAACGACGCCTTCGACGCCGTCGTCCGCGCACACAAGCGCACCGCAACCGTCGAAGACTTCATCCCTGTCCTCGTCGAAGCAGAAATGCGCGACCGACTCCGCGACGGCGACCTCTTCCCGCAGGCCGCCGCATAACTCACAGCAAACCCCAACGCCCAACCCCTTTGCAGCGGTTGGGCATTTTGCTATGTTCGACACCTAACACTGTCGGTAGCGAAAGCACACCGGCACCCAGCGAACGTCAACCCCACGCGCCCGGGGAAAAGGGAGCACACACCGGCGCCTTGTGGCCGTATCAAGGCTGAAGCGGTTCGATTCCGCTCACACGCACAACGCATGCGGCCTGCACGACGCACACGGGCACAACCCCCACCACAGGGTTGCACCGAGCACGATTTACTACCGCGACGTTGGGGGTGACCCGGACACTTTCGTGAGGGTTGGGAACGGGGACAGAACTTTCAAGGAGGCACACATGCTGCTCGCAGAAGCACTCGCACGCCGCGCCGAGGCGCAAGACCGCCTGAACAAACTGCAGGAACGCCTGGTCCAGGGCGCGCTGATGCAGGAGGGCGACACCCCGCCGGAGGACCCGGCGGACATGCTCGAGGAAGTCGCCGCGCTGCTGCAGGAGATCGAAACGCTGGTGCGCCGCATCAACCACACCAACGCGAAGACCGCCTTCGAGGGCGCGACGCTTACCGACGCCATCGCGCGCCGCGACGCCCTCCTGCGCTCCCGCCGCCTCTACGCCGCGGTCGCCGACGCTGCAACGATTTCAAACGCCCGCTACTCGCGCTCCGAAGTACGCTTCGTGCCCACCGTGGACGTCAAGGCGCTTCGCGACATGGCCGACAACGCCTCCAAGGCCTACCGCGAACTGGACACCAAGATCCAGCAGCTGAACTGGACCACGCAGCTCATCGAGGTGTAACGAGCTTCGCGAGCACCGCCGCGAACCTGCGGCCGGTCTCCTCCCACGAAAAGCGCTGCGCCCACCGCCTGGCATTGCCCGCCAGCTCGGCGCGGCGCTCAAGTGTTTCGCGGGTAACCTCGGCGAAATCTTCGCCCGATTGCACGAGGCGGCCGGTTTCGCCATCACGAATCGAATCCGCCACCCCGCCCGCCGACGCGTACGCCACCGTGGGCACCCCATGCTGCGCTGCCTCAATCACTGCAATACCCCAGCCTTCCTTCCGCGACGGCAACAGGTGCACATCCGCGCGTTCCAGCAGCGCGTGCTTGTACGGCTCAGACACATGCCCGTGGAACACCACGTCGCCGCGCCCCTGCGCGTACGCCCGCAGCTCGTCCTCCCACCAGCCCGAACCGACCACATCCAGCACCGCGCCCGGGATGCGCGCCGCGGCGTCGATCGCCTCCTCGATCCGCTTGTGCGGCACCAGCCGAGAGAGGGTGAGCAGGTGGGTGCGGTGGTCGTCGTAAAGCGTGGGCACATGCGCAGGCACCGGATCGACGCCATTTTCCACGATCTCAATGTCACCCCCGCGCACGCCAAGCGCCACCAAATCGCTTCTCGACGCCTCCGACACCGTCACATACCGCGCCCCCCGATACACCCGCGGCGCCACCTTCGACTCCAAAAACCACCCCAACCGGCCAATGATCGGACCCGCCACCGGCCACTGCTCCTTATGACAATGATGCGTCAGCAACACCACCGGCCTGCGCGTAAACAAGCGGGCGAAAAACGGAATGCCGTTTTGCGTATCCACCACCACATCCGGCCGGTTGCGCCAGATAGAAAAGGGCGCCGCCAGGTACACGCTGAACTTCCCGCCGGCACGCTCGTAGCGCACCCCGTTACGGCGCGACCGCCGCGGCGCATCCGTATGCTTCGCCGTCCGATACACCACCTCGTGGCCCTGGGCCGCCAAGTACTCCCCGACACGCTCGAGATAGCGCTCCGAACCGCCGCCCTGCGGGTGGGTGGAGTCGCGCCAACACAACAACAACACCTTCACGGCGCAATGACCTCGAGCCCAACTTCACGGGCGGCCTCGGCGAGCCTGTCGTCGTACGTCAACACCGCATCCGCCTCCAAATCCAACGCAGCCTGTAAGTGAATCGCATCCAACGTACGCAAATACGGCATCGGCAACATACTCGCAGCCCGCAGCGTCCCTCGGCCAAGTTCCGCGATCGAAATTCCCCGCAAGATCATCGTGGCCTCCCCCTGCGGCCGGCCGAGGCGCACCGCCAAGCGCCGCAGCTCAATCTCCAACAAGTCCGACGACACCACCTCGTATTCGCCTGCCTCGAGCCACAGCCGCATCGCGTGCGTGTGCGGCTCCAACTTGAGCAGACAGCCCATCGCCGACGTGTCGGCGTACACCCTGCGCATGTCAGTACCTGTCCGCGCGCATATCGTCGAGCGCATCCGCCAGCGACTCGCCCTCCACCTGCGGTACCGGAAGGTCGAGCCAACCACCCACCCGGGTCGCCGGACGGGTAATGGCCAGGCGTGGCTGCGGGTCGTCGAGAGGCATCAGGCGCCCGACCGGCTCGCCGTTGTTCGTCACCACGAAACTGCGCCCTGCACGCACCTCACGCAGGATCTTCGCCGAATCATTGCGCAGCTCGCGCTGGGAGATCCTGCGCTCCACCAGCGATTCGTCCGATTCCGGATGTGCCATACGCCGAAGCGTAGCACGGTTGCTACAGTGCTAACATTGCGCGAATGCACCACACCCGCCGGATGGCCACGCTCCGCCGCTCACTGCGGCTGCTGCGCTCGTTCCCCTACGAGCAGTTCCGCCCGCGCGTGTTCTACTCCTCCCTGGCGCGCGACACGCGCATGCTTATCGACGCCCTCGCCAACGACCTTTCCCTACCTCCCATCACCAACCAATCCGTCCTGGACGTCGGCGGGGGCCCCGGGTACTTCGCCGAAGAATTCGCGGACTGCTTCTACGTCGGCCTCGAACCCAGCGTCTCCGAAATGTCCGCCGCCGGCCTGTCCGGGTTTGGCTCCGTACGCGGCGACGGCGCAGCGCTGCCATTTGCCGACGACACCTTCGACGTCGTGTACTCCTCCAACGTCGCCGAGCACATCCCGAACTGGCAGACCATGGGCGAAGAAATGCTACGCGTAGCCAAACCCGGCGGGCTTGTGGTGCTCAGCTACACGGTGTGGCTCGGGCCATTCGGCGGGCACGAGACAGGCCTGTGGCAGCACTACGTAGGCGGGGAGTACGCGCGTCGTCGATACGCAAAAGTGCACGGGCACGAACCGAAGAACCGCTTCGGCGAAACACTCTTCGCCGTCTCCGCACGCGAAGGCCTCGAATGGGCCGAAGCCACCGGACGCCTCGCCGCCGCCTTCCCCCGCTATCACCCAGCGTGGGCGTGGTGGGTCACCCGCGTGCCGGTGCTGCGCGAGTTCGCCGTCTCAAACCTCGTCCTCGTCCTGCGCGGCTAATACTGGGGCCTCAACAGCAGAGTGCGCTGTATTCGACCCATCTTCTTCATCACACCGAGTGTTTGGGGAGACATTGCATGGACCAAGGCATACATGTCTGCCAACCGTTCCTGGTGGTCAACGTTAAGAATCTGTTCCTGATGACTTACACGGTTCCGGAGCCGACGCAACTGTTCTAAAGCAACCGCCACCGCATACCCATTCTCAACTTGAGCGGGAACTAGAGGTGAAATGCTCGAACGGTGCCGTTCAACAAGCTTCGATGTCAACCCGGGGAAACCACCCACCAGTGCATGAATCCAAAGGTTCTCTTTTGCTGAAAATCCTGTCGCGAAATCCGCACGATTAGCCGGTGGATGCAACGGGAAAAGAGCACTTAGATTCCCAAACGAGAGCTGCGAAACCCTGTCATCCAATGTCACCGGAGCCTTAAATCGGGGATGATTCCGAGGTCTGCGCCGAGCGCTACGTTCCGCTGCATTCCGTGCGTCCGTTGCCATGCGCTCCACTACTTTTCTAAGTGGACGAGCCGGGTTCTCAAGCCAATCTTCAGTACTGCTTTGCGCTTGGTTCCACGACCTTAAAGATGCGTCAATACGATTTCTCAGCACAGGCTCGAAGACCGAAAGCGCCTCATACCAAGCCGAAGCAATTGCACTTTGCCACAGATACAAGGATTGAACTGAGCGATCAGAGATGCTGTCCGCGCTTCTCCCAGTCTCCCCCACGATAACCATGCGATATGACCGAACACGAGCGTCACTCAATCCCCCAAGCATTTCACCCACCATGCCGTGAGCATAACAAAATGCCCGCCTTGCGGCGGGCATCCTGCAAAATTAACAACAGATCTTGTCTGAAGTTTTCCACGGGCGATGTTACAGCATCACCCCGTGGGCGGGCAAGGGGTTACTGCGCGGCGTGGATGCGCTCGTCGAGCTTCTTCAACTGGTCGAAGATCTCCTGCGGGATGCGGGAGCCGAGGCTCTCGAGGTAACGGCGGGAATCCGCGACGTCTTCCTTCCACAGTTCCGGATCGGCGGTGAGTGCCTCGCGGATGTCCTCGATCGGGGTGTCCAGGCCTTCGAGGTCCAGGTCCTCGGCGCGGGCGGTGTAGCCAACGACGGACTCTTCGGCCTCGACGTTGCCCTCAATGCGGTCGATGACCCACTTGAGCACACGAGAGTTCTCGCCGAAGCCCGGCCACAGGAAGCGGCCGTCCTCGCCGCGGCGGAACCAGTTGACCAGGAAGATCGACGGCATGCGGTCGCCGCCCTTCTTGCCCATGTCGAGCCAGTGCTGGAAGTAGTCGCCCACGTTGTAGCCCATGAACGGCAGCATCGCCATCGGGTCGTGGCGCAGGGAGCCGACGTTCGCCTCGACAGAGGCTGCGGTCTGGCCGGAGGAGAGCATCGCGCCGATCATGGTGCCATGCTCCCAGTCGTGCGCCTGGGTGACCAGCGGGACGGTGTCGGGGCGGCGGCCACCGAAGAGGATGGCATCGATCTTCACACCCTGCCAGTCCTCGAACTCCGGCGCTGCGGTCGGGCACTGCTCGATGGCCACGCAGTAGCGGGAGTTCGGGTGGGCGGCCTTGCTGGTGGAGTCCGGGTTCCAGTCTTCGCCGCGCCAGTCGATCAGGTGCGCCGGCTTTTCGCCGTCCATGCCTTCCCACCAGACGTCGCCGTCGTCGGTAAGAGCGACGTTGGTGAACAGCACATTGCCCGGCTCCATGCTCTTCATGGCGATCGGGTTGGAGGCGAAGTTCGTGCCAGGGGCGACGCCGAAGAAACCGTTCTCCGGGTTGACGGCGTAGAGGCCGTCTTCGCGCAGCTTCATCCACGCAATGTCGTCGCCAACAACCTCGGCCTCCCAGCCCGGCAGGGTCGGGGTGAGCATGGCCAGGTTGGTCTTGCCGCAAGCGGACGGGAATGCAGCGGCAACGTGGTACTTCTTGCCCTCCGGGTTGGTGAGCTTCAGGATGAGCATGTGCTCAGCCATCCAGCCCTCTTCCTTCCCCATCACAGATGCGATGCGCAGGGCGTAGCACTTCTTGGCCAAGATGGCGTTGCCGCCGTAGCCGGAGCCGTAGGACCAGATTTCCTTGGTCTCTGGGAACTGGGAAATGTACTTAGTGTCGTTGCACGGCCAGGCCACGTCTTCCTGACCCGGCTCGAGCGGGGCGCCAACGGAGTGGAGGCAGTGGACGAAGTTGTCACCCTGGATCTTGTCCAGCGCCTGGGTGCCCATGCGGGTCATGATGCGCATGGACATAACCACGTAAGCGGAGTCGGTGAGCTGCACGCCGAGCTTCGGGTCCGGGTCGGAGATCGGGCCCATGCAGAACGGGACAACGTACATGGTGCGGCCACGCATGGATCCGGCGAAGTGCTCGAGCATTTCTTCCTTGAGCGCTTCGGGCTTCATCCAGTTGTTGGTCGGGCCGGCATCTTCTTCGTTTTCGGTGGCGATGAAGGTGCGGGACTCGACGCGGGCGACGTCGGAGGGGTTGGAGCGCGCCAGGTAGGAGTTGGGGCGCTTTTCCTCATTGAGTTTGATGAGCGTGCCGGCGGTGACGAGTTCGTCGGCCAGGCGGTTCCATTCCTCGTCGGAGCCGTCTGCGAAGACCACCTTCTCCGGCTCAAACAGGTCGACGGCTTCGTTAATCCAGTCGATGAGGTGTTCGTTGTCGGTGGGCGCTTGGCCCTCCAGGCGCTTGACTTCGGCGGTCATGTGCACTCCTTGTGTAACTGGTTATTGCCAGTGCGTGGCGCACGGCAACCCCAATAATCGTTGCGTTTTGTCCCAAGAGTATCGAAATGTGTGTTCTTCAAGCCAAACCTTGGGCACTTCCACAGCATAGTGGATATAACCAGTACGCCCGAGCACTCATAACACTTTGGGCGGGGGTAACGCGCTACCCCCGACAGGGGTGCATGCGTATCGACGACACGGGGGTGGCAACCCGGCCCCTCACCCCTCGCCGGGACACTTGCGTTTGACCTGTTCATATGGACAATAAACACGATGAATAATTCTGAAAACACGCGGTCGGGCACGGGCGAGTTGCCCGCTGGCCGCCCTTTGCAAACTGATTTTGAAACCGGCCTGGACTACCCGCGCCTGGGCTCCGTGACCTTTCGCCGCGGCACGCTGACCGACAACCAGGAGGCCCTGTTCAACGAGCACTGGCCCCGCCTGGGCAAAGTGCTGGCGGAGGGGTCGGACGAGCGCATTGATATCGACGACTGGTTTGGCCGCTCTGGCCACCCCACCATCGTGGAGATCGGCTCCGGCACCGGCACGTCCACCGCGGCGATGGCTCCGCTGGAGGCGGACACCAACGTGGTTGCCGTGGAGCTGTACAAGCCGGGGTTGGCGAAGTTGCTGGGCGCGGTGGTGCGTGGTGGCATCGACAACATTCGCATGGTGCGTGGCGACGGCGTGGAGGTGCTGGCCCGCATGTTCGGCGAGGAATCCCTCGACGGCGTGCGCATCTTCTTCCCGGACCCGTGGCCGAAGGCGCGCCACCACAAGCGCCGCATCATCCAGTCCGGCACGCTCAACCTCATTGCCACGCGCCTGAAGCCGGGCGGCGTGCTGCACGTGGCCACCGACCACGCCGACTACGCCGAGTGGATCGACGAACTCGTGAACGTGGAGCCGATGCTGGAGTACAAGGGCTGGCCGTGGGACGAGGCGCCGATGCTGACGGACCGCCAGGTGATCACCAAGTTCGAAGGCAAGGGCTTGGACAAGGATCACGTGATCCGCGAGTACCTGTGGGAGAAGAAGTAATGGACCTGCAGGCAATGACCCACCCCTACACCCCGGGCGCACCGGCCGGGCCGGAGAGCTACCTGCTGGTGTGGGACGCCCCGAACCTTGACATGGGCCTCGGCGCCATCCTGGGTGGTCGCCCGACTGCAGCGCACCGTCCGCGTTTCGACGCCATCGGCCGCTGGCTCATCGACCTCGCCGCAGACCGCTCCGCAGACCTCGGCTACGAGGTCGAGCCGGAAGCCACCGTGTTCACCAACGTCTCCCCCGCCGGCGCCGACTCGATCCGCCCATGGGTGGAAGCGCTGCGCAACGTCGGTTTCGCCGTCTTTGCCAAGCCGAAGAGTGAGGAAGACTCGGATGTGGACGGTGACATGATCGACCACATAGAGCGTCGTCGTAAAGAAGGCGTGCTCCAAGGCGTTGTCGTCGCATCCGCAGACGGGCAGAACTTCCAAGAACTCCTGCAAGAACTTATCGACGACAACATCCCCGTCACCGTCCTCGGCTTCCACGAACACGCCTCCTGGGCCGTGAACTCCCCCGACGTCACCTTCGTGGACCTCGAAGACATCCCGGGCGTGTTCCAAAACCCGCTGCCGCGCGTCCACCTGGACAAACTGCCGGAGGAAGGCGCCTGGCTGCAGCCGTTCCGCCCGCTCAAGGCGCTTTTGCACAACCCGAAAGACTAGGAGCCCGCCGTGTTTTACAAGTGGGGCCACTTCGCCTACCGCCACCGCCGCATCATCCCGGTCATCGTCATCGCGCTGATCCTGCTGATGCAAGTGCTGTTCGGATCCAAACTCGCCGACCGCCTCTCCCAAGAAGGCTGGGAAGACCCGGGCGCGGATTCGACGACGGCGGCGCAGATCGAATACGACACGTTCGGCCGCGACAACTCCGGCGATGTGATCCTGCTGGTGACGGCGCCGGATGGGGTGGACAGGCCGGAGGTCGTCGATAAGGTGAATGCACAGTTGGGGGAGCTCAAGGCGCAGCACCCTAACCAGATCGCGCACATCACCAGTTACTTCGAGCGTCCCAACCCGCAACTGGTCAACGCCGATCACACCAAGGCGTTCGCCGCGATCGGGCTGAAGGGCGACGGCGAGCAGACGCTGAAGGACTTCCGCACCATCCAGCCCGCGCTCGAGGCGCTGGAGGTCCCTGGCGGCACCGCCCAGATCGCCGGCGCCACCGCCGTGGCCGACGCGTTGGACACCGGCATGGCCGACGACATCGCGCGCGCCGAAAAGATCGGCCTGGTGTTCGTTGCCATCATCCTGCTGTTTGTGTTCGGCGGCGTGGTGGCCGCTGCGATGCCGTTGATCGTGGGCATCCTGTCCATCATCGGCTCACTGTCGCTGCTGGCGGTGCTGGCGCAGTTCCAGCAGGTCAATATTTTCTCCCAGTCGATCATTACGCTGCTCGGCCTGGGCCTGGCCATCGACTACGGGCTGTTCATGGTGTCGCGCTTCCGCGAGGAACTCGACCGCGGCCTGGACACCGAAGAGGCCGTCGCCGTGACCACCAACACGGCCGGCAAGACGGTGTTCTTCTCCGCCCTCATGGTCGGCGTCGCGCTGTCCGGCCTGCTCATGTTCCCGCAGGCGTTCCTCAAGTCGGTTGCCTACGGTGCGATCAGCGCGGTGGTGCTCGCCGCGGTGATTTCGGTGGCGGTGCTGCCGGCGCTATTTAGCATGCTGGGCACCAAGATCGATTTCCTGTCCGTGCGTCGTCGCAAAGAGCGCAGCATGGAAGATACGGTCTGGTACAAGATCCCCGCCTGGGCGATGCGCCACGCCCGCCCCGTTGTCGTCGGGGTGGCGGCGCTACTCATCGCCCTAACCGTGCCGATTGTCGGCATCGCGTTCGGCGGCATCAACGAAACCTACCTGCCGCCCAACCAGGTCACCCGCCAAGCGCAGGACGAGTTCAACGAAGAGTTCCCCGCCTTCCGCACCGACCCGGTGAAACTCGTGGTCCAGGGCGCCGACAACGCGCAGCTCGGCCAGATCGTCATGCAGACCCGCGAGATCGACGGCTTCACCCGCCCGCTCAAGCCCGACTACCCCACCGAAGGCGACATCACGGTGCTGTCGGCGCCGTTGGAGAACAGGGACGGTGGGGCGGACGTCGTCAAGCAATTGCGTCAGATTGACGTGCCGGAGGGCGTGACCACCTACGTCGGCGGCACCCCCGCCATGGAAGTCGAATCCATCGAAGCGCTGCTGGAGCGCCTGCCGTGGATGGGCGTCTACATGGTGCTCGCGACGTTCCTCCTCATGGCGCTCGTGTTCGGGTCGCTGATCCTGCCAGCAAAGGCCGTGATCATGAACATCCTCGGCATCGGCGCCACCCTCGGCTTCCTCACCGCCGTGTTCGTCGACGGGCTCGGCGCCGGGGTGCTCAACTTCACGCCGGGCCCACTGATGAGCCCGATCCTGGTGCTCATCGTCGCCATCCTCTACGGCCTATCCACCGACTACGAAGTGTTCCTGGTCTCCCGCATGGTGGAGGCCCGCCAGGACGGTGCACGTACCGACGACGCCATCAAGGACGGCACCGCCCATACCGGTGGGATTATCACCGCCGCGGCCGCCATCATGATCGTGGTCGCCGCCGCGTTCGCCCTGTCGGACATTGTGATGATGAAGTACATCGCCTACGGCATGATCTTCTCTCTCGCCCTCGACGCGACAATCATCCGCCTGCTGCTCGTGCCCGGCGTGATGCACCTGCTGCGCGAGGACAACTGGTGGGCGCCACGCTGGGTCAAACGTGCTGCGGGTGCACTCGGCGAGGGCTCTGGCGTATCGACGACACCACCCACCGAAACCCCCATCGAGCACATGGTCGTTGACACCCTGCCCGGCCGCGCCGGCGTCTCCGTCGAAGAGGACGCGACGCTGGTGCCGTTTAGCGAACTCATGCGCGACATCGAGCAGCGCCGCGCCCTCGAGCAGCTGAAGAAGAAAGAACTTGAACGCTAGGACCTGGCTGCGCTGGATCGCCCCGGTCGTCCTGGCCGTGGTGGTGCTGGTAGTGCTTCGCGACCAGATGCCGTTCTTCGGCGACGCCTGGCGCGCCGTTCGGTCCGCTTCGCCGCTGCCGCTGTTGGGCACGGTGGTCACAGCCTTGCTGGCGTTAGTGGCGATGGCCGGGGTGATGCAGATCCTGCTCAACGTCGAAGGCCGCATCACGGGGGTGGCGCGCACCAACGCGATCGTGTTCGCCTCCAACGCGTGGTCCACCACCGTGCCGGGCGGACCGGCACTATCGGCGTGGCTGACGTACCGGGTGCACCGCTCGTGGGGGGCGTCGACGGGGCTGTGTGGGTGGTTCTTCGTCGTCTCCGGTGCGCTGTCCACGGTATGGCTGGTGCTCATCGGCATCGTCGCCGTGGTGCTGCTGGGTGCCGACCTGTCGGTGACGTCTCTCGTGTTGTCGCTCGTGGCGGCCGCGCTGACCATCGCCGCAGTGTTCTGGGCGACGCTCAACCCCGCGGTGCTCAAGCGCTGGGTGCGGTTTCTGCCCTCGCGCGTGCACGAGCGCGCTGTGTCCGTGATCGACCAGGTCTCCGCCATCCGCATCTCCGCCCCAGCCTTCGCAGGTGCGGCCGGGCTGTCGCTGTGTAACCGGCTGCTGGACCTTGCGACGATGGTGTGTGCGGTGTGGGCGGTGGGGTCGTCGTCAAGTATTTCGCTGTCGGGGATTTGCTTGGCGTTCATCATGACCAAACTCGCGGGATCCGCCCAAGTCACGCCCGGCGGCCTGGGGACCGTGGAGCCGGTGGCGGTGGGCATGCTGGTCGCCGGGGGCCTCTCGCTTGCCGACGCCACCGCCGCTACCGTCATCTACCGCGCCATCTCGTTTGCGCTCGTGACCGCCATCGGCTGGATCGTCTATTCCGCCTTCTACCTGGGACGTGTGGATAAACCAACGGCATAATCGCGAGTTATCCACAGGGCCGTTGCGCAAGTTTGGCCGGCGCTTTAGGTTGAAATGCATGACTTCATTTACTGCTCTCGTGGACACGCTGGCCAGCGCCGTTGATGCGCTCGCCGGTTTCGACGAGCAGTACGCTCTCCAGGCAGGCCTCGACCCGGCGCAGGTGTCCGCGTGGGCGGGGCTGCGCGAGGTGTACTTCGGCCGCACCGCCTACACCCGCAAACAGGCCGTGGCGCTGGAGCGGGCGCGGGGGTTCTCGCTGCACCAGTTGGTGGCCATCGAGCGCCGCCTGAAGCGCCTGCCAGTCAACGAGCGTTGGGCGCCGCGGCTTGCGCTGCTCGAGGTGCGCGGCGACTACCGGGCGGTGCAGAAAGCCGCACGCGAATTGCTTCCCGACGACGACCGCACCCCCGAAGACGCCTTCCGCTTCTCTGCCTCACGCGGCGGGAAGCGGAAGTTCTCCGGCTGCGGCGACGAACACGTGCTGGCAGCACTGGAAAAGCAGTTGCGCTCCGGGCTGGACGCGTCGAAGCCGGCGGGCCCGCAAATGTTCGCCCGGTTCGCCGACATGCTCACCGCGGGCGGCGGGGTGCAGGTGCAGGCGCCGCGCCCGATCGTGGCGGTGCCGGCGGACCAGCACGTGACAATCCTCGCCGACCACGGCGACGACGTCCTGCTCGCACTTTCCGACGGCACCACCATCACCGGCGCCGAATACGTCGCCGCACTGTTGGGCGAGATGTTCCCGAACGAGGTCGCACTCGTGCACCCGGAGGCCGGGCCGGTGAACCTGTACCGCACCCAGCGCGTGGCCAACGCGAAGCAGCGCGACTTAGCCCGCATGGCCACCCCGATGTGCCCCGTACCCGGCTGCCGGATGGCGGCGGATCTGTGCGAATTCCACCACATCACGGCGTGGTCCCAGGGCGGCGAGACCAACCTGGCCAACCTGGTGCCCCTGTGCAGGTACCACAACCGGGTCAACCACGACGACCCCCGCCACACCAACCGGCGCGGGAGGATCGAACGGATCCGGGGCCGGCCGGTGTGGGTTTCGCCGCGCGGGTACCCGGTGTTTAGGCCCGGCGGAATCATGGACGCGCTGTTCGGGCGCTACCATCTGCGAGTATGACGAAACGAATCACACGCCCCACCGCGATCGCGGCCGACTACGTCGCCATCGCGGTATTCGCGCTGCTCGCGCGCGCTGCCCACCAGTCCGACGACATGCCGTTCAACTTCACCGGCTGGCTGTCCACCCTGTGGCCGTTCGCCCTCGGTGTAACGCTGGGGTGGCTGATCGCCCGTGACAACAAGGGCGGCATCATTTGGCCGGTCACCGTGATCACCGGCCTGGTGATCTGGGGCATCCGCAACGGTTCGATCCCCCACTGGTCGTTCATCATCGTGGCGACGACCATGTCCGCGCTGCTCATGCTCGGCTGGCGCGGAATCGCAAAACTCTGGGCGAAGAAAGCCTAGAAGCTCGAACCGAAGTTCCAGAGCGGATCACCCGTCTGGATGCCGTTGATGAACCAGATGATCATGCTGACAAGGTCGCCGAACAGGTCGAGGGTGGAGGAAAGCATAGAAGAAGGGCCTTTCTTACAGGGGGCTGATGGTGTGCTTCTTAGGAAGGTCGAATTCTTGTTTGGTGGCCAGTTGGCGAAGGGCTCGTCGTAAAGCAATGCGTGTTTGATTGGGCTCGATCATCTGGTCGATGTACCCACGCTCCGCAGCCACGTACGGGGAAGTCATCTCCTGGTCATAGAAGTCCATGAACATCTTCTTCATGGCCTCGCGCTGATCAGGGTCCTCGATGGCGGCGAGCTGCTTGCCCTGCAGCATCACCACCGCCGCCGCCGAACCCATCACGGCGATCTGGGCGGTGGGCCAGGCGAGGTTGATGTCGCCGTTGAGGTTCTTCGACCCCATCACCGCGTACGCGCCGCCGTAGGCTTTGCGCACGACCAGCGTCACCTTGGGCACGGTGGCTTCCACACCGGCGAACGCGAACTTCGCGCCACGGTGGATCAGGCCTTCGCGCTCCTGCTCCACGCCGGGCAGGTAGCCGGGGGTGTCCACGACATAGACGATGGGGATGTTGTAGGCGTCGCAGGTGCGGATGAAGCGCGCGCCCTTGTCGGCGGCGTCCGCGTCGATGCAGCCAGCGGCGTACATCGGGTTATTGGCGACGAAGCCGACTGCCTTACCGTCGATGCGGCCGAAGGCACAGATGAGGTTTTCGGCGTAGCCGGCTTGGATTTCGACGAGGTCGTCGTCGTCGCCAAGTTGCACGAGCAAGTCCATCATGTCGTAGCCGGCGTTGGTGTCGTCGGGCATGAAGGAATCGAGTGCGGAGTCGTCCAACTCCTCGTCCGCGGGGGCCGTCACGACGGGGGCCGCGTCGAAGGTGGAGGTGGGCAGGTGGGCCAGCAGGTCCTTGACGTAGTCGAAGGCGTCCTCCTCCGTAGCCACCACGGCCTGGATGTTGCCGGCCTGCTCCTGTACGCGCGCACCGCCGAGTTCGGCAGAGGTGATGTCTTCGCCGGTGACCTCGCGGATCACGTTCGGGCCGGTGACGTACATTTCGGACTCGCCGTCGACGGCGATGACAAAGTCCGTGGTCACCGGGGCGTAGACGGCGCCGCCGGCGGACTTGCCCAGCATGATCGAGATCTGCGGGACGCGGCCCGACAGCGGCAGCTGGCGCTTGGCAATCTCGGAGTACATGGCCAGCGACGTCACCGCGTCCTGGATGCGGGCGCCGCCGGAGTCCTGGATGCCGATCACGGGACACGAGATCTTGATGGCGAACTCCATGACCTCGGTGACCTTGCGGCCGAACGTCACGCCGACGGAGCCGCCGTAGACGGTTTTGTCGTGGGCGTAGACGGCGACGGGGCGGCCGTCGATGCGCCCGTAGCCGGTGACCACACCGTCGGAGTAGACGGCGTCCGGGTCGCCGGGGGTGCGGGCGAGCGCGCCGATTTCGACGAAGGAGCCCTCGTCGAGCAGGGCGTCGATGCGTTGGCGCGGGGTGGTGCGGCCGGCGTCGTCGCGACGCTTGCGCGAGCGTTCCGAGCCCGGGTCCTGCGCTTTGTCTAGCCGTTCGCGCAGGTCGGCGAGTTTGTCGGCGGTACTCATCGCTTCCCTTCGATCCATGCGTTCATGTGCTTACCGACGATGCCCACCGCCGGCTCGTCCACAACCGCCAAGTGGTCACCGGGCAGGTGGACGATGGTCAAGTCGCTCACGATAGCGCCCCAGCCGCCGTCCTCGTCAATGTGGGCGTAGTTCGGCTCGAGCTGGATGGCGCCGTCGTGCATGCGCTCGGCGCGGAACAGCAGCACCGGCACGTCGACGTCGGCCCAGCGGGTGAAGTCGAGGTGGTTGAGGATCTGGTTGTCCACGAACGATGCCCGCTGGTGCTCCAGGACACCGGCGGCCAGGCCGTGCTCGGAGGCGTCGGTGCTGGCCAGGAACTCAGTGAGCATGGTCAGCAGCGCTTCTTCGCCGGCGGTTTCGAGCAGCTCGTAAGGCACCTCGAAGTCCAGGCCGTAGGTTTCCTTGGCAAAGGCGGCGTAGCGGCCCCAGCGCGCCTTGGTCTCCTCGAGCGTGTCGGGGATCGGCTCAGACGGCTGGGTGGTGTCCAAAAGCGCGATGAAGTCGATCTTGTCGTTGCCCAACTGGGATGCGACCTCGTAGGCCAGGGCGCCGCCGAAGGACCAGCCGGCGAGGATGACCTTGCGCTCGCCTGCGATGCGCTCGATGTCCTTGACGTACTCGGCGGCACGCTCCTGGAGGGAGCCCTCCAGGCGTTCGACGCCGTAGACCGGGACGTCCTTATTCAGGCGGCGGGCCAGCGGCGCGTACACCGACGACGACCCGCCCGCCGGGTGGAAGACAAATACCGGGTTCTTGGCGGCGTCGCCATCGCGGAAGACGCGGATGTTGCCGTCGACCGGGGTCTCCAGACCCTCGCGGACCTTGTTCGCAAGCGGTTCGAGCGTCTCGGCGCCCAGCACATCCTCGGCGGTGACCTCGATGCCGGAGCGCTCGGTCAGGTGCGCGGCGATCTCGCCCGCCTGCTCCTTACTAATCTCCGGCAAATCCGACGTCACACCAGCAGCCGCCGCACCGGCGTACTTCGCCCAGGCGCCGAACACCATGCGTTCGGACGCGTCGCGCGGGGCGACGCCCACGCCCTGGGTCTTTTCGGCAGCAGCGGCCGGGTCGCGCGCCTCGTCGTTGACAGCCATCGGCTGAGGCGCATCGGTGCGGCCTGCGACGGCGTCTTCGACGATGCGGATGACATCGGCGACGGAGGCGTCGCGAAGCGTTTGCACCTGCAGCGGTGGGATCTGGAAGTCGTTTTCCACCCGGTTTTTGATGCGCATGCCCATCAGGGAGTCGAGGCCGAGGTCGATCAGCGGCAGCTCGTCGGGCAGGTCCTCGGGGTCGTAGCCCATGGATTCGGACACGATGCCACGCAGGCGCTCGGCGACGGTCTCGCCGGAGGTGGGGTCCCAGCGCACGGCGTCGATGTCGTCGTCCTGGTCCTCGTCAGAGGCGGCGGCCGGGGTGTCGTCGATACGCGTGGGCTCCATGACGCCCTGAACCGGGGCGCGGTCGATGGTGGAGGCGAAACCCTCCGCAACCAGCGCGGAACCGTCGTACACCTTGACGGACACGCCGCCGAGCGAGGACGCCACCACAGTGGTCACCTCGCCGTCTGCGGGCAGGTAGCCGTGCTCTTCCGTAGCGACGACACGCGCACCCTCGGCTACCTCGGCCGCAGCGGCCTCGATGAGCTGGTGCGGGCTGAAGACCTGGTCGGCGGCGGTCGCGAACGCGACCTCGCCGCTCGGCAGCGTCACACGGGAGCCCAAAAGCGACGTGCTTGCCGACGACGGCCTCGCCGGCGTCCAGTGATCCACCTGCTTAAACGCCATCTTCGGCGCGTCGATGACCTTGCCTGCGCCGTAGAAGGCGCCGAAGTCCACCGGCACGCCGCCGGCGTAGAGCTTCGCGGCGAGGTCCAAAAGCGACTCGAGCTCGTCGACCTTGCGCTTGGTGGTGAACAGCAGCTGGGCGTCCGGCTGGCCGGCGGCGAAGGCGGTGTTCATCATGCCCATCAGTGCAACCGGGTTCGGGGTGATCTCCACAAGCGTGGTGTGGCCGGCGGCAAACGCGGCTTCGGTGGCGTCCTGGAAGTAGACCGGCTGGCGGGTCATGCGCAGGAAGTAGGCGTCGTCGTGGATGGTCTGGCCGGGCTGGTAGACCTCGCCGCGGTCGACGGAGGTAAACAGCGGCACCGTGAGCGGGCGCGGGGTGATGCCTGCGATTTCGCCAGCGAGCTCGCCCATGATCGGGTCGAGCGCGCTGGTGTGGCCGGCGCCGCGCACGTTGAGTTTGCGGGCGAACTTCTCCTCAGCGGTGAGTGCCTCGACGATGTAGTCGACGGCCTTCGACGGCCCGCCGACGGTGGTCATGCCGGGGCCCGCGTAGACGGCTGGCTCAACGCCTGCAGCCTGCTCATGCTTATCGACGAACTCCGCCAGCTCCTCGCGCGACAACTCCACAACCGCCATCGCACCTTCTTGGTCGGTGCCGGCAATCATTTCTTCACCTTCACCCATGAGGCGGGCACGGGCGGTGGCGATGAGGATGCAGTCCTCGTCGCTCAGCCCGCCGGCACCGTAGGCTGCGGCAATCTCACCCATGGACATGCCCATGGTGGCGGCCGGGGTGATGCCGACGGAGGCCAGCAGGTCGGTCTGCGCGATCTGGATGGCGGTGATGGTGACCTGGCCGGTTTCGGTGTCGTAGGTCAGCTCGTCGTTATCAATGATCTCGAGCATCGACCAGCCGGCCTGGAACTTGACCATCTCGTCGAGTTCGCGCATACGGCGGGCGAACAGCGGCGAGCGGGCGATGAGTTCCTTGGCCATCTTGCGGTGCTGGGAGCCGAAGCCGGAGTAGACGAAGACGGGGCCCATCGGGGTCGGTGCGTCGGCGGATGCGATGCCGGGGCCGATCTTGCCGGCAGCGACCTGGCGTAGGCGCTTGACGGCTTCTTCGGTGGTGGTGGCCTGGACGACGGCGGCGGAGCGGCCG
The DNA here is from genome assembly GCF_001835805.1 of Corynebacterium sp. HMSC034B08. Taxonomy (NCBI): domain Bacteria; kingdom Bacillati; phylum Actinomycetota; class Actinomycetes; order Mycobacteriales; family Corynebacteriaceae; genus Corynebacterium; species Corynebacterium sp. HMSC034B08. The sequence goes on along the minus strand of NZ_KV825906.1, from coordinate 65,016 downwards.
TGGTTGCGCTTGGCCAGGGAGCGCGCCACCGGGATGAGGTCGGTGTCGGGGCGGCCTTCGAGGAAGTCGGCGAGCGCGCCGGCAGCTTCCTTGCGACGAGAGGGCAACAGGCCCGACACCGGCAACGCCGCCGCAGACACGCCCTCGAAGGACGGCTCGGTTTCGGGTGTCTGGGTGTCGTAGTCGGCCGGGTCGAAGTCGGCGACGACCACGTGCGCGTTCGTGCCGCCGAAGCCGAAGCCGGACACGCCGGCGATGCGGCGGCCGGAGTAGCGCGGCCACTCGCGCGGGTCCTGGACGACCTCGATGCGCTCAGTGTCGAAGTCGACGTAGCGGTTCGGGGCGGTGAAGTTAATGGACTCCGGAATCGTGTCGTGCTTGAGCGCCTCGATCACCTTGATCAGCGCGACGACGCCGGCGGCGGATTCGGAGTGGCCGATGTTGGACTTCGCCGACCCCAGCAGCAGCGGCGAGCCAGCGTCGCGTCCGCGGCCGAGGACTTCGCCGAGTGCGGTGGCCTCGATCGGGTCGCCGAGGATGGTGCCGGTGCCGTGGGCTTCGACCACGTCGACCTGCAGCGGATCCACGCCGGCGTCGTCGTAGGCGCGGCGCAGCACGTCTACCTGGGCGTCCGGGTTGGGGGCGGTCAGGCCGTTGGAGTGGCCGTCGGAGTTGGTGGCCGAGCCTTTGATTACGCCGAGGATGTTGTCGCCGTCGGCGATGGCGTCGTCGACACGCTTGAGCACGATGAAGCCTGCGGCGTCGGCGCGGACGATGCCGTCGGCGTCGTCGGAAAACGCGTGGATGCGCCCGGTCGGCGAGATCACGCCCAACTCCGAAAACGCAAGCGAGGCAAACGGGTTGGCCAGGATGTTCACGCCGCCGGCTAGGGCGACGTCGGCTTCGCCGTCGCGAAGCGCGCGCACCGCGTGGTGCACCGACACCAGCGACGAGGAGCAGGCGGTGTCCACGTTCATGGACGGGCCGCGGAAGTCGTAGGCATAAGAGATGCGGTTCGGGATGACCGCGGAGGATGCGCCGGTCAGCGCGTACGGGTGCGCCTCGGCTGGGTCGGCGACGATGAGCATGCCGTAGTCGTTGTTGGACGAGCCAACGAACACGCCGACGGGTTCGCCGCGCAGCTTGCTGGGTGCGAGGCCTGCGTCTTCGAGGGCTTCCCACGCAACTTCGAGCATGATGCGTTGCTGCGGGTCCATGTTTTGGGCCTCGAGTGGGGAGACGCCGAAGAATTCGTGGTCGAAGGAGGCGATGCCGTCCATGTAGCCGCCGTCGGTGTTTTCTTCCGACATTTTAGTGCGGACGACGGGGTCGCCGAGGTATTCATTCCAGCGTGGTGCGGGAAGTGGGCCGGTGGCGGAGCGGCCTTCGATGAGCATTTGCCAGAATTCGGCGTTGTTTTTGGCGCCTGGGAAGCGGCCGGCGGAGCCGATGATGGCAATGTCGTGGGTGCCAGGGGTCGCAGTTGCTTGACGACGACGCCTCACCGGCCCCTCCGCCTTCACCGCCGTCAGCGCCGCGGCGATCGCGGCGACGGTCGGGTACTGGTAGGCGATGGTCGGGTCTACGCGGCGGCCGAGGAGCGTTTCCAGTTCGCCGGAGAGGATCACGGCGTCGCGGGATGCGAGGCCGTAGGTCTCCAGCGGCGTGGTCGGGTCGACGTTATCTACGCCGGTGGCGCGCTCAACCCAGCTGGTGAGCCACTGAATCAGATCATGCTCGTTCATAACAGCTCAGACTATCGCCCACCGGCGGGGTTTTGTTACTGCGTTGCAGCGTGTTCGCGATCGGTGAATCGTTTCGCGTTGACGCGGCGGGCGATCTTGCCTGCCGAGGAGCGTGCGATCTCGCCCGGACCGTAGAACTCGACGACCTCCGGGGCGATGCCGTGCTTGGCGGTGACGGCGGAGCGGATGGCGTCGATGGCGGCTGCGTCACCGTCGGCGGAGGCGTTGTCGGCGCGTTCGACCATGATGATGAGGCGCTCGACGTCGTCGCCAGGCACTGCGAATGCGGCGACGGAGTCCTTGCGCACGTGGTCGGTGGACTCCATGACGGTGGCTTCGATGTCCTGCGGGTAGTGGTTGCGTCCCGCCACGACCACGAGGTCCTTGACGCGGCCGGTGATGTACAGGTGGCCGTCGAGCATGGTGCCCAGGTCGCCGGTGGCGCACCAGTTGTCCTTCGGCATGCCGTCCTGGATGGTTTCGCCGATGGTGTTGTGGAACGTCGCGGCGGTCTCCTCCGGGCGGTCCAGGTAGCCGGCGGCGACGTTCTTGCCGTGGACCCAGATTTCACCGATGGTGCCGTCTTCGACCTCGTTGCGGGTCTCCGGGTCGACGATGGCGAAGTGCATCCAGTTCACCGGCTGGCCGTTCGACGCGGTAGCCACGCCGCCTTCCGCCGGGACGGCCTTGCCCTCTGCGAGTGCGTCGCGGTCGAACTCGATGAACTTCGGGCGCTCATCGGTGCGGTCGGTGGACACCAGCAGGGTGGTCTCGGCCAGGCCGTAGGACGGGCGCAGCACGGAGCGGTCGAGCCCGGAGGCGCTGAACGCGTCGATAAACGCGGTCACGCCCGCGCGGGTAACCGGCTCGGAGCCAATGATGATGCACTCCACGGCGGAGAAGTCGTACTGGTCCGCAGATTCCGGCGCGGCGTAGCGGGCGGCGAGGTCCAGCGCGAAGTTGGGGATCACGGTGTAGACGTGGATGTCGGCGAGGTCGTCGTCGCGACGCGACAGGCGCTCCACCCAACGCTTCGGCTGCTGGATGAAGTCGCGCGGGGCGAAGATCTCAATCTCCTGGCCCAGCACGACGCCGATCATGGCCACGATCATGCCCATGTCGTGGTGCAGCGGCAGCCAGGTCGGGATGCGCATCGGTGTTTCGAACTTCACCGCGTCGTTGATCTGCAGGACGTCGGTGACCAGCGCCTCGTTGGTGATCATCACGCCTGCCGGGTTGCGGGTGGAGCCGGAGGTGTACTGCAGGAAGCAGATCTGGTTCGCAGTGTCCTCGCCCGGCACTGGCGGGATCGGCTGGTAGGACTCGGCGAGCGTGTCCGGCAGGGAGTCCACGGCGATGACGCGGGGACGCTCGGTGCCGGGCAGGTCGGCGAAGTAGCGGCGCACAGCGGGGGCGGCGGCGGAGTTGGTGAGCACGATCTGGACGCCGGCGTCGCCAAGCACTGCGCGCAAGTGGCCCTCGTGGCCCGGCTCGGTCGGGTCGTACAGCGGCACCGGCACCTGGCCGGCGTAGAGCGCACCCATGAAGCCGAAGACGTACTCGGCGGAGTTCGGCGCCATCAGCGCGACGCGTGCGCCCGGCTCGCCGACCTGGGCGAGGCGTGCTGCGACGGCCTTGATGCGGGTGTTGACCTCGGAGCGGGTGAACGTTGTTTCCACACCAGCTGGGTCGGTGGAAAAGTCCCACGCGCGGACGTTGATCGCGTCGCCGCCGCCGGCCTGCAGTTGGGCCTGGTGGATCATTTCGGCGAGTCTGGGCAGGGTGAAGTGTTCTGGCAGGGCGATGTCGCCGTCGGGGCCGATGAATTGGGCGGTCAGTTGCTGAAGATCCATCGAAAAACTCCTTGTTTTACACCTGTATTCGAGTTACAAACTCTCTACCACGTCACGGACCCAATTGACAGCCCACTCGGGCACTGTCGAGCCCGGAATCACGTCCGGATTTGTGGCATATAGTGCATGATTGCCGTTTGCCGAAATGAGTGCGTTTGCGCGTTCGATCGCGTTGCCTACACCCAGTGGGGCGTCGCAAACGGTGTCGTTCGGCGCGCAGATTTCGTAGGCACGATCCTCCACGAGACCGAAGCCGCCGGGGCGTGGTCCGGTCATGGTGGCGCCGGGGGTGACGGCGTCGGCGACGCGCTGCAGCGGCTGCAGGACGATCTCCGCGCCGGTGCCGTGCACTTCGGCGCCGGGGTTGATGCCCACGCCGTTTTCTCGGCGTCCGTCGGCGATCATCATCGCGCCGAGCAGACGGTCCGGGTTGATCGGACCCTCGCTATTGCCTATCGACGACGCCACGTCCCCCACAATCACCGCACCCTGCGAAAAGCCCGCAATGATGAACTTTGTCGACGAGCAGGTGCGCGCCACGAAGTCCAGTTCGCCTCGCAGTTTCGCGGTGCCCTCGGCGCGGGAGTCGTCGTAGGTCATCTCGGCGCGGCCGTGCGCGGTTTGGATGTTGCGGAACTGCGCGGTGTACGGGACGGTGAACACACGCACGTGGTTGATGTCGTACATCTCCTGCAGCGGGCGCGTGATGGACAGCATGAAGCTGGCCGGGTTGGCTTGGGGGTTGAACGGGTCGTCGTCGGCTGCGGATTCCCAGGTGCCCGGCACGGAGATGACTTCGACGGCGGGGCACCAGTCGGGCTCGTCGACACGCTCGGGCGCGCTCGACTCTGGCGGCTTGCTCGCCGACGGCAGGTCGCTGTCGGTGGTGGTGCGCCACTGGTAGATACCTAGGCCGATTAGCGCAAGCACCACAATCACGGCAGCGACGACGACAACGTTGCGCGATCGGCGCATGAAAACTCCTTACACGTGCGGGGTTAGCCGCACAGGTTGGCGCGAGCGGTGTCGCTGAGCAGGGTCGCTACGGTGCCTGCGTCCATGTCGGTGCGGCGTTGTTCGACCAGTTGCCCGGCGACGGCGTCGCGGGTGATCGTATCGTCGTCGCACACGGTAAACCCGGTTGCTGTGAGTTGGTCTTCAAGACCGTCGACGTTCACCCCGTTTTGCCTGAGGTGATCCAGAAACGCCTGCTCCTCCGGCGCATAGGACGGCACCTGGGTGGGCACGGTTTCCACTTCGCGTGCCGGTTGGTCGCCAGCGCCATTGCGTGACGACGACCGCGGCGCCCCACCCGCCGACGACGCCGTCGCGGATTCCGTCGCGGACGCGGTACCCGACTCAGTGGCCGAGGTGGCCGTTTCCGTGGCCGAGGTGGCCGCAGTTTCGGTGACGTCCTCGGAGTCCACGGTGGCTCCACCGCAGGCGGTGAGGGCGGCGGTGCAGGTGATCGTCGTCAAGCAAAGGGCGAATTTGCGCATTACTTCTTCCTTACGTTGACCACGCCGTTGACCTGCTCAACCGTGCCGTGCTGGAAGTCGATGGTCAGACCGCCAGCCGGGATCTTCGCCATGTCCTTCACCGGCCAGCCGAGCTCGCCCTGCTCGTAGCCGCGCTTGCCCCACTCGTTGAAGATGTCGCCCTTGAGAATCGTGTGGGCGCCGGTGGCAGCGGACCAGTAGATGTTGCCGTGCTCAAACTCCTGGAAGAAGCCGCCCTTGATTGCGATCTCGTTGGACTTCGGGTAACCGAGCTCGGAGGTGGCGGTGCCGATCTCGCCGTACTTCTCGCCGATCGCACCGTGGACGATGTAGTGCTTGCCGTCCGGATTGCGGGTGAGGTAGCCGCCCTGGAACTTCTGCACGTAGCCGTCGCCGACCTTGTTGGCCTCGGCGACCGGGTACTTCAGGTCGCCGGTCTCGTAGCCGTTGGCGCCCCATGCCTTGAACATGTCGCCCGGGATGGCGTAGGCGCCGGTGTTCGCGGTCCAGTAGACGGAGCCGTTTTCGAAGTGGACGAAGCGGCCCTGTCCGTCCGGTGCCTGGAGCTCGCCGGTGGTGGGGAAGCCGAGCCAACCAGCGGCGCCGCCGAGCGCGTTGTACTTGGCCAGGATCGCGCCGTACAGGGCGTGCGCGCCGGTGTTCGGGGACCAGAACGCAGTACCGCCGCGGAAGTCCTGGGCCTTGCCCTTGCCGTCCTTGCCCGCGTTGTACTCGTCGTTGACACAGGTGCCGATGACGCCGGACTTGGTCTCTTCTGCGATCGCACCGATCGGGTTGCACTTGGAGCCACGGTCAGCCTCCGGCACGTCGAGGGCGTTAGCGATGTACGGCCATGCCTGTGCCATCTCGAACTGCCAGTACTCCCACGAGTGCACGCCAGAGGGGCGGAAGCGCACGATCGGCTTGACGGAGGTGCGCGAGGCGTAGTCCACGAACGTCTGGGTGGACAGGCGCGAGATGACCTCCAAGCCCATGCCGGCAGCGTTCGCGCGGCCCTTGGCCACGGATTCGGCGTTGCCGTAGTCGTCGCGGCCCGAACCGGAGGAGACGTAGACCGTCATGTCCTTCAGGTTCTCAATGCCCAGCTTCGGGTCGTGGTCGATCCAGTCCTGGGAGCCCAGCGGGCCCCACATGGCCTCGGCGCTGTAGCCGCCGGCATCCAGCTGCGCGGCCTTGATCGCGGACGGCATGCCGGTGGTCGTGGTGTCCAGGTAGCCGGAGAACGAGCCGACGAAGTTAAACAGGTGCGGGTTGCGCTCAGCCAGGTTGACTGCGGCGGTGCCACCCATGGACAGGCCGACAACGGCGCGCTTGCCGTTGGAGCGGAACTCGTTGTTCAGCACCGGGACGAGCTCCTTGGTCAGGAACGTCTCCCACTTGTAGTGCTTGCCGTTGTTCTCCCGCTGCCAGTCGGAGTAGAAGGAGGACTCGCCGCCGACCGGGAGGATGACGTTGACGTTCTTGTCGGCGTAGAACTGCTCGATGTTGGTTTCGATGGTCCAGCCGTTTTCGTCGTCACGCGCGCGCAGGCCGTCGAGCGCCCACACTTCCGGGAACTTCGCGGTCGGGTTGGAGTGCCAGTCACGTGCCAGCAGGATCTGCACCTGGATGAGTTCCTTCGGCATGGCCGCGGACTTGATGAATACGGCTACGCGACGGCTGGTGATCCACTCGATGCGGTCCACCTTCACGCCCTCCGGCAGGCCGGGGATCTCGGGGTTCTTCTCCACCTCGATCGGAGTGCGCTTTGGCGGGTCGGACGGGCGCAGACCGTCGGAGATGCCGCGGTTCGACGACAGCGACGAAAGGTCCGAGGACTGTGCTTGGGCGGTGACTGCGGCCGACGGCGCCAGCGTGAGAGCCAGCGCGGCAGGCAGCAGGGCTGCGGTGAGCCTGGTGGGGGTGATCCGGTTGTCTCGCATGAGTCTCCTACCTCGTCGGGCTACTTGTGTCACAAGAGTATCGCCCTAAATCTTAAGTTTCACTTGAGGGTTTAATCGAGCGCGACACGCGGGGCGTTACTGCAAACACTTCTACAAACAACAAAAGGCGCGTGCGGATCACATCCGCACGCGCCTTTACTCTGGGGAACTACCAGGCGTTCATCACATTCAGGATGCGCGGCTTGGTGGCCTCGAGCTGGCTGCCAAACTGATCCCAGTTATGCAGGCCGGTCGGGGTGAACACGGCAGTGTGCTTCACGCCGGTCACGGTGGCCTTGGCGGACCAGGCGCGCGTCGTCGCGTTGGCAACGCCTTCGAGCGCGATGCCGGCGGCTTGGTGCTGCGGCAGGTACTTCGCATCGGCCGGGCCCGGCACGGCGGAGCCTGCGGAGACGTACACGTCCTTGCCGCGCAGGTTGCCCATGTTCAGGAACGGATCGTTTTCAAAGCGGCGCGGGTTCAGCGAGGAGCCCCACATGGCGTTGACGTTGTACATGCCGCCATCCAGGAGCGCGGCGCGCAGCGCGGTCTGACCACCCGGGATGGTGGTGGCCAGGTAGCCCGAGTAGGACAGCACCTGACGGAACTGGTTCGGGTGCAGCGCAGCCAGGTTGACCGCGGCGGTGCCACCCATGGACAGGCCGAGGATGGAGTTGTTCGTCGGCGACACGCCGAAGTGCTGCTGCAGGTACGGCGGCAGCTCCTTGGTCAGGAACGTGTCCCACTTGTAGGTCACCGGGTTGTTGAAGTCGTAGGTCGCCGGGGCGTTCCAGTCGGTGTAGAACGACGACTGTCCACCCACCGGCAGCACGAGGGTGATGTTGTGGTTAACAAAGGTGCGTGCCGCGTTGACGTCGTTGAGCCACGCGTTGGTGCGCTCCGTCGCACGCAGGCCATCCAGCATGTACAGGCCCGCGTTGCCGCCGCGCTGTGCGGGCTGGATCTGTACCGGGATGTGGCGGTTCATTGCGGCCGACCACACGTTGCAGCGCTGGACCCAGTAGCCGACCCGGTCCCAGGTGCAGCCGGGGCGCAGCCAGTCGCGGTTGGCCGCGGCGGCCTGTGGCGCGCTCACGATGGAGATCGCGCTGAGGATCGCGACCAGCACCGCGGTGAGTTTGCGGCGCACGGAGGTTCGAGTGTTCATGCATTCCCCTCGAGACGTGTTTTCAGGCAAAAGACACGTTCACGTTACCAACCCGAAACATAGTCCGCTATTCACTCGGTCGGCCAGGCGATTTGTCGGGTGGGGCTGGTGTGACTGAGGTAGTGCGTGGGGTCGTCGTCAAGCGTGAGCGTGCGGCCCGGGCCCAACGAGTAGCGGACGTTGGCCCAGAAGCGGTCCCAGCTCATGGGTTCGCGGGAGGTGGCCAGCAGGTCGGCGATGTCGTCGCTACGCAATGCTTCGCGCGCGTCCTGCGCTTTTTGCTTATCGACGAACTGCGGCAACTTGTCCAGATCCGCATCCGTGTCCGCCACCTGCCACTCCAGGCCCAGTTCCTTGTCGTGGCCGATGCGCCCGTCCGGCACCCGCGGCATGCGTGCGGCGATCGGGGTGGCCAGGCCGACCGTGTCCAGGATGCGCGTGTTCAGCGGCGCGTTCATGCTGGTCATGCCAAGGTTGACCATGTAGGCGGTCAGTTCCAGATCGCGCTGGTCGGTTGCGTCGGGCTGGCGCTCGCGCACAAACCACTTGTAGCGCGTTGGATCAGAGCTCACGACGGCCAGGCTGATCTGGGCGGCGTCCTCGTCGAGGCCTTGCTCGATGGCCTCGTTCCAGTCCCCCATGAGTTTCGAGCCGAGGAAGTCTTCGGCGTACAGGGGTGGGTCGCCGGCGTCGCGGCCGACGGCCATGGTCCAGAAGTCGCGCTCGTCGACAATGCCGAGTTCCTTTTCGCCGTTGTTGTACGGCTCCCAGTCGATGGGATGCGCGCGCAGGACGATCACGCTGGCCCACACGACAAGCGCGGTGCCCACTGATGCGGTCACCTTGGTGTACGGCACCGCCATCACTGGCAGCAGCAGCGCGAACAGGGGCAGCAGCCACATGCGGCCGTGCATGAAGTCGCCGCCGACGCGCAGCACGTACAGCATGTGCGCGAGTGCAACGCCGGTGGTCAAACACACAATTGCTAATCGACGCCCCCTCGCACCCCACAACAACCACACCCCCACCGCAGCAGCGCCGAGGAGAGGCAGGGCCAGCCAGTAATAGCCGAAGAAGTCCGCAAAGTACTCCCAGCCGCGGGCCCATTCAGAGCCGCTGGCGGACTTGGCCACCGCGGTGTGCGGGGTGATCAGGCCGTAGTAGCCCATGCGGAACAGTTGGTAGCCGGCGGGAACCGGCAGCGCTACGGCGAGGATGCCTAGCGTTTTGCGGGGGCTAAACGCGATGAGCATGATGCCTGCCACCCCGCCGTAGAGCGCGAGTTCGGGGCGGACCAGCCAGGACAGGCCGGACCAGAACGCGAGGAAGTAGCCGGCGTAGGGCGCGCGGCGCTTGACCGGGTCCTCGGCCCAGGCGACGAGTGCCGCCCACCAGATGGCGATCCACAGCAGCGACATGCCCCACTCCAGCCCGGAGGTGGCAAAGTCGCGCGCGGGCGGCAGCGCAATATAGATGATGATGCCGAACGGGATGACGGGGCCGACCCTGCCCCAGAACTTGCCGGAGGCGTACGCGGCGGTGGCGGCTGCTGCGGCGGTGCACAGCAACGCCAGCCACATGGCGATGCTTTCCAGACGGGCATCCGTGAGCCACCCGAACAGCGTGATCAGGTACTGCCACAGGGTGGAGGTGTTGGCCTCCACGCGCTCGCCGGCGTTGAACACGGGACCGTTGCCGGCCAGCAGGTTGCGCACGGTGCGCAGGACGATCAGGCCGTCGTCGGACATCCAGCGGCGGGTCCAACCGCCCCAGAATGCGGCAACGCCCGCCACCACGGCTGCGGCGAGCGCGGAGATGCGGGCGTTTTTGGTCATTGCGCAGATGTTACTGCGTTTTGTCCTACCAACCTAAGTTCGGCACAACGTAGACCGCCATGACGATGCAGAAGATCCAAGCTGCGGCGAGAAGCTGCAGCACTCGGTCCTCGAGGGCGATCTCGTCGGGTGCACCGCCCTGGCCGCCGTCGACCACGGAGGCGTAGCGCAGGATCGCGATCACGAACGGCACCATGGATACCTGGTACCAGATGGCGGCGGTGCCCTCGACGGAGTTGGAAAGCTGGAAGCCCCACAGTGCGTAGGACATGACCACGGCGGTGGCGGACAGGGTCCAGACGAAGCGCAGGTAGGTTTCGGTGTAGCCCTGCAGCGAGCGGCGGATCTCCGCGCCGGTTTCCTTGACCAGCAGCAGTTCTGCATAGCGCTTGCCGGACGCCATGAACAAGGAACCGAACGCGGCGACCAGCAGGAACCACTGCGACAGCTCGATGTCGGCAGCGACACCGCCGGCCATGGTGCGCAGCATGAAGCCGGAGGACACCAGGGCGATGTCAATCACCGGGATGTGCTTCCAGCCGAAGCAGTAGCCCAGCTGCAGCGCAATATAAATACCGATGACCCAGGCCAGTGCAGCGCCGTCGGTGGCCAGCAGCGACAGGCCAAGCGCTGCGGCGATGAGCACCGCCGCCATGATGTATGCCAGGTTGATCGGCAGCATGCCGGAGGCGATCGGGCGGAAACGCTTCGTCGGGTGGCGGCGGTCCGATTCGACGTCGCGGGCGTCGTTGATCAGGTAGATCGAGGACGCACCGAAGCAAAACACGATGAACGCCAGCAGGATGTCCACCACGGTGTGGCGGGTGAACGCTTCCGCGCCGGCAGCCAACGGTGCCGCCAGCACGAGGACGTTTTTCACCCACTGCTTGGGGCGCAGCCCCTTGATCATCGCGTCGACGAGGTTCTTCGGTGGGGTTTTCTTCATCACCTGGTCCACACCTGAGGTGTGGGGTTCAGACTTCAGCAGCGGCTCGTCGATAGGTTCTTGCGTGTGTGCCACTTAAATCCTCTTCTCCGCTTCAATCACGGCCTTCGCCGTCCCTGCGCCGAGCAGTGCGCCGGCGAGGGTGTCGGTCGGGTAATGGACGCCGAGCACGTTACGCGACAGCATCATTACGGGCACCAGCAGCCACGGCCACTTCTTTCCGGTGATGTTGGCCAGGTGCGCGGCGGCGGCACCCGTGTTCGCAGCGTGCGAGGACGGGAACGACAGTTGGGAGGGCGTTCCCACTCCGATCTTCACCCGCGGGTCGTTCGGGCGTGGGCGTCGCACGATGCGTTTGAGCACCACGGTTGCGGCGTGCGCGGCGAAGGTGCCAACGCCCAGTGCGAGCCACTTTGAGCGCCGTTGCTTATCGACGTCCCCGATGCTCGTTGCGATGGCGCCAGCCATCGCAACGCCTAGCCAGCCCAGGTCGTGCTCACCGAAGTATGAGAGCACACGGGCGCCTTTGGCGGTGGCGGGAGAATACAGCGCGTCCTGGATGGCGACGAGCAGGTCTGTTTCCTTACTGGGCATCGAACACCTTCCCCCAGTTGTCGTGGCTGGTGAGGTCTTCGCGCGCGTCGCGGTAGATGCGCTTGAGTTCCGGCCAGCGCTGCTTGATGTCGGCGCGCAGCTGCTTTTGCTCTTCAACAAGTTTGTCGGCGAGGGCCTTGTCGCGCTTGCGGAAGGCCACGCCGGTGCCGCCGGCGGTGGACACGGTTGCGGAATCCACACGTGCCAGGGTGTACCAGCGGGCTTCCTCCGCGGTGAGGTTCAGCTGCGGGGCATCCCAGTGGGCGCGGTCTTCGTCCTTACGCAGGTGCAGCAGCGCCTTGACGGCCCACGGGATCTTCTTCACCTTGGCCAGGCGGCCGCCCATTTTGTTGGTCGGCACACCCGGCGCGCCGGTGGGTGCGGGCAGTTCGGTCGCGGACGGCAGGACCTGCGCGTCGGAGTACTCGCTGCGGATCTTCTGGATGCGCGGCAACGAGGATTCGAGGATGTCGAAGAGTTGGTCCGGGCCCTTCAGGAAGTCACGCATTGCCTCGTTTTGGATGGCGATGGTGGAGTACTCCATGCAGAAGTAGTGCTTCGCGGTGGACTTCTGCATGTTCTTCAGCATCGCCTCGGGGTTGTCCGGCCCGTAGATGGAGGCGACGATGAGGCGGTTGCGCATATGGAAGTAGGCCTGCCAGTCAATGGCGTCGTCTTTGTCGGCCCAGGCCATGTGCCAGATGGCAACGCCCGGCCAGGTGACGGTTGGGAAGCCCGCTTCCTTGGCGCGCAGGGCGTACTCGTTGTCGTCCCACTTAATAAATAGCGGCAGCGGCAGGCCCATCTTCTCTGCGACGACGCGCGGGAACAGGTTCATCCACCAGCCGTTGTAGTCCACGTCGATGCGGCGGTGCAGCGGGCGCGAGGTGGTCTTACGCGGATCCAGATCCTCTTCCTCAGTGCCCACGTAGCCGAGTGGGTACTTGGCAAAGTCGTGGTCGTACACGGCGTGCTTGGCTGCAGAGAACATGAAGATGTTCGGGTCGACGGTCTCGCCGGTTGTGCGCAGCTGGGAGCGGTCCTGCAGGTTGAGCATCTGGCCGCCGACCAGGATCGGCTGCTTGGCGTAGCGTGCGGCCTGCACGGAGCGCACGATGGAGTCCGGCTCGATGGCAATGTCGTCGTCCATGTACAGGATGAACGGCGCGTCGGTGCTGTTGAGCGCCTCGTACATGATGCGCGAGTAGCCGCCGGAGCCGCCCAGGTTGCCCTGGTGGAAAATTTGCAGTTTGCCACCGAGATTCTTCTCCGCTTCGGCGAAGTCCGGCTCGTCCGCCGGGTGCTGGTTGCCCTGGTCGGGCATGAGCACATTGCTAATCGACGCCTCCACGTACGGGTCCTCAGCCAACGCATGCAACGCGTTGACCGCATCCCGGGGACGGTTAAACGTGGGGATGCCAACGGCGACCTTTTTGGGTTGGGGTGGGACCACGGTGCCGTCGTCAAGCACTTGCTCTTGCGGCTCCTGCGGGGAGCACCACGCCGCATCGCTGATGCGCGTGTCCTCCTCGGCGGTGATGTCGAACCACAGCCAGCCGCCGTCCTCGAAGTTGCCCAGCTTCAACGGGATCTCCGTGTAGCCGGTCGCGTCCACGTTGGTCACGCTGATGCGGGTGCCGTCGTACTTCGAGCGGTACACCGAAATCGTCGCGCGGCCCTGAACCGTCATCGCCAGGACGACGGTGTCCAGCTGCGACCAGCGGCGCCAGTAGCTCGCCGGGAACGCATTGAAGTAGGTCTCGAAGGAAACCTCGTTGCCCGCAGGAACCTCAAAACTCGTCCGGTCCGACCAGCGCAGGCGCTGCTTGTTCTGCTCCTGCTCGATCAGGTACAGCATGCGCACGTCGTGCGGCTCGCCTTTCTTCGGCATCAGCACACGCGCAAGCGTGTCCACCGCGAGGTTGTTGCTCGTCTCCACAGCTCTCACTTTCTGTTGTGGGCAGTTGGAGCCAAGCGTAATCGCTTCAATGGTGATTCCTTGGTGTGGCTCGCGGGGTGGCGCGGGTTAGCCGGCGAAGAGGAGGCGCAGGCCCTCACGGAGGTCAGCCAGGATGCGGTCGGCCTCCGATTCGGGAACCCGCAGGTTGTCTAGAGTGAGGCCGTTGACCAGCGCGGTAACTAGGCGCGCTTTGGGCTTTGCGTCCTCCTCACCGCCCATCGCAGCGACAACGCTGTCCTGAAAGTCTTCGAGGACCTCGGTATAGAGATTCGCAATCCAGTCCCGGGTTGCAGAGGCGGAGCCGTACGTGACCCAGATTGCGGCGTCTTCGGAACGCACACCTCCGATCGGGAGGAGCTCTGCAAGCCTCGCCACCCAGGTTTCGAGCTCGCCTTCCCTTTCAGGCACCGCCGCCACCCGCTCGCTCTGGCGCTGGATGGAGCGGATGAACGCGTGAGCCAGCAGGGTGTCCCTGTTCGGAGCGTGGTACTGCACAGAGCCGGCGGCGAACCCGGATTCCTTCGCCACCTCCCGCACGCTCACGGCATCGAGCCCCCGCGACGCAATGATGCGGATGGTCGCGTCGGCGACGGTCGCGGCCGATTCTGAGAACTGATGGTCCAGGGAAAAATCATTCATGGTTGCGCCCCAGTCTAGATTCTCGTACGTTCGTACGGTGTAATACGTTCGTACGAGAGATCCGGAGATCCGCATGGGTTCAGTCATCGCCGTTGTTGGCTTGGCGCTGCTCGACAGCCTGAGCTTGGGCACCCTTGTCATCCCCCTTGCGCTTATCGTCCACTGGCGCGCCGTCCGCGTACCGGCGCTGACCACCTACCTGCTTACCGTTGCGGCGGTGTACTTCCTCCTCGGACTAGGGATCCTCCTCGGGTTCGCCGGCCTGGGCTCAATTGCCGAACGGGCCACGCAGACCGACGTCTTCCCATGGATCACGTTGATACTGGGCGCGGTCCTCGCGCTTTTCGGCATCTTCGGCCCCAACCCCAAGAAGCCCGAACCCGGGCAGTTGCCGAAACGCGCAGCCGGAGCCACAAGCAGTGTGCCAAGCATGGTCGCCCTGGGCCTCGGCGCATCACTTACCGAGGCGGCGACGATGCTGCCGTACATCGCAGCGATGGGCATCATCGGCAGCTGGGAAATCCCCTCCGCGGCAAAAGCCGGGGCCGTGGGCGTCTACTGTCTCGTCATGATCTTGCCGACGGTCATCCTCGCCACCTTGGCGCTGCTCTTCGGCCAGAAGTTCTTCCCGCGGCTCGAGCGCCTCATCCCCCGCCTCGAGTACGAGGCAAAAGTGACACTTCTCTGGATCGCCGCCATCGTCGGCATCTACATGGTGGCGTACAGCTTTGCGACGATCCGCGGCGACCTCCCCGCCCCGTAACAAGGACCGTTTTCGCGCGGCGGCTGCATTGGCGATCGCCTCCCCGGAACCGTTACGGTAGCTACGATTTCCACCCCTCACCTGCTCGAGGGAAACCATCTAACGCATTGAAAACGGTATACCTATGGCTGCCCCTCACACCGAGACCACTCGCGAACCGCTCGCCCCGACGGGCGTTGTGGAATCCTTCCGCTACGCATTTAGCTCCGCCGCGCGGCTTCGTCGTGAAGTACTCGCCGGGCTCACCGTCGCCTTAGCGCTCATCCCCGAGGCCATCGCGTTTTCCATCCTCGCCGGCGTCGACCCCGCACTCGGGCTGTTCGCCTCGGTGATCATGGCGATCACCATCGCGTTCACGGGTGGCCGCCCCGCGATGATCTCCGCCGCCACCGGAGCTGTCGCGCTCGTCATCGCCCCGGTCGCACGGGAGTACGGTCTGGATTATTTCGTCGCCACGGTCATCCTCGCCGGCGTGTTCCAGATCGTGCTCGCGGCGCTTGGCGTGGCCAAACTGCAGCGCTTCATCCCACGCTCGGTGATGGTCGGCTTTGTCAATGCGCTGGGCATTTTGATTTTCTCCGCACAGCTCGAGCACCTTATCGACGTCCCATGGCCGGTCTACCCGCTCGTCGCCGCCGGCATCGCGATCATGATCTTTTGGCCCAAGGTCACCGGCGCGATCCCTGGCCCGCTGATTACGATCATCCTGCTCACCGCGGTCGTCGTCGCTGCGGGCATCCGCGTGCCGACGGTCTCCGACATGGGCGAGCTGCCCCACTCCCTGCCCAGCCTGTTCATCCCGGACGTGCCGCTGACGCTAGAAACACTGCGCGTCATCGGTCCCTACGCGCTCGGCATGGCGGTCGTTGGCCTGATGGAATCGCTCATGACCGCAAAACTTGTCGACGACATCACCGACACCCACTCCAACAAAACCCGCGAATCCTGGGGCCAGGGCGTGGCCAACATCGCCTCCGGTTTCTTCGGCGGCATGGGCGGCTGCGCGATGATCGGCCAGACGATGATCAACGTCAAAGAGTCCGGCGCTCGCACCCGCCTGTCCACCCTGCTTGCCGGTGTGCTCCTGCTGGCTCTGATCCTGGTGCTTGGCGACGTCGTCGGCATGATCCCGATGGCCGCCCTGGTGGCAATCATGATCATGGTCTCCGTCGGCACAATCGACTGGCACTCCATCCACCCGCGCACCCTGAAACTCATGCCGGTGTCCGAAACCGTCGTCATGCTGGTCACGGTCGTCGCCACGCTTGCGACGAGCAACCTGGCCATCGGCGTCGTGCTCGGCGTAGTCACTGCGATGATTATGTTTGCCCGCCGAGTCGCCCACCTCGCGTGGGTAGAAAAGGTGGCGGAGCTCGACACTGATGGCGACGGGCACATCGACACCCGCACTTACCGCATCCACGGCCAACTCTTCTGGGCCTCCAGCAACGACCTGGTCTACGCCTTCGACTACACCGACGACGCCGACCGCATCATCATCGACCTCAGCCACGCCGAAATCTGGGACGCCTCCACCGTGGCCACCCTCGACTCCATCACACACAAGTTCCGTGACCGCGGCAAAACCGTCGAGATCACCGGCCTCGATGGCCCCAGCAAGACGAGACTCGACCGCCTCACCGGCCAACTGCCGTAGGCTCTTCGCCATGAAGCCTTACAACTACAACGGCGACTACGACGCCGACGGCCTCCCCATCGGGGGATCTGGAGACCGGAGTGGAACTGGCGGCGGACAGGGTGGCGGATTTCTCGGGGGAAACTCGGTTGATCGCTCGCCACTCGGCGCCCCCAATGAACACCGCACCCCCGGCACGCCCGCCCGCAACTACACCATCGGCGCAATCCTCATCGCCATCTGTGTGCTGTCCTTTTCGTTCCTTTCCGGCGCAACCGCCGTGTTCGTTGGCATCTTCGGCGCCATCGCCGGTGCCGTGTTCCTGATCATGGGAGTTCAAGGCAGCAACGACGCACCCAACCTGGAGCAGCACTACTTCGACTCCCAACCCGACGTGGACTGGGACGACAACTTCAAGCGCGAGTTCGGCGACGGGCGGTAAGTGGTTCGGCTACGGGCCTAGCGCCCCGATCGGCACAACCACCACACCGTCCGCTCGACGGTGTGCAGGCCCACCAGAGGTGACAACGAGCAACACGGTGTCCTGCTCAAGCTGTTCGTCGAACCTCTTCAGCGTGTCTGCCGCGTGGTCGAGGATCTCCGGTGTGTAACCCAGCTTGACCTCGACCAGGATGTCGACGCCTTCGTAGTTCACCACCGCATCAACCTCAAGCTTCGTGTTTAGCCGAGCGTGGTACACCGTCTTGCCGGTCAGCGCTCGAAGCTCGTGGAAAACGAGCGACTCGAAAAGTTGCCCAAAGTAACGCGGATCCTGCAACAGTTGCTGAGGACCGCGCTCAAGTGCAGCCATCGCAAAGGACGGGTCCGCAAGGTGACGCTTGGGTGACTTGCGCAAGGTTGCTTTCGACCGCAGGTGCGTAGACCACGCTGGCTGATCCACCGAAATAAAGATCCGGGATAACGCGTCGAGATAATCACGTGCGGTTTCACGAGTGACATCCGCGTCCGTGGCGATAGTTTGAACTTCAATTTCGGTAGCAACCGCGCGAGAGATGGACTGCATCATTCTGCGCACACGCTCCGAGTCTCGCGAGACTTCACCCACAGTGTGGATATCCACATCGGCGACCGTCTGCACGTAATCACGGACGTTTTGCATCGCGTCATCCAAGGAAAGGTCCGCGTTGTAAGGAAGGCCTCCGCGACACATTCGTTCAGCAAGCTCAGCCAGCGCCAAGGTAGGAGTTGCAAACTCAGGCGCATTGCCCGCAGCAATCTCACTGATGGATGCAGAACCGTCCGACTCTCCCGACTCGAACAGGGTCATCGTCGACATCATTAGGCGCGCAAATCTTCCAGCACCAGAATGGCGGGTTGCGTCCACTCCCGGAGCGGTGGAACCCGTGAAGATGAACTGTCCCTTCGCCTTACGAGAATCAATCTCGTGCCGCGCAAAATCCCAAAGACGCGGTTGCAATTGCCACTCGTCGACGAGGCGAGGGGTGCCACCTTCGAGCAGTACGCGCGGGTCGGTCGCCATCGCCAGCGGGACGCTCGGATCAGTTTCAACATTCAAGACACTCCCCGCTTGCCGGCTCGCGGTTTCCGTTTTCCCGCAGCCCTTCGGCCCTTGAATGAGCACTCCACCTTGGCGACGAAGAGCGCTTTCGAGTTGGCCATCTGCAAGCCTTGGAATGTATGAGTTCGACATGCAAAAACCATAGCCGACTACCTGCGCGTTTTGCACTTTGAAACAGTTTCACTTTGCGTTTTGAAACGCTTCTGCTTTGCATTTTGAAACGGTTTCACTTTGCACTTTGAAATTCTGCGAGATAGTCGGCGGAAACATGTCTCGCCGAAACTAAATAACCACTACGTAGACTCAAGGACATGCCGAAGATTACTGAGGACACCGTCGCCGAGCACCGCGCCGTACAACACCGCGCGGTGCTTGATGCCGCCGAGCGCCTCATCGTCGAAAACCACGGCAAGGTTCCCACCCTGGCGGAGGTGGCCGCCGCGGTCGGTCTCGCACGTCCCAGTGTGTACCGGTATGCAAAATCGCAACACGACCTGCTGGTTCAACTCCTCATCGCGGCAACCGACGAGTGGAACACCGAACTTGAGGCGAGGATCAAAAGCGCCCCACCTGAACCCCGCCAGCGCATGCGCGCCTACGTGGATGCCACCCTGGACCTGTTCGCGCACGGTGGCCACGGGCCACTCATGGCGGCGGCGAAGAACTTCCCGGAGGCGTTTGCCGACGACAACGTGCAACGCTCCCACGCCGGATTCCGCACCATCGTGGCGGACTTTTGCCCTGGCGTATCAGCCGTGGATATCGCGCTGCTCAACTCCGCCATTGCGCGTGCAGCCGAGTTCGCCGCCACACCGGAGGCGTTCAAGGCGGCGCGGGAGACGTTATATGCGATGGCGGATGTGGTCGTCGATTAGCAACTAGGACTCCCACTTCACCATCTGGCTTGGGCGTGCGAGCACGTTGCGCTTGCTGGCCACGATAAGACGGTCCAGGTCAGCCTGCACCGCGTCCACATCCGCCGGGTTGTACTGGCGCTCCCTGCGCGCCCGGTGCAACTCGGAGCTCGCCGCCTTAAGCGCAACCTTCTGCATTTCAATCGCGCTTTCGCGAGCGCGCTCGAAAGCTGCCATGCGCTCGTCAGTGCTTTCCGGATCCTGCAGGCGCTGCTCCGTAATCGAGTTCAACCACTCCTGCACCATCGTGTACGCCTCCGGCGCATGCTCCTCGCCGTGTTCGCGCACCGCCTTGTGCGCCGCCGCGTACGCCCGCTGGTTCAATTCTTCAATTGCCCGGTCTGCTTCTGGACCTTTTTGCAGGTCCATCTTCCGCACCAGCCATGGCAGCATGAGGCCGGGGATCACCATCGTGCAGGTCAGCACCGTCAACGCAATGACGGACAGTTCGTGGTGGTACTCGGTTGCCGACGGCGGGATAGCCAACACCAGCGCCAACGTGACCAAACCGCGCATGCCAGACCACGCCATCAGGAGCACCTCCTGCAGGCGCAGTGGCGACACGTGCGTGCGACCCTTGCGCACGTTCAACTTGTACAGCACCCACATCCAGGCCAGACGCACCACAAATGCGACGACGGAGAGCACCACGCCGACTTGTACGGCGGGCCAAATGTAGGTGCCGGCGGTGTCGATAGCATCACGCACGCTCATGCCGATCAACCCGAACGCCACGCCCGTGAACAGCAGCTCCACTGTTTCCCAGAACGAGTGACCGGTCAGGCGGTCCTCCGCTGTCATCGTGGAGCGCGACGACAACTCCACCGCGGCGATCACGATCGCGATCACGCCCGAAGCATGGATCGCCTCACAACCCGCATAGATGGCGAACGGCAGCACCCACGTAAACGCGGTACGGATCACGGAATCTGGCACCGAGTTTGCAAACAGCGCAGCTAGCCTGCCGACGATCAACCCCACCACCACAGCAACCGCCGCGGCATAAAGGAACTCAACGAATCCCTTGGTGAAGTCCACTTCACCCTCTGCAATCACCGCAGCCATGGCGATGTTGAAGGTGACAATCGAGGCGGCGTCGTTAAACAGCCCCTCCGTCTGCAACGTTCCGGTGATGCGCTTCGGAATGCCAGCCGGTCCCGCCACCGCGTCGACCGCGACTGGGTCCGGCGGGGCGATCGCCGCCGCCAACACCATCGCGGTAGCCAGACTCACACCCGGCAGGATCCACATCGCCGTCGCCGTCAGCGCCGCGATAGTAAGGAACACCAGGATGACCGACATGGTCAGCACCACGTTGAGCTGCGAGCCGATCTGACCCCAACTCGTGCGCCTGGCCAGCGACCACAGCAGTGGCGGCAGGAAGATCGGCAAGATCAGGTGTGTGTCAATGGACACCGTGTCAATGCCTGGAATGAAAATCACCGGCGCCACCACGATGGTCAGCAGCGCCGGCCACGGAATGCCCGTGCGCTCACCAACCGCAGCGACAATGACGGTGGCCAGCAACAATCCGATTAGCGCAATAAACGTTCCCACGCTGGCTCAGCTTACGACGCTGACGCTGGTTCCTCGCCCATCTGCTGAATTCACAGAAATCCGATATCGGCTTCCGCCGGCGACGTGTTGGACGTCATCGGCGACTCCGTCCCGGCCTTCACCACCCCATATGCACTGCTTGCCCACAACGACTCGGCCGAGTTCGGCACCGATGACGACACGGTGGTTGGCATCATCAACCGCTCCGACATCAACCGGTACCTCGTCTCGACGTTCGTCGCCCCGGTCCCGAGCGCCCAGACAAGGATTGTCCCTTAGGTAAGGCATGCCTTAGAGTAATCACGTTAGGTCAGGGAGACCTAACGTGAAACTTTTTGACCACCTACGAAAGGTGCAACCTTGGCACTCTTTACCTCTCGCGCCCTGAAGGGGATCGCAGCCACGTTCACTGCGGCGCTCATGCTTGCCAGCTGCTCCAGCGGATCAAGCGATTCAACAACCGCCCCCGAAACTTCCGATGCCAACGGGTCAGAGGAGCGCATTGTGACAATGGGCCTCGGCGACGTCGATACGGTCCTTGCCCTGGGCGAACAACCGGTTGGTTACGCCACCTGGCAACAGGAAGGTACGGGGGACCCTTCCGGACTTGGACCGTGGGCCAAGGACAAGCTCACAGTCGAACCAAACCCGCTCCGGGACACGACCACCGAGTTCAGTACTGACACTGCCGAACAAGTTGCCTCGCTCAACCCGACAAAGATCATTGCAGTGAATAGCGGCCTCGAAGCCGATAAGAGGGCATTACTCGAGCAGATTGCACCAACCACCTTCCACTCGGATGAGTACCAAGATTGGCAGGTGCCATGGGACGAACAGATTAAGGAAATCTCCAAGGCGTTGAATAAGGAGGCCGAAGGCGAAAAGCTCATCGCCGACTCCGAGAAGGCCTTCCAGGATTTCCGTGAAGCGCACCCCGAGTTGCAAGGCAAAACAGCGGTAATCGGCATGCCTTACGACGGAAAGTTTGGCGTCTACACCTCGGGCGACGGCCGCGGCTCCTTCATCGAAAAACTAGGGTTCAAGATCCCGGAGAAGTTCAACGGCGATGGCTCCAGCTTCTTCCTTGACTGGTCCCCCGAGAACTACGCCGACTTCAACGACGTGGATTACCTCTTCGTGCTGGACTACTACGGCGCAATCGATGCTCTGAAGAACGACGCCACCTTCATGGACCTCGATGTGAATAAGCGTGGCGGGGTCTACTGGTTAGACACAGATACCGCCAACGCAATGAGCATGCCGAACCCCCTCACGATCCCGTACGCAATCGATCAATTCAAAAAGCAGCTCTAGAACACCAGGCAGAAGTGGTGCTTACCGGGGTACAACCAGTGGCCCCCCGTTTACCGGGTCTGTTGCCACGACAGCAGGCAGATGAAAAACACGGTCCAGTAAGGACTCGGTGAGCACCTCGGCGGGCGCACCGACCGCTTCCACCTCGCCACGCTGCATCACGATGAGTTGATCTGAGTAGCGTGCAGCGAGGTTCAAGTCATGCAGCACCATAAGCACGGTTCTACCCTCCTGATCGGCGAGTTGACGTACGAGCGACAAGACTTCGACAGAGTGAGACAAGTCTAGGTAAGTCGTCGGCTCGTCCAAGAACACGAGCGGAGTCTCCTGAGCTAAGACCATCGCAATCCAAGCGCGCTGACGCTGACCACCAGAAAGTCGCTCGAGCGGACGGTTTGCAAACTCCGTGATATTGGTCAGTTCCATCACCTCATCGACCACACGTGAATCCTCAGCCGAGCTCTGTCGCAACCAAGATCGATGTGGGTGGCGTCCACGGCCAACCAAATCATGCACTGTCAGCCCCTCGGGAGCCACCGGAGTCTGTGGCAACACTGCAAGCTGACGCGCAATCTCGCGGCGCTTCAGATTCGCCATGTCCACGCCGTTCAGCGTTACCGTGCCGCAGTCACGTGTAAGAAGCCCTGCCACAGCACGCAACAGCGTTGACTTGCCACAACCGTTTGGGCCGATGATTGTGGTGATTCCGCCTTTGGACACGTCGAAATCAATGCCCTTGAGGATGACGGAAGCGCCATAACTTACCTTAAGATTTCGGACCTGAAGCATCATATGGACACCTTTCGTGTTGCACGCAACAGCGTGTAAAGCAGCACTGCGCCACCAATTGCAGTTGTGGCTATTCCCACCGGCAGATTCCCCGGCACCAGGGTTCGCACCGCCAAGTCAGCGACGGATACGATCGCCGCGCCAGTAAGCATCGCGGTTCCTAATGGCGGCGTTGCTGCATGTGTGATCTTGCGTCCGATCTGTGGTGCGACAAACGCCACGAAGGCTATCGGCCCAGATGCCGCAATGCCCATCGATGCCAGTATTACAGCCATTAGCATGAGGGTCAGCTGGGTACGCCGGGGCTCTACCCCGAGACCAGCAGCAGTGTCCTCCCCCAAAGAGAGTGCCTCAAGCTTGAAGGCTACCCACCGCAATAGTGGAATGACGACCGCCAGTGCAATGAGTACAGCGATGGCGTCGTGCCAACTAGAAGAACCCACCGAACCGGTCACCCACGCCTGCGCCTTGCCTACATCTCGATAGTCAGCACGAACAAGCAGGAACGAGTTGTAGGCCATCGCCAGCGCATTGATGATGATGCCGGCGAAGACAAGCTGGAAAGACCCTAGTCCAGCACCACGACTCAGCCACCAGATTGCCGCAGATACGGTCAGTCCCCCGAGGAATGCACTGAGCGGCACGCCCAATACACGCAGCATCATCCCGGCACTTCCACCAGCGAGTAGCGCGGTCAACGCGAAAGCGGAGGCACCCGAGGTGACCCCCAAGATGTCCGGACTCGCCAGTGGGTTCCTTGTAATGGTCTGGAAAATTGCCCCGGCAAAGCCCAGCGCAGCACCTACCCCCAGCGCCGTGACCACTCGTGGCAGGCGCCACTCGAGAACTACAGTCCGGGTCAACTCTGCCGTTTGGCCCATGAGAGCGGAAACTACGTCTCGAACCGATAGCTCGAAATCTCCAACCATCACGCCCCCGAGGGCAGCGGCTAGGGCCAGCACCGCAAGAGCAGTGTTTATCGCAAAAACCCGCATCAGAGTTTCGTCCCCTTCCGCAAGATATGCAGTGCAAATGGGGCCCCAACGAAGGCGAGTGTGATGCCCACCTGTAATTCTCCAGGGCGCGCGATGACGCGACCAATAACGTCAGCAAGCAAGAGCAACGTCGCCCCAGCCAGCGCGGAACACGGCAGCACCCAGCGGTAGTCCGGGCCGGTGAGGCTACGCACGAGGTGCGGAACAACCAGGCCAACGAACCCGATCGGTCCGGCTCCAGCCACCGCTGCGCCAGTAAGCAATGCAACCAGGACGATACCCAAGGTCCGCGCGATAGAAACTCGGACGCCAAGTGCATTTGCCACGTCATCCCCCAAGTTCAGGAGGTTTAGCTGATTCGCTGAAGCAAAGGCGCCCACGAGCCCAAGAACAATCACGGGAGCAAGGACCGTGACCACCTGCATATCGCGTCCGGCGATAGCACCCGCTGTCCAAAACCGCATCTCATTAAGGCTTCGCGTATGCGTCAGTACGATGCCGCTCGTCAGCGCAGAACAAACCGCACCCAACGCGGAACCACCAAGCACCACCGTGATCGGCGTAGATCCCAGGCTTCTCATGCTGAGCACGAACACAAGCGCTACCGCAAGTATCGCCCCGAGAAATCCCACCCCGACAGTGCCCAATACCGTCATTGACCCATGAAAGGAAATGGCTGCTGCCACAGCAAGCGCCGCGCCAGGCCCGACGCCCAGCAGGTTTGTGTCTGCTAACGGGTTTCGGGTGTGTCCCTGCAGCAGTGCGCCCGCAGTGCCCAACGCTGCTCCCACCAGCAGACCAAGCAGAGTGCGCGGAACACGGAGCTGCGCGATGATCTTCGCCTCATCGCTGGACGCCTCAGGCTGTTCGTCTGCGCCCGAGAACGCCAGCATGAGTCCATCACGAACCGCGCTCACCGTCGCCTCGAAACCCATTTCGCGCGCCCCGATCAACAGCGACACCAGCGCTGCACACACAGTGGAAATCACAAGGAGGGCGACAAGCCCAACACGTTTAGTCACGCTGTAACTCCGTTACCGCCAGTACCCCATGAACGACACGTGGTGACGAGGCACTCCCGCCTCACCCACCAGAAGCCGCCGCATCGCCGTCACAGCCGTATTCTTCCCAGCGATCCAGTAATAGGTATGTCCCACGGTATCCGGCGTGGAAGCTATGGACTCACCACTGCTGGAATACGTGGGTGTCTCCCAGACTTCATCGAGCTGGGCTTCATCCACAAAACCAGGCTTTCCAGTTTCCAACGAAGCGGAGACACAACGGGATCCAACTTCCTGTTTCAGCTGCGCGAGAAGCAAGCCTCCGTAGTCGAAGTCACCCTCTTCACGAAAGTGCCAACGGACATCAACCTGTGAAGGGGAGTCGATGGGCAGATGATTGCCGGCGGGCACCTCAATATCAACCGAACCGGCGAGCCCCTCGGGCCAATCCCCCAAGATACGAGCCATTGCAGGCAACGCGGTTTCATCGCCGTAAAGACGCACAATCGCAGCAGATCCGGGGTCAAACTCAATACCAACACCGGAATCATCGTCGCGGGTTGGTCCAATAATCAGCAGCTGCTGCCCAGGGTGTGCGTCCTGCGCCCACGCCGAGGCGGGACCGGGACTATCGCTGTGCAAAACAAAATCCACATCCAATTCGTCAGGACCTTCAGCACTTCGCCGGAACTCCCGAATGGAATAGGTACGCAGGTGTCCGCGCATATGCTCCGGCATCGCACGCCACGTCTCCCACCACCCCTCTTCCGGAAGCTCGAACAGACCACTGACAGGCGGGATCAGTAGCTTGATACGCAAATCCCTGATAGGAACGGCGGGTCCCATGTCGTCGACCCCGGTGAACGTCACCCGCTGGAAACTCGGCGCAATGCGTTCACTGCGGACGACGGTTGCAAGGAAAGGTCTAAAACTCACCCCGCAAACTATATAGGCTTGCCTATCCTAAGGAAAGCATTGAGGTGAGCAGTCCCGGCGCCCGTGTAGCCGGCCAAACGGCTAGTCGCCTTTAAGACCGGTGACGGCACGGGCGCGGGCATCATCAACCGCCCTGACATCAACCGGTACCTCGTGTCCGCCTTCGTCGCCCCGGTCCCGAGCGCCTAGCCACCCGGTTGCGGAGTTGTTTGAAACAACTCCGAAACAACTCTTCGCAAAACTCACCCGAAATTAAACCATCGACGCAGGTCACAATAGTTGTTTCGAGTTGTTTTGAGTTGTTTATACCGAAACCCAACGGACACTCGGGCCTCGCGTTGGGCTCCCGTCGGCGATTTTCGCTTTCCCTAGGTCCCGAAGGTGGCGAAGGATTCGGCTCACTGATTCACGCTCGACGCCGAGTTCATTCGCAACCTCACGAGCGTTCAGGGACTTCCCCTCGCGCAACTGAGCAACGATCCAGTCCTCGGTAGTCACGGATGCAATCGCAGTAGATTCGTTCCCCCCAAAAGCCGTCCGTGCTCGAGCAGACAATATCCACTCGGGGGCATCCCGCAAAGGTTCTAGGAAGCCCTGACTTGCGTACCACCCCAAGTATTCTTGGGCCTGCGCTTCCGGGACTTGCATGAGTCGGGCCGCCGTGGACGTCATCAAAATCTGGTTGTTCGCCAGATGACGCGCCACTAAGAGCCCTTTTACGCTATTGAATATCGCCTCTCCGAACTCAGCACGCAGCAGGTACAGCGACTTAATAAAAGCCGAATCGACGTTTCCGGCGGGCAACGTGACCTCCACAAACGGTCCATCGGCATTCAGACTAGGCGCTTGTCTACCACTGGCGAGCATGGAGACCCACATGCGATCGAAGCCTCGCGAAGACTCTTCAGCGAGGCCCAACCGCCGCAATGCACCCATCAGAATCGGGTTACGCGGGATCGATTGGGTGGTCAGAATCCTTTCCTCAGGCACGCCGACAGGGAGACCACCAGGAGACCAAACGGTCAGACTGGTCGGAGACTGATCAACAACGATTGCAGTGGTCGCTCCCCAGTCGCGGTGCGCGAATGCGTTGGAAACAATTTCGTCTACAGCAGCCGCAGGAAACGCCGGAATGGGAAACTCTTGCCCGTTCGGGAGTTGCACTCGCGCAATTTCCTGCGACGTGTGAGCCTTAATCAACGCACGAAGCTGTTCTGATGCAGTAATCAACGGTGCGGAGATCTCGGTTACTTTCGGATCGCCACTGGGCACGTCGCGAAGCAAGTGTCTCACAACCGTCCGGTTGTGCAGTGGCTGCATGAAGAGAATTTCTGCCGCAAAGGTCAGCGCGCCATGGGGCGTAAACAATCCCAACTCACTGCAGAGTTCAAGACTCGTCTGGGGTACAGGAGAGTCATCACCCAAGGCATGCTTCCGGTTGGCAAGGAGTGCTTTAGCCTGCTCGATTGCCTTAGGATCGAGATCTTCAGGGCTTCGTCGAGACGCAGTAGCGCTCAGGTCAGGGTTCGAACGGGACAGGTGAATACTGCGACGCTCATCCTCGCCCAGAGGGACGCAGTTTTTCCCGACACGTTTACTGGCTTGGCCTTTGGAACGCTGATACAGCGCCATCCCCCGTGGGATGCGCAATGCAATCAAACGCTTGCCGCAGCGCTCGATTTCAGAAGCTTCGACCTGAATATGAGGCTGCGTCTTGCTGTAAATCTTTTCCACCAACCAGTCGCATGAGCGATCGGTGCCAGTGAACGCAGCAGGGCCTGCCTTCTTGTCATTGACGCCAAGGACGATGTAGGCGACACCGCCGTCGGCGTTGGAGAAACAAATGACCTCGTCGACAAGAAACTCCACAAGCCCCGCATCGGGGTTCTTGTTCATCGGGTGGACAGCAGGATCTTCCTTGAAATCCAGTACCTGGGATTCCCAGCTCCCAGCGCTATCTCCGGCCTCAATTGCCGACAGCGCTTCCTCCACACCCTCAAAACCCAAATCGAGCATGGGCTCAGAATAACAAAAGTTGTTTCAAAGTTGTTTGAAACAACTCCGAAACAACTTACCGCAAAACTCGCCCGAAATCAGCCCATCCGAGCAGGTCAGCATAGTTGCTTGGAGTTGTTTTGGGTTGTTTATAACTCGACCGTCGTGCCGTCGATCACCTTGGACGGCACACCGATCTTGCCGGCGGCGCGCACGTCAGCGAACCCGTCAAGCGAGTCGCGCAGGGTGAGGAAGCGTTTGAGGTTGGGCAGGTTGGTGACGTCGAGAAGTTCGGCGTCACCGAAGGCCTGCGGGTCTGCCTTAAACTGCGCGATCACGTCCGTGCAGTCGGGGCAGTCGGGGTGAACGAAAATCTCAGCGCTCACAAGTACCTCCTAGTGCCCGCGCGGCTGGGACAGTGGCTCGCCGGACTCGAAGAACGGACGGAGCTGGTTGTCGAACAGGGTCAGTGCAGACGCGATGGCCATGTGCATATCCAGGTACTGGTAGGTACCCAGGCGGCCGCCGAAGAGGACGTTGTGTTGTTCGGATTCTTCCGCCGCGAGTCGTCGATAAGCCTCGAGCTTCGCGCGGTCCTCGGGGGTGTTAATCGGGTAGTACACCTCGTCGTCACCCTCGGCGAAGCGGGAGTATTCCTTGACAATGACGGTCTTGTCGGTGGGGTACTCGGTGCGCTCCGGGTGGAAGTGGCGGAACTCGTGGATGCGGGTGTAGGGGACGTCGGCGTCGTTGTAGTTCATCACCGAGGTGCCCTGGAAGTCGCCGGTGTTCAGCACTTCCTGCTCAAAGTCGAGGGTGCGCCAGCCGAGGTGGCCTTCGGCGTAGTCGAAGTACTGGTCGAGCGGGCCGGTGTAGACCACTGGTGCGTCGGGGTTTTCGGCGCGGATGTCGTCGCGGACGGTGAACCAGTCGGTGTCGGTGCGGACGTCGATAAGCTCATGCTCCGCCATCTTCTCCAGCCAGGCGGCGTATCCGTCGACGGGGAGGCCTTCGTACTTGTCGTTGAAGTAACGGTTGTTAAAGGTGTAGCGCACTGGCAAGCGGGAGATGATCTCCGGCGGCAGGTCAGTCGGGTCGGTCTGCCACTGCTTGGCGGTATAGTGCTTCACAAACGCCTCGTAGAGCGGCTTGCCGATCAGGGCGATGCCGCGCTCTTCCAGGTTGGTCGCGGCGGCTGGGTCGAGGCCTTCACGCTGCTGTTCGATGAGCTTCTTCGCCTCGTCCGGCGAGTAGTACTTGCCGAAGAACTGATTGATCAGGCCAAGCCCCATGGGGAATTGGTAGGCGGTGCCGTCGTGCATCGCAAACACGCGGTGCTGGTAGTCGGTGAACGAGGTGAAGCGGTTGACGTATTCCCACACGCGCTCGTTCGACGTGTGGAAGAGGTGCGCGCCGTATTTGTGCACCTCGATGCCGGTTTCCGGCTCCTGCTCCGAGTAGGCGTTGCCGCCGATGTGGTTGCGCTTTTCCACCACCAGCACGCGTTTGCCCAGCTCGCTCGCCGCTTGCTCGGCCACGGTGAGGCCGAAGAACCCTGATCCAACAACAATGAGGTCGTATGCCATGCGGTCTATTTTCGCACAGTTGCTTATCGACGACACCACGCCGCGACACGCCACAAAAGCCTCAAGTCTTTCTTGAGACTTTAAATTGCACTACACTGCGTTCCAGTCACAATTGCCACTATTTTCACAAGAAGTGTCAGGAGTTTTACCGTGCAACAACGCCGTAGTCTTCAGGGCGGTGCGGTCCGACCACGCCGGGCCGTAGTCCTGCCTGCCGTGGTGTCCGTTCTCCTCGTGGTGGCTCTCGTCGCTACGCAAGTGTTCAGCGGCAACCGCATCCTCCACGTCCAATCCCTCGGCGCCGGCGCACCCGAGGTGTACACCGCGTCCGAGTCCTTCGCGTCCGGCGCGAACATCACTGTCGACGACGCCGCCATCCGCACCCAAGGCGGCGAAGAAGGCGAAGTACGCCGCGTGGTCAAGGAGTTCACCAACGACCGCGACTTCTCCATCGTCGGCCTGACCTGGACCGGCGACCGCGACATTGCCGCATTCGTCCGCTCCCAGCAGGCCGACGGCACCTGGTCAGAATGGTTCGAAATGGACCCGATCGACCCGCCGAAGGGCAGCGACAAGTTCGGCACCGAACCGATCTTCGTGGGCAAAACCAAGCGCGTCCAGGTCTCCACCGGCGGCGTTGATCTTCTCGACGGCGGCCGCACCGACTCCGGCGCACCCACCACCGCCAAGGACCTCCAGGCCGTCTTCCTCGACGGCGGCGAAGGCCAAACCCAAGGCGGCATCAACCCGGTCGCGGACTCCTACACCTGGGGCATGCCCAAGGTGATCACCCGCGCACAGTGGGGTGCAGGGTCCAGCCAGGCCCCGTACTACTCCGAACCAACCACCGCAGCGACCGTGCACCACACCGCAGGCTCCAACAACTACACCGAGGCCCAGGCACCCGGCATCGTCCGCGGCATCTGGAACTACCACGCCCGCACCCTTGGCTGGGGTGACATTGGCTACCACGCGCTCGTGGATAAGTACGGCAACATCTACGAAGGCCGCGCAGGCGGCATGGACCGCGGACCGCAAGGCGCACACGTCGGCGGATTCAACCAAAACACCTGGGGCGTCTCCATGCTTGGCGATTACCAAAGCGCCCAGCCCACCACCGCAGCACTGCGCGCCATGGGCGAAATCATCGGCTGGAAGGCAGCCGTCGCCGACTTCAACCCAATGGGCTACAGCTACCACCAGGCAGAATTCAGCTTCAAGGGCTCCAAGTACTCGGCTGGCCAGGGTGCATCGTTTAGCAACATCAACGCTCACCGTGACTTCCACTACAGCACCTGCCCAGGCGACAACCTGTACTCCAAACTGCCCATGATCCGCGCCACCGCCGCAGCGAAGTACCGCACGCTCAAGGCCGGCAACCGCGCAGGCCTGGGCAACCGCGGCACCGAGTCGACCGCTGTCACCACCACCGCCCAGTCCCCGGCATTGCCAGGCGACACCGGCAATCAGGGCAACACCGGCAACAACGCCACAGGCGTTCTCACCGGCCTGACCTCCGGCGACCCGATCGCCATCGCCACCGCGGCCGGCACCGTCATCGGCGCAATCCTGCTGTTCCTGGCTGCACGCGACATGCTCCCCGGCGTCAGCGAACGCCAGGGGGTGGAGGTCTTCCAGGGCCTCAACCTCGCACAGGTCTCGGAGTTGGCCCAAAAGATTGGCCCGGCCGTCGGCCCAGCGCTCAACGCCTTCGGTGCCACCGAGGCCGCCGCCGTCTGGACCGCGCTCGAGCCCACCCTGGGCAAACTCATCGCAGGCGTTGGCGGACCGACCGGCCCGGCAATCACCTTCTACTCCAACGGCATCGCCGCGCGTAATGACCAGGGCGAGATCATCTCGCTCGTCGGCAAGATTGCGGAGACCTGGCTGCAGCAAGGCCTCGACGCCGGCCCGTTGGGTATGCCGATCACCCGCGAGTACTACCCGACCACCGACGTCGTGCGCGTCGACTTCGAAGGCGGCTCCATCACCTACAACCCGGTCACCAACGCGGTGGACATCTCCACCCGCTAGGCCCTCGCAGGCTCAGGCCTAGACAAGATCCAAACTGCGCTCCACCGCGTCTTCCCACGCGGTAACCAGCCGGTCCCGTTCGGGGCCGGCCATTTCGCTTTCCCAGGTGGTGGAGGTGCCGAGGGATAAGGGTTCGTCGATAAGCGAAATGCCCATCGCCGCCGCCGACGCCGCCCCCATCACGGTCGTCTCCGTGTTCGCGGGCCGCTCCACCGTCACGCCGAGGATGTCGGCCTGCATCTGCATCAACAGGTTGTTCTCCGTCATGCCGCCATCGACCTTCAGCGTCGTCGGGTCGCCGCCCATCGCACACACCACCTCACGCGCCTGCAAGCATGTCGCCTCCAGCGCAGCCCGAGCAATGTGCCGCTTATCGACGAACCGCGTCAACCCCACAATCACACCCCGCGCATCCGGACGCCACCGCGGCGCGAACAGGCCGG
Source organism: Corynebacterium sp. HMSC034B08 (assembly GCF_001835805.1). Taxonomy (NCBI): domain Bacteria; kingdom Bacillati; phylum Actinomycetota; class Actinomycetes; order Mycobacteriales; family Corynebacteriaceae; genus Corynebacterium; species Corynebacterium sp. HMSC034B08. Next base: position 33,331 of record NZ_KV825906.1, on the reverse strand, counting down.
AAAACGCGGGCACGATCACCACTCCCCCACTGTCCTCGACCTGCTCCGCGAGGGTTTCCGATTCTGCGGCGGTGCTCAGGATGCCGAGCTGGTCACGCAGCCACTGAATCAACGACCCGCCCACGGCCACCGAACCCTCCTGGGCGTACACCGGCGGCTGGCCCTGCACCTGGTAGGCGACGGTGGTCAGCAGGCCACGGTCGCTAAACTTCGGCTCGGCACCCGTGTTGAGCAGCATGAACAGGCCGGTGCCGTACGTCATCTTCGCGTCGTTCTCATGCAGGCCGCCTTGGCCGAACAGTGCGGCCTGCTGGTCGCCGAGCACGCCCGTGATCGGCACGCCCGCCAGCGGACCCCGCGGACGGATCTTGCCAAAGTTGCCCACAGACGGCCGGATCTCGGGAAGGATTCGGGGCGGGATGCGGAGGTCGTCGCAAAGCTGCTTGTCCCAGTCGAGGGTTTCCAAATCCATGAGCAGCGTGCGCGACGCGTTGGTCACATCCGTCAGATGCAACGCCTTGTCCTTGTCCTTCGCCCCGCCCGTGAGGTTCCAGATCAGCCACGTATCCATCGTGCCCGCCAGGAGTTCGCCCTTTTCGGCGCGCTCGCGAGCGCCTTCGACATTGTCCAGAATCCACGCCCACTTCGGCGCCGCAGGATACGAATTGTGCAAAAGCCCGGTCTTACTCAGGTACTTCGTGGCGTCCCCGTCGTGGTTCGTGCGGGTGTCCTGCCACACGATCGCGTTGTAGATCGGCTTGCCGGTTGCTTTGTCCCAAATCACGGCAGTCTCGCGCTGGTTGGTCAGCCCGAGAGCGTAAATGTCCTGCTCAGCGATGTCCTTGTCAGCAAGTGCTTCGCTGAGCGCCCGGCGTGTGTTACGCCAGATCTCCATCGGGTCGTGCTCCACCCACCCCTTGCGCGGCATGATCTGCTCGTGCTCAAACTGCGCCTGGGTGATGACCTTCCCGTCCGTGCGCGTGATGCACACACGTGTCGACGTCGTACCCTGGTCAATCGCCGCAATCAAAGCCATGCGCGTGATTCTACGGTGGGCGGTGGTGCCGGTTGGGTTGTTGTGTGGGTTTCTGGCCCGTTTCCGGTGCTTTTCTGGCGCTTTCTGGCTCGTTTCCACTGCTTATCGTCTAGTTTCCGCTGATCGTCTAGCTGCATTTTTGTCGAACCAGACGATCAGCTAATTACTGAAAACCGTGTTCATCATCACCTGGGGAAATACCTGGTCCTCCCCGAGGCCGTCTAGCTGGATTCGAGGTGGAGCTAGACGATGAGCCGAACTAGACGATCAGCGCGCCCCGGTTCCCTCAAAATGCACAATATATTGCGCAAAGACCCCCTTTACAGCGCAGCAGTCGGGTGCAATATTGCCTACATGGGGATTTACAGAAGAAACGCGAAGCAGAACTCGAACTCATTCAAGACGTCGCAGCAAAGTCCAGATCTGCAGTAATCACAGGTCCAGCCGCGGCCAGGTGGCTAGGACTCTCGACATACAACTGGGTCACCACAGTCGACCTCGCACTACCAGGAGAAACGAGGCCGTGGAAGCGCGGCGATGCCCATCGCATTTACAGAAGTGGAATCCTCGCTGAACAGGAGTACCTCGTACACAAGGGGGTTCGCACGGCGACGGCGATCAGGGCGATGTTCGACTCGTTCAGGTACCACGGGCGCACTGAAGCGCTGGTGCAGATCGAGTCGGCGAGGTGGAAGCACCGCCACCTGACCACGGAATACCTGCTGGATAAAACGGAAACGCTGCCGAAAGCACGCGGAATCGCGGGGTTCCGGAAACTCATCGAACACGCGACAGATACGTCAGCGAGTGTGTTGGAGACGATTGTGCGCGACGCAATCCTGCGTGCGATCGCAGACGGAACGCTTACCGGGGTGGTCACGCTCGAGTTCCAGGTTGGCCTGCGGATCCGGGAACGTGACGGCCGCCCGATGATGGCCTGGGCGGACATACTGATCAACGGGTTTCTCGTTGTGGAGGCAGACGGTCTCGAGAAGACGAGCGGGGTAATGGGAGATGCAGCGAGCATGCTTCGCGACGAACGCGAGCGCGAAACCCAGCTTCAAAACCAGGGCGCAGTTGTCAGGCGGGTGAGGTGGGATCGTGCAACGTCCACCGAGTTCATCGCGTCGCTGCAGACTGTGATCGACAGCAGCCCCGGCGTGAGGGAGTTACCGAATCGGGTGGACGTGAACTATCGCGACTGGTTGGAGGAGTTAGAACAACGCGCGGCATAACAGAACAGCCCTAGTACCAGCGCTCGAGGACGGCGGCCACGCCGTGTTCGTCGTTGGTGGCGGTGACGTGGTCGGCGGCGTCTTTGAGTTCGGGTTTGGCGTTAGCCATGGCCACGCCGGTGCCCGCCCACTGGAGCATCTCCAGGTCGTTGGGCATGTCGCCGAACGCGATTGTCTCGGCGGCGGTAAGCCCGTAGCGGTCGGCGAGGTATTGGGCGCCGGTGGCTTTGTTGGCGCCGGGTCGGGATATTTCGATGAGGCCTTCGTCCATGGAGTAGGTGACGTGGGCGGTGGTGTCGTCGATAAGCGGTGCGATGATGTCGTACATCTCCGCGGAGGTCATGTCGGGGCAGCGGACCAGCAGTTTCGCGGCGGGCACTTCGATGAGCGTTTGCTTATCGACGACACCAAACCGACTATCCCACGCATCCGGGTTGTACTCCGGCGTGATCAGGAAGCACTCGTCCTCCGGGTCGAGGGCCGACGAACCGACGCGTTCGACGCCGTAGCCGTGGTAAACGCCGGCAAGCGCCCGTTCGACGTCGTGGAGGATTTCGCCCATGGTGTCGGGAGCGAGTTCGTGGGTGTGGAGGACGCGGTCCTCGGTGGGGTCGTAAACCACGGCACCGTTGGCGCACACGCATACGGGTGCGACCGGGAGCTGCTCGAGCACCGGGATGAGCCAACGGTGGGGACGGCCGGTGGCCAGGCCGAAATGAGCGCCGCTGGAAATCGCACGCGTTACCACGTTGCGCAGGCGCGGGGTGACGCGGCCGGCGGAGGTGATGAAGGTGCCGTCGATGTCAGAGATGATCAGGCGGGGTGCGGTGTCCGGCAGCGAGGTGGTCATGGTTTCCGGCCCTTCTTCGCGGCTTTCGCGGCGCGTTCTTCGGCGTGGATCCGGTCGGCCTCCTCAATGGTGGGTGCGGTGCCGCCGAGGGCGGCGGGCAGCCAGGGCTCACCTGTGCCGGGGCCGGCGAGTGCGGTGTATTCGGTGCGGGATTCGTCGAGAAGCAATTGCATCTGGCGTTTGAGTTCCGCGGTGTCGGCCTCGGCGTCACCGGTGAGTTCGACGGGTGCGCCGTAGCGGACGATGACCGGTACGTTGCGGAAGTGTTTCGGCAGGTCCTTGGTCCAAATACGTTGCGATCCCCAGATCACGCACGGGATGAGCGGCACACCGGCCTGATGGGCGATGCGTGCGGCGCCGGTTTTGAAACTGGCAAGTTCGAACGAGCGGGAGATGGTCGCTTCCGGGAAGATGCCCACCAGGTTGCCGCTGCGAAGTCGCTCCACGGCGGGCGCGATGGCGGTGCTGCCGTGGGCGCGGTTGACCGGCACGTGATGCATCTTGCGCAGCAGACGCCCGAGGACGGGTACGTCGAAGACTTCCTGTTTGGCCATGAAGCGCACGAGGCGCTCGCCGCGCAGGTAGGGGCCGGTGCCCATGAGGATGAAGTCGGCGTAACCGGTGTGGTTACCGGCGATAAGCGCGCCGCCCTCGGTGGGGACGTGTTCGGCGCCGATGACGGTCACGTCGATGTTCAACGCCCGCATCGCGCGCCGCAGCGTACCCACGAGGCCCTGGTAGAACCGCTCCACCGCCTCCGTACGGTGGGCAGGGCTTCCAGTAAAGCGTTGCGGGACGTTGAATCCGCGGTAGGCGCGCAGTTTCATTAGGGCGTGAGCACTTCCTTGCCAACCCACGGACGCAGTGCCTCAGGCACGCGCACGGATCCGTCGGCCTGCTGGTTGTTCTCCAGGATGGCGACGAGCCAGCGGGTGGTGGCCAGGGTGCCGTTGAGGGTTGCGGCGGTCTGGGTCTTGCCGTCGGCGTCGCGGTAACGCGTCTGCAGGCGACGGGCCTGGAAGGTGGTGCAGTTCGAGGTAGACGTCAGTTCGCGGTAGGTGTTTTGCGACGGCACCCACGCCTCCGTATCAAACTTGCGGGCAGCAGAGGAGCCCAGGTCGCCGGCGGCGACGTCGATGATGCGGTACGGCACCTCAACTGCGGCGAGCATGTCGCGCTCCAGGCCGAGAAGCTTCTGGTGCATCTCCTCTGCGTCTTCCGGCTTGCAGTAAGCAAACATTTCGAGTTTGTCGAACTGGTGGACGCGCAGAATGCCCTTGGTGTCCTTGCCGTAGGAGCCGGCCTCGCGGCGGAAGCAGGAGGACCAGCCGGCGTAGAGCAGCGGGCCATCGGACAGGTCGATGATCTCGTCCTGGTGCAGGCCGGCGAGTGCGACCTCGGAGGTGCCGACGAGGTACATATCGTCGCGCTCCAGGTAGTAAATCTCCTCGTCGTGCGCGTCGAGGAAGCCCGTGCCCTGCATGATGTCCGGGCGTACCAGCACCGGCGGGATCATGAGCTTGAAGCCGGCCTCGCGTGCCTTCTGAGCTGCGAGCATGAGCATGCCCAGCTGCATCCAGGCGCCGTCACCGGTGAGGTAGTAGAAACGCGCGCCGCCGACCTTGGTGCCGCGCTTCATGTCGATCAGGCCGAGCGGCTCGGCGAGGTCCAGGTGGTCCTTGACCTCAAAGTCGAACTCGGGGACCTCGCCGACGTGCTCGAGGACCACGAAATCCTCTTCGCCGCCAGCCGGGGCGCCCTCGATGACGTTGGCGATGGAGTACTGCAGTTTCTCCAGCTTCTCCTGCGCCTCGGCTTCCGCAGCTTCGGCTTCCTTCACGCGGGCCTTCAACTCGTTAGAGCCCTCCAGCAGCGCCGGGCGGTCCTCCGGGGCGGCCTGGCCAATCTTTTTACCGAACGCTTTCTGCTCGGCGCGCAGCTCATCTGCTGCTTGGATCGCAGAGCGTCGGGCTTCGTCGGCGGCCAAGAGCTCGTCGACAAGCGCTGGGTCCTCTCCGCGAGCTCGCTGGGACTCACGGACTGCCTCGGGGTTTTCGCGCACACGCTTCAGATCAATCACAGTTGCATACCTTACCTTGTCCGCCGACGCGCGTACGCCGATCCGCAATCCGGTCATAACCAGTGCGCTATGGTGGCCTTATGCCCACCCGGATCACAGACGGCCCCGTGCCCAAGCATGAGCAGCTGCGCGCGATTATCGACGAACTGATCTCCACCGAGCTCTCCCCCGGCGACCCCCTGCCTGGCGAGCGGGCATTAGAAGAGGCCTACGGCGTATCCCGCATCACGGTGCGCCGCGCGATCGGGGATCTTGTGTCCGCTGGACGTTTGCGCAGGGTACGCGGCAAAGGCACGTTTGTGGCGCCTGCCCCGCTGGTGAGCCGCCTGCACCTGGCGAGTTTTTCGGACGAGATGCGGGCGCAGCGGGTGGAGGCGTCGTCGAGAATCTTGCTCTCTGAGCGCACCACCCCGCCGGACGCGGTGGCGACGTTCTTCGGCACCCCGCCGACCACTGAGCACATCCGCCTGCGGCGCTTAAGGCTTGGCGACGGCGAACCGTACGCCGTCGACGACGCCTGGTACAACTCCATCCTCGTGCCTGACCTGCTGGAAAACGACGTCTACCACTCCGTGTACACCCTGCTGGAAAACGAATACGGACTCGGCATCACAGAAGCGGAGCAGACCGTCACCGCCGTCACGGCAGGCCCCGACAACGCACCGCTTCTCGACGTCACCCCGGACACCGCCCTGCTCCACATCCTGCGCTACGCCCGCAGTGGCGGCAGCAACGTGGAGTATTGCTCCTCGGTGTACCGCACGGACCGCTACCGGCTGACTACACGGGTCGCCCGCGAAGTGGAATAATGGTGCGCCATGGCTTCGAAACAGACCGCGCTGCGCGCCTTCCTCATCGCTACCCTGGCGGGCACGGTGGGCGCTGGCACCTACGGACTGACCGCCGATAGTTCCGGCTCCGCGAACCCGGCGGGCGGCTCGTCTACCTCGAGTTCTGTTGCGGAGGTGGCGTCGTTCACCACCGCCGACGCCGGCTCGTGTTTGACGTGGCAGGTCGCCGAAGACGGCACCCATACCAACTTTGAGCAGGCGGATTGCGCCGGCGAGCACCGCTTCGAGGTTGCCGCGCGCGAGGACCTGGCCACCTACCCCACCTCCGAGTTCGGGCCCGAGGCGCCGCTGCCAAACCAGACCCGCCAGGCGCAACTGCGCGAGGAACTCTGTGGCGCTGCAACCCTGCGCTACCTGGACGGCAAGTACGACCCGAACGGACGTTTCTCCATCGCTCCGATCCTGCCGCCGGCCGACGCGTGGCAAAACGGGGACCGCACCATGCTGTGTGGCCTGCAGGAAACCGACAGCAACGGCGAGCCGGTGCTGACCTCCGGCCGGGTTGCGGATGCGGACCAGGCCCGCGTGTTCGAGGCCGGCGAGTGCGTGGCCATCGACGCCGCAAACTCCCTGTCCGTGGTGCCGTGCGGCGAGCCGCACCAGTTGGAGATCACCAGCCGCGTCAACCTGGCCAAGCACTTCGCGGATCACACCCCGTCGGTCGAGGAGCAGGACAAATTCCTCGGCGACGTGTGCACTCAGGCCGCGCAGGATTACCTGGGCAGCGAGGAGGCGCTCTACCAGATTGCGCTGCGCCCGTTCTGGACCTCGCAAACCGCCGCCGCTTGGGAGGGCGGTTCCCGCAGCGCCAACTGCGCGTTGATGTTCTCGCGCCCGGAGGGCCAGTTTGCCAACCTCACCGGGTCTGCGACGCAGGGCCGCGAGCATTTGCTTATCGACGACGCCCCGCCACCCGCACGCCCCGAACGCCGCCCGTTGCGCTCTGAGCAGCAGGCAAACCAGTCGCAGGCCCCGGCACCTGAGGCACCAGCGCCTGCGCCGGAAGCGCCTGCCCCCGAAGCGCCTGCCTCCGAAGCGCCTGCACCTGAGGCTCCGGTGCAGTTCTGATGATGGCCCCGGTCAGCGACGAACTGTTCGAGGAGATGATCAACGACGCGTTGGACACCATCCCGGACCGCTTCGCCGAACACATGCAGAACATGGTGATCTTGGCCCGCGACTTCAACCCCGACGACCCAACACTGCTCGGGCTTTTCGAGGGCGTGCCGCTGACCGAGCAGCACTCCAACCACTCCGGGTTCCTTCCCGATGCGGTGTTCATCTACAAAAACGCACTCGAAGCCATCTGCACTGACGAGGAGCAGTTGCGCCACGAGGTGAAGGTGACCGTCCTGCACGAGGTCGGCCACTACTTCGGGTTAGAGGAGCACGAGCTGCACGCCCTCGGCTGGGGTTAGGCCTTCGGCCAGCTTCCGAGCATGCGTATCTGCGTCGCCTGCTCCCCCACGGCGGCAATCGCCTGGGCGATGGGGTCGTCGTCAATGTGGCCCACCAGGTCGACGAAGAAGCTGTACGTGTTGGGTTCCTTGCGGGTCGGGCGCGACTCGATGCGCGACATGTCCACCCCGCGCACCGCGAATTCCTGCAGCGCGCCGACCAGGGTGCCGGGTTTGTTGGGGGTGCGGAAGACGATGGCGGTGCGGTCGTTGCCTGTTGCGGCCGGTACCTTGCCTTGCTTACCGACGAGCACAAACCGCGTCCGCGCCGTCTCCATATCCGCCACCCCACGAGCGTGGACGTCCAGGCCGAACAGGTCCGCGGCGCGCTCGGGCGCGGCCGCCACGTCCGCCTCGCCGTCCGCGACCATCTTCGCCGCGGCCGCGTTCGAGGACGCCGGGACGAACTCCACGCCCGGCGCGTGCTCACCAACCCAGCGTTTGACCTGGCTGTACGCCACCGGATGGGTGGCCAAGCGGCGGGCGCTGCCCAGTGTTTCGCCCGCGCGTGTCATGATGGCGAACGCGATGGACAGTTCCGTCTCGGCGTAGATCTGCACGCCGGGGGTGTCGACGAGCGCGTCGGCGGTGGTGGTCACCGCACCGTCGACGGAGTTCTCAATCGCGCACACCGCCCAATCAGCCTTGCCTTCCGCGACCGCTTTGAGCGCCGCCGCAGGCGAGTCAACCGGGACGAACTCGGCTTGGCCTGTGGAGTCGAAGCGGCGCGCCGCCTCCTCGGTGAAGGTGCCCTCGGGTCCGAGATACGCAATTCGTGTCATTTCTTCTCCTGTGCTGTTTCTTCAGCGAGTAGCGCGTAGGTGATCAGCCAGTGTGTGGCCATGAAGTTGGTGCCGGTGAGGTGGGGCACGGTGGTGTCGATAAGCATCTGCGTGCCCTCTGGCTTACCGATGGCCCGCAGCAACCACGCCCGCGTCAGCATTAGCCCGAGCAGATGGGCCTGCTGGCCGTCCTCGGGGTCGTTGACCTGGAGCGGGGTGGCGTAGAACTCCAGCGCACCCGGAGTGAAGAAGCAGTCTAGCCAGGCGGGGAAATCCTCGCCGAGTACGCGCTGCATCAGGGCTGCCTGCGCCAGCCCGTTGGGGACGAAGTCGTGGCCGGACAGTTCCCAGGTGTGTGGGTAGGCGTGGTCGTTGTGGAACCAGGCGCGGGCGGTGTCGTCGCAAAGCAAGCGGAGCTTGTGGAGGCCGAGTGTGTCGGCGGCGTCGACGATCAGCAGCAGCGCGAGCGCGGAGTTGCTGTGCACGCCGTGGCGCACCGGCAACTGCTGCGTGCCCAGCCACGCGGTGATGTTCCCCTCGAGTTGGCTGGCCAGCGGCGCCATCGCGGCCTCCCACGGGGTGCCACGCGTGACCTTGCACAACTGCAGCGCCCACGCCCAGCCATACGGCCGCTCGTACAGCGGGTGCTCGCGCAGGTAGACCGCCTCGGCGGCGATGTTGTCGGCGGTCAGGCGCTGGTTGAGCAGGTCGGTGAGCGAGGGGTCGTCGACTAGCTTGTGCAACTTCACCCCGCTGGCCAGCATGTGCACGCACGAATGCCAGTCGAAAGACCCCCAAAACGCCGGGTGCAGGCGGCGCGGGGTGACATCCGTGTCGGCCGGCCCGAGGCTCGCGTGGTGCATCGCCGCCGGATACTCCCGGCCGACGACCTCGACGACAGTGCGCGCCCACATTTCGTGCATGGCGCTAAAGTTACCGCATGCAACGGCGCCTGAAGATAGAGATCCTGCTGGTCCTCGCCGTCACATTCGGCACCGCGGGCCTGCGCGCAGCCCTGCGCCTGATCGACTCGCTGCTCAAAGCCCCGCTCAACCAACAAACCACCACAATTTACGACGCCACCTCCACCATCCCGTGGCTCGACCTCGCCCTCCAGGCATGCTCGGCGCTGACCCTGTTCGCGTGGGGTGGGCTCGCATGGTTTCTTCTCGACGACCGAGCGCAACCACCCCGCCTACCCCGCCTCCCCGACCTCGCCCGCGGTGTCGGATTCGCCGCCCTGATCGGCCTGCCCGGGCTCGCGTTTTACGTCGCCGCCGTACACCTCGGCCTGTCCAAAGTTGTCGTACCGACCACCGAAGCCGTGCAGGTCCCGACCTCCCTGCTGTGGTCGCTCGCCAACGGCTTCGGCGAAGAAGTCGTCGTGGTGATGTACCTCGTCACCCGCCTGCGCCAACTCGGCTGGAAGCCCTGGCAGTTCATCGCCGCCTCAGCCGTACTGCGCGGATCCTACCACCTGTATCAGGGCATCTCGGCGGGGCTGGGCAACATCGTCATGGGCGTGGTGTTCGCCTGGTACTTCCACAAAACGGGGCGCATCTGGCCGCTGATCATCGCCCACTTCCTCATCGACGCCGTGGCGTTTATCGCCTACCCGCTCCTCGACCTGTCGTGGCTCGGAATCTAACCACACGCGTCACACTGGTTACACTGTTTTTATGTCAACGACGCCCCACTCCAACGACCCCCGCGACAACGCGGGCGAGTTCGTCCTGGGCAAAGACGGAAAACCCATCGTCGACCGCTACGGCCGGCCCGTCCGCCGCCGGCCCTCACAGACCGCACGGCCTGCGGATTCCCATACGGAGCGGCCCGCACGTTCCGCCGAGCGACCCCCGCGCCGCGACGAGTGGCGCCGGGAAGAACGCCGCGTCGAACCCGGCCACACCGTGTTCGAGCCACGCCCCGCCTACGAGCCACGCCGCGCGCCCCAGTACCCTCCGCGCGAGCCTGCCCGTCCGGCGCAGTACCGGCCCGGACAGCGCCCAGCGCAGGGCCAGTACAGGCCCGCGCAGCGTCAGGCACCCCGTGATGAACGGCCGATGCCGCTGCAGGTGTCGAAGAGGCGGCAGGGGTCGGCGGGGCGTCGTCGTCAAGCAAAACGCCCTGGATGCGGCAGCATCATCGCCCTCATCATCGTGATCGCGCTCGCGTCCGTCCTCCTTACCGACGCCCGCCTCAACCGCGTCGCCGCACTCCCCGACGAACAAATCGGCAATACAGCCGGCACCAACTGGCTCCTCGTCGGTTCCGACTCACGCACGGGCCTGAGCGAACGCGACGTCGAACGGCTCGGCACCGGCGGCGACATCGGCTCCACACGCACCGACACCATTATGCTGCTCCACCTGCCCCTACGCGGCAAAGCAACCCTGATGTCCATCCCGCGCGACTCCTACCTGCCAGTACCCGGATACGGCTACGACAAAATCAACGCCGCGTTCGCCCTCGGCGGCCCCGAACTCCTCGTGCAGACCGTCGAGCAAAACACCGGGCTACACATCGACCGCTACGCCGAAATCGGCATGGGCGGCATCGCCGGCGTTGTCGACGCCGTCGGAGGCGTGGAAATCTGCGTTGCCGAACCTATCGACGACCCCCTCGCCAACCTGTTCGTCGAGCCCGGCTGCCAAAAGATGGACGGCCCCACCGCACTCGGCTACGTACGCACCCGCGCTACCGCCCAAGGCGACCTCGACCGCGTCGTCCGCCAACGCGAATTCCTCAGCGCATTGACCTCACGAGTGTTCTCACCTGCGGTGTTCCTCAACCCGTTCCGTGTTGGACGCCTGCTATGGGTCGCGCCAACCCTGCTCACCGTCGGTTCCGGCGACCACGTTTGGAACCTCGCCCGCATCGCCTTCGCTATGCGCGGCGGCCTTGACACCGAGACCGTGCCCATCGGCGGCTTCGCCGACACCGAAGTGGGCAACGTGGTGCTTTGGGACGACGAGGCAGCCGAAGCCCTGTTCGCCCGGCTGCGGTAGCGGCTGGTTGGCGGCCGGTTGGCGGGTGGGCCGGCTGCGCCTCCTTTCCCCCGCCCCCGCCCCTCCCACACATGGTGAGAACACAACGGTGAAGACGCGTAAAAACTCGCAAGCTCTCCGTTGCGTTCTCACCATCTGTGGCGGTGGGGTCGGTGGGGGGCGTCGCAAAGCTAAACGGCGCCTCCTACACGGTGCATTTCGTCGAAGATCAGCGAAATGAGCTGTGTTGGATGTACCGTTTGGGGCCAGCACCCAACCGAACCACCCCGCCACGCACGAAAAAGCCGGCCGCCGGGCGCAAACCCGGGGACCGGCTTAGAGCAGTAAGCGCTTACTGCTCGTCTGGTCGCACGACCGTCGAGCCAGAGCCAGCACCACCAGAGGTGACTACCTTGCCCTCAACGCCGGGCCACTTGCCAGCGGCGATGAGCTCGTTCTTGCGCTCAACCCAGAAGTCGGCGTTCTTGATGCCGAGGGCCTCGGGGTCGAAGTGCGGATCGATACCGGCCTTCTTCTGGCGGCGGTAGTCCCACAGACACTTGAGGGCCGGGACCTGCAGGAAGAGGATGGCGACGATGTTGAGCCATGCGGTTGCGCCCACGCCGATGTCGCCGAGTGCCCACGCGTTGCCCGGGGTAGTGGTTGCGCCGATGAACACGGCAGCGATGATCAGGACGCGTAGGCCCCAGATGATGGCCTTGCGGGCGCCTTCGTTCTTTACCCAGCGGTTGAGGTAGACGGAGTTGGTTTCTGCCATGTAGTAGTACGCCAGCACGGTGGTGAAGGCGAAGAACATGATGGCCAGCGCGATGAAGGATGGGCCGAGGCCGGCGGAGAAGGAGTTCAGGCCTTCTTGGACGAAGCCGGGGCCGACGGGCACGCCGTCGGGAAGCGAGCCGTCGTAGACTACGGCGCCGTCTTCGGACTGGCCTTCGAACACCTTGTACATGTCGGTGGAGATGATGATGAAGGCGGTTGCGGAGCAGACGAAGAGGGTGTCGATGTAGACGGCGAATGCCTGGACGAAGCCCTGCTTGGCCGGGTGGGAGACTTCGGCGGCTGCTGCGGACTGCGGGCCGGTGCCTTGGCCTGCTTCGTTGGAGTAGATGCCGCGTTTGACGCCCCACATGATGGCTGCGCCGAGCATGCCGGAGAATGCTGCTTCCTTGTCAAAGGCGGAGCGGAAGATGATGCCGAAGACTTCGGGGATGTCGGAGGCGTTGGCGAAGAGGACGACGATGGCGATGATGATGTAGATGGCGGCCATGAACGGGACGACCATGGATGCGAAGTTCGCGATGCGCTTCACGCCGCCGATGATGATGAAGGCGAGGAGGATCGCCATGACGGCTGCGGAGATCTTGACGTCGATGCCCCATGCGTTGTCCACGGCTGCGGCTACGCCGTTGGCCTGGATGCCGGGGAGGAAGTAGGAGGTTGCCAGCAGCATGCAGATTGCGAAGATGATGGCGTAGACCAGCATGAATGGTGCGGCGGTGGTGTGCTTGTAGGCCTTTTCGATGTAGTAGGCCGGGCCACCACGGTATTCGCCGGTGTCGCGGTCGGTTTCCTTGTAGATCTGGGCGAGGCAGCACTCGATGAACGAGGTTGCGGAGCCGAGTAGGGCGACGAGCCACATCCAGAAGACTGCGCCGGGGCCACCGAAGGCGATGGCGGTGGCGACGCCGGCGATGTTGCCGACGCCGACACGGCCGGCCAGGGAGATCATCAGGGATTGGAACGAGGAGATGCCTTCCTCGGACTTTTCGCCGGATTTCAGTTGGCGGATCATGTCGGGCAGGCAACGGATCTGCAGGAACAGGGTGACGAGTGTGAAGTATGCGCCTGCGCCGAGGCACAGGAATACCAACCAGTTGGACCAAATGAGGCCATTGAGGGTGTCGATGAACCCTTCCATGGCGCCCTCCTTTTGTTTGTGTGCTGGGGTTTTCTTGAACGTCGTTTCAAGTAACTAGAGAATCTAGACCATCACTTTGTGCTGTGTGTCACTTTTTGTGTAAAAATTATTCTTCGGCACCAAAAATATTCGGCCCCACTTGTTGGGCAGACGTTGCGGACGCCGCTGCAGTATTGAAAGGATGTTTATGGAACCCGCTGGTAAGCGCACGAATCGTATGCGTAGGTATTCGCCTGCTTGGCCAGTAAAGGACTTGCCCGCAAGTTCGCATGTGCTTGTCGACGACTCCACGTCCCCGGCTGATACCAATCCCGACGCCACCCCCGATGCGGATGTGAAAGCGAAGGCGGTGTGGCGTTTCTTTGTGTACAGCGCCATCGGCATCTTTGCGTTCTTCGTGCCGTTTTCGGTAAATGGTTCGAAGTCGACGATCCTGCTGGATCACATCGTCACGTGGATCACGACGACGCTCGGCGAGGGCACGCGTTTCCTAGCGTTGGCGGCGATCATTGCTGGCACGATCTACCAGTTCGTCTCCGGCCGCTGGAAAGAGGACTACGCACGCATGGCGTTTGCGGCGCTGTCCGTTTTGGCGATTGTGCTGTGCGCGATGTTGACGTTTGGGTTCGGCCCGGAGTGGCTGTTCAACCCTGATATTGGCCCGTTCATCCTGGATAAGTTGGTGATCTCGGTCGGCCTGCTGATTCCGGTCGGCGCGATCTTCTTGGGTTTGCTGGTGGGCTTTGGCCTGATGGAGTTCATTGGCGTGATGGTGCAGCCGATCATGCGCCCGGTGTTTCGCACTCCGGGCAAGTCTGCGGTGGATGCGGTGGCGTCATTCCTTGGTTCCTACTCGCTGGGCCTGTTGATTACGAACCGTATGTATAAGAACGGCAGCTATAACGGGCGTGAGGCGTCGATTGTTGCTGCAGGTTTTTCTACGGTGTCGGCCACGTTTATGGTGATCGTCGCTAAGACGCTCGACATCATGGAGCACTGGATCGCGTACTTCTTTATCGCCTTCATCATCACGTTTATCGTGACGGCGATTACGGTGCGCATCCCTCCGATTTCGCGCATTCCGGAGGATTATTACCCGGGGGCGACGCCGCATCCGGAGAAGGAGATCACCGGTAACCGTTTCAAGGCGGCATGGCGTGAGGCGAAGATTGAGCTCAACCGTGCGGATTCGTTGGGCAAGGTGTTGTGGTCGAACTTCCGCGACGGTTTGGTCATGGCGGTGCAGGTCACGCCGGGCATCATGTCGGTTGGCGTGATTGGCCTGGTGCTGGCGACGTACACCCCGGTGTTCAAGGCCGTTGGCGTGGTGTTCTATCCGGTGGTGTGGTTGCTGCGCCTGCCGGATCCGTGGGCAACGTCGGGTGCGCTGGCGACGGGCTTGGCGGAGATGTTCCTGCCGGCCACGTTGACGGCGGGTTCGGATGACATGGTGTTGAAGTTCACCATTGCTGTGGTGTGCGTGAGCCAGATTTTCTTCTTCTCGGCGATGGTGCCGGCGGTGTTGGCGACGGACATTCCGCTGAACATCGTGAAGATGGTCATCATTTGGTTCATCCGCGTGGTGCTCACCGTGATCATTACGGTGCCCGTCGCCTACCTGCTGTTCTAAGGGGCGTTTGCTTAGCGACGACGCCCTGCCGTCGCCGTTACCGCATCGTCGATAAGCCGTGCTGCGGCTTTGGCGGTGCGGTTATCTACGTCGAAATCGGGGTTGAGTTCGACAACATCCAGCAGCGCGACGCGGCCGGTGGCGGCGACGGCGGAGACCATGGCGCGCAGTTTCGCGTAGTCCACGCCGAAGCCTGCGGGGGCGGACACGCCCGGCGCGACAGCGGCGGGAAGCACGTCGAGGTCGATGGAGAGGTGGATCGGCAGGTCGCCGTCGACGGCGGCGAGGGCGCGGTAGACGGCTTCGCGCATCGACATTTCGGCCAGTTCGGTGTCTAGCACCGTGGTCACGCCGAGGTCGTCGGCGGTGTCGAAGAGCACCTTGGTGTTGTTGGGCTGGGAGATGCCGAAGACGGAGTAGTCGAAGTCGCTGCCCGCTAGGTCGGCGATCTGGCGGAAGGGGGTGCCGGAGGTGGGTCGGCTGGCGGTGCGCAGGTCGAAGTGGGCGTCGAAGTTGATGATGTGCATCGGGCCGATGGCCTCGTAGGCACCGCGGTGGGTGGCAAAGGAGGTTTCGTGTCCGCCGCCAAGCACGACGGTCATGCCGTCTGCGCCTTGCGCGGTGACGAGGTCATACACCTTGTCGGAAAGGGTCCGTTGCGCGGTTTCGAGGTCGTCGTTTTGGGTGGTGACGGTGCCGGCGTCGATAAGCGTGCGCTCGTCGTGAATAGCGAGGGAGCCGAGTGCGGCGCGCAACGCGTCGGGGCCCTGGGCGGCGCCTTGGCGGCCGCCGTTGCGCTCAACGCCTTCGTCGGAGGCAAAGCCGATGAGGTGCACGGCACCTTCCTGTGGTTCGGCGCTGGTGGAGATCACGCTGTGCCAGCGGGCATGCTCGGCGCCGGGGCCGTCGTCGCGGCCGGCCCAATCGGTTGCAGGGGCGAAAAGTGGTGCTGTGACTGTGTTCATGCCACACGAGCCTAGCGTCGGGGCATACTGAGAGGCGATGAATAAACCCCAGGTTCCTGCTGCGCACAATGTGCTGCGCATCCTGTCGCTGCTGTCCACCACAGATGCGCCGATTTCTGCGACCCGTATCCAACGCGAGTTGGAGCTGCCCCGTTCGACGACGTACCACCTGCTGCGCGAGCTGGAGGATTCCGGGTTTGTGGTGCATCTGAAAAACCCGGGCACCTACGGGTTGGGACTGGCGGCGTACCGGATGTCGCAGGCGTACACCACGCAGCAGCCGTTGGTGCGACTCGCGGCGAAGCCTCTGGCGCGTATTGCTGCGCTTGCTGGGGGTTCGGCGCACCTGACGCGTCTCGCCGGTTCGGAGATTGTGTATCTGCACGAGGTGCGTTCGCCGGGGGCGGTGTCGTTGGTGACGGAGGTTGGTGTGCGCCTGCCGGCGTTGGCTACGGCGTCGGGGCGCATCATGCTTGCGTATTTGCCGGATGCGGAGTTGCGCGCGGTGTTCACGTCGTCTGGCGAGCGCCGTAGGTACAGCGAGGTCAAAGCGCAGCTTATCGACGTCCGCGAGCACGGCTGGGAAAGCGAATGCGAGGAAGTCTCGCGCGGGCAGGAGTCCGTGGCGGTTGCGGTGTTGGACCATCTGGAGCGACCGGCGGCGGCGCTTGCGGCGACGTTCCCGGTGGGAAGCACCGATAAGCAGGCACTTTTGGGGGCTTTGGAGGATGCCTCGGCACGCTTGCGCACGCAGTTTTTTGGTAATCGTTGAGCACTACACCGGTGTGATCTAGCATCGCACGCATGACAACTATTACCCCCGTCACAGTAGGCATCGGCGCGCTGTCCGTTGAGGACGTCGTCGCCGTCGCGCGCTACGGCGCAAACGTTGAGATCGATCCGGCGGCGCTCGAGGAAATCGCCGCTACCCGTGAGCGCATCGAGGAGCTCGCTGCGGATCCGACCCCGGTCTACGGCGTCTCCACTGGCTTTGGCGCCCTGGCCACGAAGCACATCCCGGAAGATATGCGCGCGCAGCTGCAGGTATCGCTGGTGCGCTCCCACGCCGCGGGCTCCGGCCCGGAGGTGGAAGAAGAGGTCATTCGCGCGCTGATGCTGCTGCGCCTGTCCACGCTGTGCACGGGCCGCACGGGTGTGCGCCCGGTGGTGGCGGAGACCTACGCCGCCGCGCTGAACGCTGGGATCACGCCGGTGGTGCGCGAGTACGGTTCACTGGGTTGCTCCGGCGACTTGGCGCCGCTGGCCCACTGCGCCTTGGCCCTGCTGGGCGAGGGTGAGGTCCGCGTCAAGGGTGGTGAGATCATCCCGGCCGCTGACGCCCTGTCCCAGGCGGACATCGAGCCGCTGGTCCTGCGCGAAAAGGAAGGCTTGGCGCTGATCAACGGCACCGATGGCATGCTCGGCATGCTGTGCCTGGCCATCGCGGACCTGCGCGAGGCGGCCAAGGTTTCGGACATCGCAACCGCGATGAGCGTGGAGGGTCTCAACGGCACGCTGTCTGTTTTCGACGACGACCTGCAGCAGCTGCGCCCACACCCGGGCCAGGCGGATGCCGCGTACAACATCCGCACCATTGCGGCAGATTCGCCGATTCTGACAGCTGCGCTCGAGGGCTTCAAGGCTAACGACGTGCAGGATGCGTACTCGATCCGTTGCACCCCGCAGGTCGCCGGCGGTTTCCGCGACACACTGACGTACGTGACCACGGTGGCGGACCGCGAGCTCGCCGCCGCGAACGACAACCCGGTGGTGGCCAAGGACGGCCGTGTCGCCTCGAACGGCAACTTCCATGGCGCACCAGTGGCGTACGTGTTGGACTTTTTGGCGATTGTGGTGGCAGATTTGGCGTCGATTAGCGAGCGCCGCACGGACCGCTTCCTCGACCCGGCGCGCAACCGCGGCCTCAACGCATTCCTCGCGGGCGACCCGGGCGTGGATTCCGGCCACATGATCGCCCAGTACACGCAGGCAGGCATTGTCGGCGAGCTCAAGCGCAACGCGGTGCCGGCGTCTGCGGATTCGATCCCGTCGTCCGCGATGCAGGAGGACCACGTTTCCATGGGCTGGTCGGCGGGCCGCAAGCTGCGCCGCAGCATCGATGGCCTGCAGCGCGTGCTTGCAGTGGAGATCCTCACCGCCGCGCGTGCGCTGGACATGCGCGAGGGTGAGCCGTCCGTCGGCACCGGTGCAGCTCTGGCCACGCTGCGTAAGCATGTGGAGGGCCCGGGCACCGATCGTTTCCTGGCCCCGGAGATTGAGCATTCCGTGCATTTGGTCAAGGGCGGCGATTACGTCACGGCCGTTGAGGCGGTTGTGGGCACGCTTCGCTAAAACGCGCGAGAAAACGGGCAGCGCCGCGGTGTCGGTGCTGCCCGTTTTTCTCTTTCGCAACACCATTGGTCTGTAATCCCAGACAACTCGAGGGGCGGGCCCCTTCCTTACCACGGGAAACTTCATACACTGTCGCCTACATCATTAACCCCCGCAGATTGTGATTGGAGTCTCACCATGGCTGGCCGGTACCCGAATGGCGATTTCTACGACTTTGAAAGCGAACTGTCCACAGAGGAAAAGGACATCCTCTACAACGTCCGCGATTGGGCGAAGGAGAAGGTGCTCCCGATCGCGGTGGACTACTGGAACCGTTCGGAGTTCCCGCACGAGCTGCTGCCGTCGATTGGCGAGCTCAACATCATCAGCCTCGTACGCGGCCAGGGTCGCTCCCGCCTACTCGCAGGCCTCGTCGCGGCGGAGATTCACCGCGCCGACGGTTCCGTGGGCACGTTTTTCTCCGGCCAGGACGGCCTGTTCACCGGCAGCATCGAGCTGCTCGGCTCGGAGGAGCAGAAGGAGCGCTGGCTGCCGGACCTCTACGCCGTGCGCAAGACCGGCGTGCTTGCGATCACGGAGCCGGAGGCTGGCTCCGACGTTGCCCAGGGCATGCGCACCACAGCCACCAAGGTGGATGGCGGCTGGATCCTCAACGGCGCGAAGCGCTGGATCGGCAACGCAACCTTCTCCGACTACGTCGCCGTCTACGCCCGCGACCCGGAGGACGAGCAGGTCAAGGGCTTCATCGTGGACACCACGTCCGAGGGCTACACGGCCACGCTGATGGAAAACCGCATTGCCATCCGCGCGGTGCAAAACGCCGACATCACGCTCGACAACGTGTTTGTTCCGGACAGCGACAAGCTCGAGGGCGCGAACTCGTTCAAGGACATCAACAAGGTGTTCAAGAGTGCACGTTCCACGGTGGGTTGGCAGGCCGTCGGTACGCAGATGGGCGCGCTCGACGTGGCACTCGGCTACGCGGATGAGCGCATCCAGTTTGGCAAGAAGATCTCCTCGTTCCAGCTCAACCAGAACAAGCTGGCCACCATGCAGGGCAACCTCGTTGCCTCCGAGTCGATGATGGCCCAGTTGGCCCGCATGGAGGATCGCGGTTCCGCGAACAACGAGCAGTCCGCGCTGGCCAAGGCGTTCACCTCGAAGCTCATGCGTGAGACGGTCGCGCTCGGCCGCGAGATCCTCGGCGGCAACGGCCTGATCTCGGATTACCGCATGGCGAAGATCTTCAACGACGCCGAGGCCATCTACTCCTACGAGGGCACCTACGACATCAACCAGCTCATCGTCGGTCGTTCCATCACGGGCGAATCGGCCTTCGTCTAGTCCACGCAGGAGGCAACACTATGAATGCACCACTCTCTGGAATCCGCGTCCTCGACCTTTCCCGCGTGCTCGCGGGACCGTTCTGCTCCATGATCTTGGCGGACCTCGGTGCTGAGGTGATCAAGGTGGAGTCGCCGTGGGGTGACGATTCGCGTCAGTTCGGCCCGTTCGTCGACGGCACGTCCGCCTACTATCGCCTGGTCAACCGCTCGAAGATGGGCATCACGCTGGACTTCAAAAACGACGACGATAAGGAAGTGCTGCGTGATCTTGTCCGTCGCGCTGATGTGGTCGTCGAAAATTTCCGCCCTGGTGTGCTTGAGAAGCTCGGCCTTGCGCCGAAGGATTTGCTGGAGATCAACCCGCGCCTCGTGGTCACGAGTATCTCCGGCTTCGGCCAGACGGGCTCGCTTGCCAAGGAACCGGCGTACGACCTGGTTGCGCAGGCGATGAGTGGCCTGATGTCGATTACGGGTTGGCCGAACAGCAAGCCGACGCGCGTGGGCATCTCGCTGGGTGATCTCATCCCGGGCCTCTACGCCGCGATCGGCACGGTTTCGGCGCTCTACCAGCGCGAATCCAGCGGTACCGGCCAGCATTTGGATCTCGCGATGTACGACTCGCTCGTGTCCGTCATGGAGTCCGTGGGCATGCGCGCGCTTTACGACGACACCCCGCCCACCCGCATCGGCAACGACCACGGCCTGTCCGCGCCGTTTTCCACGTATGCGACCAAGGACGGCGACGTAGTCATCGCGATCACCACGAACCGGCTGTTCGAGCGCCTGGCCAACGCGCTGGGCATCCCGGAGATGGCCACCGACCATCGCTTTGCAGAGCCGGTGGCCCGCTCCGACAACCGGGTTGCGCTGCGCGAACTGATCGAAGAAGCGCTGAGCACGAAGACACGCTCGGAGACCATCGCCCTGTTTGAAGAACATGGCGTGCCCACCGCCCGCGTGTACGACCTGGACGAGGCGCTGCGTAGCCCGTTCGCCCAGGAGCGTGGCGTGGTGGTTGAAGAAACGGATGGGTTCCGCACCCTCGCCTCCCCACTCAAACTCGCCGGCATGGAAAAGCCGACGCCGGCGCCGGAGTTGGGGCAAGACAACGAACGTATCCAGTCCTGGTTGAGCGAAGATCCGCGCACCACCTGAGTTCCGTAAAGGAGCAGCACCATGGATAAAACGCAGACCCCACGTCGTGGTGGCAGCACCCGTTGGATTCCGGGCGACAATATTGCCGCCGTCCCGTCCCTTCCGCCCGAGCATGAGGTAGACAGCGCAGAGCCGAAGAACAAGTGGAGGTTTTTCCTCTACAGCGCGATCGGTTCCTTTGCGTTTTTCGTCCCGTTTACTGTCGGGGAGAAGAACACGATTCTGTTGGACCACATTGTGGGCTGGCTCCAGTCCTCACTTGCCGGCGCCCTGCCGTACATCACCCTGGTGATGATCACCGCCGGCGCCGTCTACCAATTCGCCACCGGTAAGTGGCGCGAGGATAAAGCGCGTGCCGTGTTCGCGTTCCTCTCCGCGTTGGCGGTGGTGTTGTGCGCGATGCTCGTGTTCAACTTCGGCCCCGCATTTCTTTTCGACGAACGCCTCGGCCCCTTCATCCTGAACAAACTCGTCATCCCCGTCGGCCTGCTTATCCCAGTGGGTGCCGTATTTTTGGGTTTGCTGGTTGGCTTCGGCCTGATGGAATTCATCGGTGTGATGGTGCAGCGGTTCATGCGGCCGGTGTATCGCACCCCGGGTAAGTCGGCCGTTGACGCAGTGGCGTCGTTTTTGGGGTCATACTCGCTGGGCCTTTTGATTACCAACCGCGTCTACCGCACCGGCGGCTATACGGCGCGCGAAGCGTCGATCATCGCGGCTGGGTTCTCCACCGCATCGGCGACGTTCATGGTGGTTGTGGCGCGAACGCTGGACCTGATGGAGATCTGGGGCGTGTACTTCGCGGTCACCCTCATCGTGTGTTTCCTGGTCACCGTGGTCATCGTCCGCATCCCTCCGCTGAGCACGATCCCGGACGACTACTACCCCGGTGCCACCCCGCAGCCGGAAGAGCGCGTGGAGGGCAACCTGATTGCTGCCGCGTGGAAGGAAGCAAAGGCGTTTTTGGCGCAGGCGGAGTCGCTGCCGAAGACCATTTGGCGCAACTTCAAAGACGGCGTGATCATGACCATCCAGGTCATCCCGGGCATCATGGCTGTTGGCATCATCGGCTTGGCGCTGGCGTTCTACACCCCGGCGTTCAAGATTCTGGGCGCGCTGTTCTATCCGCTCGCGTGGGTGTTCCAGTTGCCGGATCCGTGGCTCGCGTCCGAGGCGTTTGCCATCGGCCTCTCTGAGCTGTTCCTGCCGGCAACGCTGGCGGCTGGCAACGAGTCTGACGTACTGCGCTTCACCGTTGGTGTGGTCTCCATCAGCCAGGTGTTCTTCTTCTCCTCGATGATCCCGGCGGTGCTGGCCACGGACATCCCGTTGAAGATCAGCCACATGGTGATCATCTGGTTCCAGCGCGTGGTGCTGTCCATCATCCTGACGGTGCCGATTGCGTACCTGATCTTCTAACCCCCACTGCCCGGTCTGTCTCGTATCCGAGACAAACCGGGCAAAAACTGTATTCCAGCAACCACATTGCTCCCTTATCCTCAATGTAACGCGGGTTACATTCCTGTCGGATTGTGGTCCTGCATCACGAAACTCAATGAGCCGTAGAAAGGATTCCCATGGCGAAGAACTGGTCCGAAGGTGCACGCGAGGTCCGCTCCCCGCGAGGCACTGAGATCACTGCAAAGTCCTGGCAGACCGAGGCCCCGCTGCGCATGCTGCAGAACAACCTTGACCCCGAGGTTGCGGAGCGCCCCGATGACCTCGTCGTCTACGGCGGCACCGGTCGTGCGGCACGTAGCTGGGAGGCCTTTGACGCGATCGTCGATACGCTGAAGGACCTCGAGTCCGACGAGACGCTGCTGGTCCAGTCGGGCAAGCCGGTCGGCGTATGGAAGACCAACGAGTGGGCGCCGCGCGTGCTCATCGCCAACTCCAACCTGGTGGGCGACTGGGCTAACTGGGAGCATTTCCGCGAGCTCGAGGACGAGGGCCTGATGATGTACGGCCAGATGACGGCCGGTTCCTGGATCTACATCGCAACCCAGGGCATCCTGCAGGGCACCTACGAAACCTTCGCGGCTGTGGCGAAGAAGCGTTTCAACGGCACGCTCGCCGGCACCCTGACCCTGACCGGCGGCTGCGGCGGCATGGGTGGCGCACAGCCACTGTCCGTCACCCTCAACGGTGGCGCCTGCCTCATCGTCGATGTTGACGAGGGCCGCCTGAAGCGCCGCCAGGGCAAGCGCTACCTCGACGAGGTCACCACCGACCTCGAGGAAGCAATCAAGCTGGTCACCGACGCGAAGAACGAGAAGCGCGCCCTGTCCGTGGGCCTCGTCGGCAACGCGTCCGAGGTCTTCCCGGAGATGCTGCGCCGCCACCGCGCTGGCGAGTTCACCGTGGACATCGTCACCGACCAGACCTCCGCACACGACCCGCTGTCCTACCTGCCAAGCGAGATCCCGTTCGCCGACTGGCACACCGAGGCAGACGCCGACCCGACCACCTTTACCAAGAAGGCCCGCGAGGCCATGGCCGCACAGGTCCAGGCAATGGTCGAGTTCCAGGACGAGGGCGCCGAGGTGTTCGACTACGGCAACTCCATCCGCGACGAGGCCCGCAAGGCCGGCTACTCCCGCGCGTTTGAGTTCCCGGGCTTCGTCCCGGCCTACATCCGCCCGCTGTTCTGCGAGGGCCTTGGCCCGTTCCGCTGGGTTGCACTTTCCGGCGACCCGGAGGACATCAAGGTCACCGACCAGGCCATCAAGGAGGCTTTCCCGGACAACGAGCACCTGCACCGCTGGCTCGATGCGGCCGAGGAGTACGTGGAGTTCGAGGGCCTGCCGGCACGTATTTGCTGGCTGGGCTACGGCGAGCGTGCCAAGGCCGGCGTGATCTTCAACAACCTGGTCAAGGAAGGCAAGGTCAAGGCACCGATCGTCATCGGTCGCGACCACCTCGACTCCGGCTCCGTGGCGTCTCCGTACCGCGAGACCGAGTCCATGCTCGACGGCACCGACGCTGTGGCTGACTGGCCGCTGCTCAACGCCATGACCGCTGTGTCCGGCGGTGCGACCTGGGTGTCCATCCACCACGGTGGCGGCGTGGGCATGGGTCGTTCCATCCACACCGGCCAGGTCACGGTGGCTGACGGCACCGAGCTCGCCGAGGCGAAGCTCAAGGCTGTGCTCACCAACGACCCGGGTATGGGCGTCATCCGCCACGTGGATGCCGGTTACTCCCGCGCCAACGAGGTCGCGCAGGAGCGCGGCGTGCGCATCCCGATGAAGTTCCAGGCACGCGACTAATCCCGCGCCGGCGAGCGCTGACGTTTCCCTCACGGGCGCGTCAGCGTTTTTGGTTACCCTGGGCCCCACGAGCCCTCCGAAGAAAGGCATCCATGAGCACCTTTATTACTGGCATTTCCGAGCTGCGCACGGTCTCCGAGCTGGGCACCATTAAGAACGCAGCATTGCTTATCGACGACGGCGTGATCGCCTGGGTCGGCCCCGCCGACGAAGCCCCCGCGGAAGCAGCAAACGCCGCGGAGACCGTCGATGTTGGCGGGCGCGCAGTCCTGCCCGGCTGGGTAGATTCCCACTCCCACATGGTTTTCGACGGCAACCGCGCCGAAGAGTTCGAGGCTCGCATGGCCGGCGAGTCCTACGCCGCCGGCGGCATCGCCGTGACCATGGAGGCAACCCGCTCCGCAGGCGAGGAGCGCCTGGATAAGTTGGTGGCGGAGCGCGTCGCCGCAGGCCATGCAGGCGGCACCACCACCTTTGAGACCAAGACCGGCTACGGCCTAAACGTCGAGTCCGAGGCGGAGGCGGCTCGCGTTGCTGCCCGCCACGTGGATGAGGTGACGTTCCTCGGCGCACACCTGGTCCCGCCAGGGGCGGACGCTGACGAATACATCGACGAGGTCGTCGGCCCGATGCTGGATGCGGTGAAGGACCACGTGCAGTGGATCGACGTGTTCTGCGAGCGCGGAGCGTTTAACGAGGAGCAGTCCCGCCGCGTCCTCGAGGCCGGCAAAAAGGTTGGCCTGGGTGTGCGCGTGCACGGCAACCAGCTTGGGCAGGGCCCGGGCGTGAAGCTTGCGGTGGAGATGGGCGCGGCCAGCGTGGACCACGTCAACTACCTCTCTGATGAGGACTTCGAGCTGCTGGCCGGTTCGG
Organism: Corynebacterium sp. HMSC034B08; assembly: GCF_001835805.1. Lineage (NCBI taxonomy): Bacteria > Bacillati > Actinomycetota > Actinomycetes > Mycobacteriales > Corynebacteriaceae > Corynebacterium > Corynebacterium sp. HMSC034B08. The sequence goes on along the minus strand of NZ_KV825906.1, from coordinate 8,524 downwards.
ACACCGTAGCCACGCTGCTGCCTGCCTGCGATCTGTCCACCCGCGAGGATCTTGCACCGGGGCGCAAACTTATCGACGCCGGCGCCACCGTCGCCATCGCATCCAACCTCAACCCCGGTACGTCGTTTACGTCCTCGATGAACTTCTGCGTGACCACCGCGGTGCTGCAGCAGTACCTCACGCTCGACGAGGCGATCGAGGCTGCCACCACCGGCGGTGCGAAGGCGCTGCGCCGTCACAACGTCGGCGACGGCAAGGACCCGCAGGGCCGCCCGGCCAAGGGCACGCTGGTGCCCGGCGCGGCAGCTGACCTGCACATCCTGGATGCGGAAAACGCCATCAACCTGGCCTACCGCCCAGGTATGCCGATGACGTGGCAGACCTGGGTGGCAGGCAAGAAGGTCTACGGCTAGCTAGATAGTCACCTGACGGGACTTAATATTGTCCAGTTGTTTGCGCTCGTCTGCAGATAATGCAGCGTCGTTGGCGTACTCGGTGGTGATCTTCTTGTCCAGATCTGCCAGCGCTGCCTCGTACGAGTCGGCCGCCACGGCCGGGTCGAGGTCGAACACCGGCACAACCAGGCCGTGGGTACGGAACGCGCCGGCGAACTTGGTGCCCTCGCCCAGGTTCAGCTCGCCACGGGCAGCGATGCGTGCCAGTGCGGACAGCATCTGTGCCTCGTTATCTTCGGTGCGCACCCAGCGGATGTGTGCCTTGCCGCCGCCCGGGTTGACCCACCAGATCGCGCCCGGCAGGTTCTCGCTGATCTTCTCAGACGGCAGGACGGCGTCGTTGGCCTGGCGCAGCGCCTGCTGGATCTGCGGCGGGACCGAAGCCCCCTCCGGGAACCACCAGGAGAAGTCCTGGTAGGTGGTGATGTCCAGGGTGGCGTCGTCGCTAAGAAGCTCCGACAGCTCTGGCTGGGAACCGTCAGCGACGGTGGACTGCAGCGTCTCGCCCGGCTTCGCATTCACTACCCAGTTCAGGGCGTACGCGAGGTCGCGGCCCGGGTTCTGGGAGTGGGAGGTGACCTGAAGCGCGACGAAACGCTCGCCGCCCTGGTCCTCCTCGCGCACGAGCGCGGCACCGGCGCCCGGCAGGACGGTCACGATGTTGACCGGGGTGCCCTTCACATCCACCGTGGTCACGGCAGAGGGGACGAACTCCTGCAGCGCTACCAGGTCGGCTTCTGCTGCCAGACCGCCGTACGGACGGGGGTCCTTCTGGAACTTCTCGCGCTCAGCGGCGCGGGCTGCGAGTTTTGCCTCGCGGCGCGACATGCCCTCGGGCAGGTCTGCGCGGTTCTTCTTTTTCTTCGGTTTGCGTTGCACCATGCGCGCAATCGTACCGGCGTGCACGACACCGGCGGGCAACAAGCTAGTCAGACACAACAGCGGTGTGGTTGCCAAAGATCTCCAGGGCAAGATCGGGAAGGTCCGTTGCCATCACATCCACGCCCTTGTCAGCGCACCACTGCATACCGCGAGGCGTGTTTACGGTCCAGGTGTACGTCTTCAAACCGCGGTATCCCAGCAGTTCCGTGCGCAGCTGCAGGTGCTGCAGCGCGGGGCCCACGCCGTACGGGCGGGAGAACATGCGGTTCTTCTTGTTCCACTTCATCTCGCGCACGCGGAACAGGTAGAAGGTTTCCAGTTCGGGTGCCATGTCGGTGAAGTAGCGCACCGCGCGGTGGGAGAAGGACGCGAGGTGGATGTTCGGGGAGTCGTCGAGACGCGCGTACCTGAGCATGCGGAAGGTCTGCTCGTCCACCTCAGGCCCGTGCGGGGTGGGGTGTTTGGTCTCGATGTAGATGTGTTTGTCGGGGTAGTCCTGCATGAGTTCAAGCAGTTCTTCCAGCAGCATAATCCGCTGCGGGTCCTCTTTGGTGCCCACGTTCAGTTCACGCAGGTCGTTGTAGTCGTTGAAGTCGATGCGCCCACGCACGCCCGCAGTGCGGATCAGGGTGGGGTCGTGGAAGACGACAACTCGCCCGTCGCGGGTGAGCCGTACATCGCATTCGATGCCGTGGATGGGAAGTTCGAGCGCCTTTTCAAACGCGCGTTGTGTGAGTTCTGGGTAGGATCCGGAAAATCCCCGGTGGGCGACGATTTTTGGTGTGGTGTTGTGGCTCACGGCCCACAGGCTACTCGCCCTTGTGCCCGCCCGCGAGCGTAAGAAGTTTGGGACAATAGCGAGCGTGCTTATCGACGACACCCGCAACGCCATCCGCAACATCACCGCAAAACTGCCCAACGCGGTATGGCGTGCGCGCCAACGGTTCTCGTTCAGCCGCGACGGTTGGCTGGCGGTACCGATCGGCGCGGTGCAGGTATTGGGGGATCTCTCCCCTGCGATCCGCCTGTTGGGCCCGCACCGTCTGCCGCCGGCGTTTCGCTCTGGCCTGGTCGGCGCGGAGGTGGCCACGTGGGGTGCGGTGTCTCCGTCGTTGCTGCCACACAACTGGTGGGCGACCGCGGCGAACGTGGCGGTACTCCAGGGCATCGGCCACGGGGTTGCGACGGGCCTTGCGCGCGCGTTCGGGCCGACGACCCCACCAACCGGGACTGGACGTTTGCCCCGCCCAGCGCGTGTTGCGATGACCGCGACCACGGTTGCGGTGTTCGCCACCTCGATCCGCCGGCGCATACGGCTGAAGCGCCTGGTGCAAAGCGACGACACGTTCCGGGCTTCTGACCTGGCGGGTGGCGTGATGCTGGGCACGCTCGGATACGGCACGGTGTTGCTGGTCGGCGACGGCATCCAGTCCTTCATCGATGCACTCAACGAGCTGCTGGGCAAGAAGTTGCCGCCGGTGGCGTCGTGGCCGATCGCCATCGTGGGCGGCGGTGTGCTGCTGGTGTTAGTGAGCGACCGGGTGGTGCTGCGTCGGTTCCTCTCCAATGCGAGCCGGCGTGCCTTTGAGCTGGACCGTGAGTACATGCGTGGCGCGGTGCAGCCGCATCGCCCACAGCGTTCGGGTTCGCCGGAGTCTTCGGTGGATTGGAACCTCATGGGCCGCCAGGGCCGCGCGGTGGTTTCCGGCGGCCCGCGCAAAGAGGACATCGAGCGTGTCCTTGATCGGGAGGCACGGGAGCCGATCCGTGTCTTCGTCGGCCTGGATCTGGAGCGTGAGCAGGACGAGCCGGACTTTGAGCAGATGGCGCGCCTGGCCATTAAGGAGATGCATCGCACCGGCGCGTTTGAGCGCTCCCACATCGCGGTGATGTCGGCAGCCGGCACGGGCTGGATCAACGACTTCCACACGTCAGGGTTCGAGTTTGTCACCGGCGGCGATAGTGCGATCGTCGCTATGCAGTACTCGTATCTGCCCTCGGCGTATTCGTACCTTGCGGACCGCACGAACCCGGTGCGCTCCTCGCGCATGTTGATCGAGTACATCCTGCGCGAACTGGAAAACATCCCAGAATCCTCCCGCCCGAAACTCTTCGTCGGCGGCGAATCGCTCGGCGCCTACGGGGTTTCCGACGCGTTCGAGTCCATCGACGAACTCTTCGAGCTCACCTCTGGCGCCGTGTTCACCGGCACGCCCGGCTTCGCCCGCAACCACAGCGAGCTAACTAAGCAGCGCCAAAAAGGTTCTCCGGAGCGCCTTCCGCTTATCGACGACGGCCTCCACGTCCGCTTCACCGCCCACCCCGACCACCTCAACCACGACTTCCAAGGCGACGCCTACACGCAGAAGTGGGAGGCCCCGCGCGTCGTGTTCGCCCAACACGCCTCTGACCCGGTGGTGTGGTGGGACCACAGCCTGGCGTGGCGCCGACCGGACTGGCTGAAGGAGCCGGGCTCGCGCGGGGTTCCGGCACCGAAGGCGCAGCACCTGGATGCGCTGCACACGATGCGGTGGATGCCGTTGGTCACCTACTGGCAGATTGCCATCGACCAGTTGTCCTCCAAGGACTACCCGTCACCCCACGGGCACAACTACCACGAGGAAACCGTGGCGTATTGGAACGGCGTCATCCACGGCGAAGACTCAGGGGTGGCGCTTTCCAAGGACGAGATCGAGCGCGTGGCCGCCTGGATCCACAACGACGCCACCAAACTGCGCCGCCCCGTCGGAGGGTTTCCCTCCAAGCACGGCTACTAGATACCGCAGGCCACCCCGGTGGAGTGGTGCGGGCAGTAGCCGTTGGGCACCTTGTGCAGGTACTGCTGGTGCTCCTCCTCAGCGAGGTAATACGGCGCGCCGGCGCGCACTTCGGTGGTGATGTCGCCGTAGCCAGCGCTGTTCAGGTCCGCCTCGTACTGGCGGATCCACTCACGGATCTGCTCGGCCTCTTCCTCGGTGTCGGTGTAGAAGGCGGAGCGGTACTGGGTGCCCACGTCGTTGCCCTGACGGTAACCCTGGGTGGGGTCGTGCGCCTCGAGTGCAGTCTTAACGATCTCCTTCAGCGAGATCACCTCCGGGTCGTAGACCACCTCCACCAACTCCACGTGGTTGGTCTGGCCGGAGCAGACCTCGCGGTAGGTGGGGTTCGGGGTAATGCCGCCGCCGTAGCCGACCGAGGTCGATTCAACACCGTCGAGCTGCCAGAACATCTTCTCCGCACCCCAGAAGCAGCCAATCCCGATGAGGATGCGCTTCTGCCCCTCACGCCACGGGCCGGTAATCGGGGTGGTCAGCACGGCGTGCGGGCGGGGGTTGGCAAGGACGGGTTCGGGGCGGCCGGGGAGGGCCGTGGTGTCGTCGACAAGCTTTGGCTCAGGTGCGAAAAGAAATCCCATATCTGCTGTAACGAGTTTGGGCACAACACTGTTCCCAAGTTTTCTCTACGATGGTTGCCGTACACGAAATCAAACGAAAGGAAACCATCATGGCTGTTTACGAGCTTCCTGATCTCCCGTACGCATACGACGCACTTGAGCCGCACATCTCCGCAGAGATTATGCAGCTGCACCATGACAAGCACCACGCTAACTACGTCAACGGCGCAAACACTGCACTCGAGGCTCTTGAGGCAGAGCGCAACGGCGACGCAAACGGCGACAAGATTCGCGCACTGACCAAGAACCTTGCGTTCAACCTCGGTGGCCACACGAACCACTCCATCTTCTGGAAGAACATGGCACCGAACGCTGGTGGCAACCCGACCGGCGCAATCGCCGAGGCTATCGACCGCGACTTCGGCTCCTTCGAGGGCTTTAAGAAGCAGTTCGCTGCCGTGGCTAACGGCCTGCAGGGCTCCGGCTGGGCAGTGCTTGGTTACGACCACATCGCTGGCCGTCTGATCATCCAGCAGATGACCGACCAGCAGGGCAACATCTCCGTGGACTTCACCCCGGTCCTGATGCTCGATATGTGGGAGCACGCTTTCTACCTGCAGTACAAGAACGTCAAGGCTGACTACGTCGAGGCTTGGTGGAACGTTGTCAACTGGGACGACGTCAACGAGCGCTACGCAAAGGCTTCTGCATAAACCTGCAGCGACCTAGCTAATACAAGCGCCCGCCACTTCCTTTCGGAGGTGGCGGGCGCTTGTTGTTTTCCCTGTGATACGTCGAGTCCGCATGAACTCAAGAAGCAGTCTAAGTTAGGGTCGCCTTAACTGCAAGTATTTTCGCAAAGTTTTTGTTGCGTAATTCCCCCGCGAGAAGTTTCGTAACATAGGCAGGGTGAGAAAAGGCAGTCCTGAATACCGCAAAGCCACGCTGGCAATGCTGGCGTTCGGCCTCGCCATCTTCAACACCCTCTACGCAACCCAGGCCCTGCTGCCCACGCTCACCACCGAGTTGGACATCACGCCCTCCACCGCCGCACTGACGGTCTCCGCCGCCACCGGCGCCCTTGCGCTGTGCGTGGTGCCGGCGTCGATCCTGTCGGAAAAGTACGGGCGCGGACGCGTCCTGGTCATCTCCGCACTGGCCGCCACCGGTATCGGGTTGCTCCTGCCCATCGCCCAAAACGCCGAGCAACTCATCGCCATGCGTGCCCTCCAGGGTGCGATGATCGCCGGCACCCCGGCGGTGGCCATGGCGTGGTTGTCCGAAGAACTCGACCACCGGGACTTACCCGGCGCGATGGGGCTCTACATCGCCGGCAACAGCATCGGTGGGCTCACCGGACGTCTCATCCCGGCAGGCCTTTTGGAGGTCACCTCCTGGCGGTGGGCGCTGCTCGGCAGCGGGTTGGTTGCCTTCCTCCTGGCGGTGGTGGCGGTGTGGCTGCTTCCGGAGCAGCGCAATTTCGTACCGAAGCTCTCCATCCGCCCAAGCGCGGAACTGCGCGCCATGGCCCGCCACCTTCGCAACCCCCGCCTGCTGGTGCTCTACGCCACCGCCTTCGTGGCCATGGGCGTGTTCGTCTCCATGTACAACTTCTTCGGCTTCCGCGCGGTGCTGGACTTCGGTCTGCCCGCCGCCCTGTCCGGCCTGGTGTACGTGGTGTACCTCTCCGGCACCTGGTCGAGCGCACGTGCCGGTGTGCTGCTGAAGCGTCATGGTCACGGGGTTGTGGTGCTGGCGTCGTCGATACTCATGCTCCTCGGCGCGCTCGCCGCAGCCAGCGGATCACTCTGGGTCACACTCCTTGGCCTGTTGGTGTTCACTGCCAGCTTCTTCGCACTGCACTCCACGGCGTCCGGCTGGGTGGGGCTCATCGCTGAGCGCGACCGCGCGGAGGCCTCCAGCATGTACGTGTTCTGCTACTACATGGGCTCATCCATCCTGGGCGCGGCCACCGGGCGTGCGTACGAGGCGTTGCCGTGGGCAGGCTTCGTCGGTGTGCTCGCCGGGCTGCTCGGTGTGCTCGCTGTGGTGTCCGCGGCGCTGTGGAAGGCCGAGCGGTAGCAGAGTAACGTGGGGGCAGCCGTAGAAGCAGGGATGCCGCAACGCCGAAAATCCCATTTATCTGACGACGATTTTCCGTCCACCCGCAATGAATAACTAGATTATGCAATTAGATACAAGTCGACAGCTTGATGAGCGGTTCTTCCATTCTTGCCAAGGGCTCAAATCAAGGTCATCATTCGTACGTCTAGCGTCAGTGTTTGATTTGCTTCATATCGCTGATGAATGGGCAGCGCTGGACCCCAGCTCTGTTACGGGTCGGTTACAGGAGATCGTTGACGTTCTGATCTCTTTCATTCACTCAGGCGATCCTCAACAACAGCGCCAGGATCCGACTTTGCGCGCCCGCATCGCCGCTTTCGAGGGTCTTTCCGCAAGGTTGAGCGCCCCGTTGCAGGGCGAACAGGCTGGCATACCCACACCTGCGAGTTGGGATGAGTTTTCCCCCAACTACAGCTGGGCATCGCTGGCCCCCGGGTCGGGGGTGCGAAATGCGCAAGTTCGGGTGAATTTCTCGGATATCAACCTGAGGGGTGTGAGGGTGCGCGGCGCCCGACTATCGGGGTTGATGTGGCAGGGTGCGTGCCTGGACTACGCGGAATTTAACAACTGCGTGTTGGACGAGGGGAATTTCAATGGTGCGTACCTCGATTCGACGACGTTCAGTGGGAGTGTGAAATGGTGCACTTTTTCCCATGCACACGTCAACGCGTTGATCGTTCAACAAGCCGATATGCGTGGTTCGGACTTCACGATGTGCGACTTGAGCATGTCCCTTTTCGAGGATTCAAAATTAGAGGAGTGCGATTTTCGAGGCGCGATTCTTGTCGCAGCGAATTTAAACGGGTGTAGTTGCGACGCGAACACTTTTGATGGAGCAACGATTGACGAGCGAACGGTGTTTCCCGATGGGTCCAGTCTGCAGGAAGTGGGCAAAGCAGAAATCTGCGAGAGGTGGCCCGGCATCATAATTAAGGAGAGTGTCTTTTAACAACGCTCCGGCCCTTGGACCGACGACGTCGCGGGACTTGACCCTTCTCGATTTCATTTGCTCGAGTAGAAAACGCCTTGAGCATCTTCGTATCGTCAAGGCCTGCAATCTCAGCACAACCATTCGTCACGTCAGCCCACGCAACACCGAACTGCTTCGCAAGCGTTTCACGCAGCGTCGCTTGATAGATCGTTCCTGCCGCGCGCGCCTCGTGATACAGGCTCACTCCACCAAGTGTTCACCACTTTCCATCGGCACACAGTTGCTTATTTGCCAATAGTGTTGCGCGGGGGTATCTAGTAACACCGTGGTGACTATCGGGTAACGCAATGGTGAGTATCGAGTAACGCTTTGGGAGAAGATTCTTCTGACCGCGTGGCAAAAGAACACGCGGCATCATCAGAGGAGTCTGATCGTGACTGATTACCGGGCCGTGATGGACCTTGTCTTACAAGGCTGGTCCGCCAAATCTGCTCGACACTGCGGGTCAACGATTGTCACCTCTCAGTTCACGCCCGATGAGCGGTACAAGTCCATCCCGGATGCCGTCATCGCCGAGTCGATGCTGAATCGGCTTGTCGTTGGCGCTGAGATCATCATGCTGGACGGACCGAACATGCGCCTAGAAGCCAATACGAAGTAGCGGATCATGGTCTATGCCCGGGTGTTACTCGATACTCACCCGCGCGTTACTGGATACTCACCACAGCGTTACTAAAT
>NZ_KV825905.1:0-586 GCF_001835805.1 Corynebacterium sp. HMSC034B08 | reverse complement strand
TACGGCGACCTACCGGCCGAGGAAGCATTCAGGCTACCGGATGGTCACTGACCGCTACGCAGCGTTTGCCGACTACTACGGGGTCACGATTGTGCCGACAAGACCTGGCAGGCCACGCGACAAAGCGGCAGTAGAACGTGCTGTGAAAATCGCCTACACCAAAATACTCGGGTATTTCAGCGACGAGGTCTTCTACAATCTCGATGAACTCAATGAGGCAATCGCTGACCGGCTTGCCGATATCAACAGCGCAATGACACGGGCTGATGGCACAACACGGCGCATGCGCTTTGAGCAAGAAGAAGCACCAGTGATGCGCGATCTGCCGCCGACACCGTTTACGGAAGTGTCATACAAGCGGCTCAAAGTCGACCGTAATTGGCACATCACCTGTGACTACCAGTACTATTCTGTGCCATTTCAGCTGGTAGGAGAGGCAGTGACGGTCAGGCTCACCCCGCAACTGGTGAGCATCTTCAACGGTGATCAACTCGTTGCTGAACACACACGCCTTCACGGATTCAAATACCGGTACTCCACTGATCCCAACCATGGGCCAAGCAGCGATGACGAAGGCCACAAGGCG
>NZ_KV825904.1:0-306 GCF_001835805.1 Corynebacterium sp. HMSC034B08 | reverse complement strand
TGTGTCCGGAATCGTTGATTTTCATGCTCTGAACTCCGCGTTTGCGGAAAATATATGCTCCAAAAGCATATATTGGCCCTCTCTTGCGAAAATCCCCGGTGTGGCTGCCATGGTGTGCTACGGAGCGGTGGTTCGGTTGCCCAATGCCAAAGAACCGACCACGCTGCCATTGTGGCGGCGATATGAAACGAAACGGCACCACCAGCAACGGGACGACCCGGTGGCGGTGCAAAATCTGCGGTGCTTCACTGACCAAGCAGCGCAGCGATATCACCAACGCAGCCCTATTTCGTGCGTTCATCCAGC
>NZ_KV825903.1:0-5351 GCF_001835805.1 Corynebacterium sp. HMSC034B08 | reverse complement strand
GATCGACACCATTGAGGTTGAGATCAAGGATCCGGATGCTCCGGCGCCTGCCCCGTCGGTCACGGAGACCAACACCACGGTTCCGGCTAACAACGAGCCGCACCCCGTTGGCAAGGTCGAGAACCCGACTGGTGATGAGACCGGCAAGCTCGTCGATAAGGACGGCAATGAAATCCCGGGCTCCAAGGTCGAGATCAAGGACGGCAACGTCAAGGTGACGGTGCCGGAGGGTACTGACCCGCAGGATGCCAAGGTCATCGTCTCCAATGGTGATGATGAGAAGATCGGTGAGATCGATGTCAAGATCGTGAACCCGAACTACGGTGATGCCAAGAAGGTTGAGGCCGGCAAGACTGAGACTTCGAACAACCCGTTCGGTGACGCCAAGGCTCCGGAGGGCACCAAGGCTGAGGGTACGCAGTCCAAGGGTTCTGAGGATTGGACCTTCAAGCCTGGCGAAACCACCGGTGTTGTTGAGGCAACGGCTCCTAGCTACGCGAAGGTCGACGAGAAGATCGCTGAGAAGCTGCCGGAGATCCAGAAGCAGGAGAAGGGTAAGCGTTGGGATGAGTTCGTGAAGATCTTCACCCCGTTCGCGAAGCCTTCTGTGGATGTTAAGTTCACCTACCCGAATGGTTCGGAGGACAACGCAACCGCTGACTTCGACCTGGTCGGCAAGGACGGCAAGTCCCTGCTGCTTCCGGAAGGCGACTTCGACGGTGACGGTAAGACGAACCGTGAAGAGATCGAGGGTGGCACCAACCCGGCTGGCGTCGACGAGGGTGACAAGACCAAGGACGAGACCGCTCCGAAGGTCAACCCGATCAAGCCGGGCGATAAGACCATCACCGGTACGGGCGACCGTCCGAACGAGGACATCAAGGTCACCCTGCCGAACGGTAAGGTCATCGAGACCACGACCGATAAGAACGGCAAGTGGGAGATCAAGGTCCCGTCTGACGTCGACCTGAAGCCGGGTCAGAAGGTCATCGTTGAAGACGGCGACAAGAACAGCACTGAGGCAACCGTCGGTATCGACACTGCCAAGTGTGTTGCTACCTCCGTCGGCTTCGGTCTGCCACTCATCGCGCTGCTCCCGATTGGTCTGGCTACCCAGTTGGAGATCCCGGGTCTGTCCGACTTCGCTGCACAGGCGAATGCTCAGATCCAGAACTTCAACACCCAGATCCAGCAGCAGATGGGTATCTTCAACCCGCAGGTCGCTTCCCAGGTGGATGCAATCAACGCGAAGCTGGGCCAGTACGGCACTGACCTCGCAACGGTTGCAGGTGGTCTGGCTCTGATCGCCGCTGGCATCCTCGCCGGCACGATCATCTACGACAACTGCTCCCCGAACGGTGGCGGCTCTTCCGTGAAGGACCTCGAACTGAAGGGTTCTTCCGGCAAGACCTACGCTGGTTCCTCCAAGGAGGAGAAGCCGACTACTCCGGCAAAGCCGACGAACTAGTTAAGTCTTGAGTCTCTCGTAGGCTGAAGATAAGCGCTAACGATCGCCCCGCTCACCAATCGGTGGGCGGGGTGATTAGCTTTAGCAATCGGGTTTTTCTGTGGTGGGGCGCGATTACCGCAACACCACGGGCCTGGGTCTGCTGGCTTGGCCATGCCGGCATTTCCGCCGAGGAGACGAAGGCGGACGGCCACGCGCTGAACTCGGGCAAGAACTTCTACGACAAGTGCCCGGAGGGCCTGAAGGATCAGTTCTGTTTCGTCGGCCAGTCCACCATCCCCGCGGACTGGAAGAATCTGGTGTTGCGTTCCAACTACATCGGCAAGGCCGACGGCATCATTGGCGTCACGCACGAGCACGATCAGTTGGCGGAGGAGGACCTGACTGTCTACGAGCTCGCGGTACTCGCCGCTGCCGATAACAATCTCAAAGCAGGGGCATTGCTTATCGACGACGCCCACAACGGCATCGTTCTCCACCACCCCAACAACGCCTTGAACGTCCGCGTGGAAAACAAGGGCATCGACGCCCACACCTTCACCGTGGAAGCCCGTTGGGGCAACGGCAAGTCCGCACGCAAGGACATTGCGCTGGCTGGCATCGCGGATAAGGACAACTACGCCGGCGACCTCGCCATCCCGATGCAGGACCTCGCCGGGGTGCAGGGCCCGAACACGCCTGTCGAGCTGTCGGTGAAGAACCAGAACGGTGAGACCGTGTTCGACGAGACCTTCCGTGTTCCCGTCCTCGACCTGACCAAGCAGGAAGCCGAAAAGGTGCTTAAGGACCTCCCGTCCGCGAAGGTGAACAAGGAGGAGCAGAAGAAGGTCGAGCAGGTGCTGCGCCCGGTCGTGCAGCCGCCGGCCCCAACCACTTCGGCGCCGTCGCCTGCGCCTACCCCGAAGGAGACCGTCACCGTGACGCCGACGCCTAAGCCTGCGCCCGCCCCGGTGACCCAGACCCGCGGCCCGGTGGAGACCGCCAACCCTTCGGATTCGGCAGGAGAGCCGTCTGATGGCTCCTCCGCGAACGGCGGCGCGATCGCCGGCGCCGCCTTGGTAATCCTCGGCGCCCTCACCGCCCTGTTCGGCTGGTGGTTCAAGAACGGCGAGTAGCTCAAGCTGCCGTTCTAGGCTGCCTCTCCGGCTCGACGCCTGTGGTGGATTCTTCCCATCACAGGCGTTTTACGTTTTCGCCGTCTTTACACGTGACCATTAAAACGTCACTCATTAACCCCGTTATGGGGTGGCGGTGAAAGGTTTAGGTTTTCCTAAGCTGGCAACTGGCTAAAGGTGCTGGATGTTGCTCAAATCTGTAGACAACTACGGAAACTGCTGGAAGTGTGCTTGCGTGGTCCGTCCGCCCCACTATCTCGGCTTCCTTAGCTGTGTCACAGGTAGTATTTTACGGCCGTACAACAGCAATGGCCAGCGCTTTTAGTGGCGAGTGTCAATAATTTTCCTCAGGATGTGAACAGCTGTTGGGTGGCTTGAGGGACCTTTGCCGCCTCCTGTCAGGTTCTCTACGGTGGTGTTCGTAGGCCCTGTTAGTAGGTGTGTTTTGTTTGCTCGTCAGGGTCGTGAACCTTTGACGCTAATCCTTTCTGGAGGGAAATTAATGAATAAACGTCACATTGGCCGCCGTCGCGGCACGTCCGTAGCCGCGGCTGCGCTGTCATTTGCGCTGGTTGCTCCGTTCGCTCAGCCGGTCGCGTTTGCGCAGGAGGAAACTGCTGCTGTCTCCCAGGCGCCGGCCACTGAGGAAAACGGTGCGATTGTCGCCGACGGCATTGCGAACGGCTACGTCAAGAGCGCTACTGGCATGACGAATGCCAAGTCGACCCTGTCTGGTCGCGCGTTTATTGACGATGGCTACGGCTTCAGCCCGACCGACGGTGGCCAGCAGGCTGTTCCGGAAGGCACGAAGGTCTACATGCAGTGGATCGATAAGGATGGTGCCGTTTCGCCGGTGTACGTTGCCCGCACCTCTGACCAGCTCAGCAAGAGCAACACCTCGCAGGCTGGTCCGGGCTCCTATGTGTTCGATCTCCGTGAGCCGTGGATTGACCACCACGGGAAGAAGCACACGTACAAGGCTTCCACGAATCAGTACTACCGTCTGTGGATCGACCCGTTTGTTGACGAGCGCAACGGCTTCACCGTCTACCCGTTCCGCCAGGTCGGCGGCTTCTTCCCAGGCGCATACCGCAACTCCATGGGTGCTGACCAGCAGGGTGCATGGAACACCATCGGCACGAACATGCAGCGCACTGCTGTGCTGATGCAGGCTGATCGTGATGTGCCGTACATGCATAAGCCGAAGGCTGATTGGATTGCGGATACGGATGAGACTGTCCCGCGGCAGGCCACAAATTCTGCGATGAAGGGTCATGTGGGCGGCAAGGTCTGGCACGAGACGAAGGACGCTCGTCTCAACGGCCCAAACGGCACCGGCGATGTCCCGGCTAAGGACATGTACGTGGTCATGAGTGTGCTGACCCAGGAGGGCATCGGCGCATATGCAGAGGCAGTTGACACGTTGCCTGAGGCGCAGAAGCTGGCCGCTGCGAAGAAGCTCCTCACTGAGCACCCGGAGTACATTGCAGCGACGGTGCGCTCGAAGGTTGGTGAAGATGGGTACTACTCGGTGAAGTTCCCTGAGGGAACTCTCACGAATGACACGAAGAAGTACCTGTACGCGCATGTAGAGACTGCTGATGGCAAGATTCCGAGCGCTTACTCTGCATGGCGTGTTCCGCTGTTTAACTCGCCGAAGAACAACGGCACGCGTAACCCTGCGCCTATTGCTGCTGAAAACTTTGTGCAGAATCCGATGTGGTACAACGTGAACTTCGCGTTGGTGCCGCGCCATGATGTGAAGTTGGATATCACGAACTTCAACATGACGGACAAGCCGGCTGATATCGGCGATACCGCGAAGCTGAATGTGACCGGCCCGTTCCCGGTGACGCCAAACAAGGTTGTTTGGAAGAAGAACGGCAAGGTCGTCAAGACCTGCGACAACATCGGTAGCGTTGCTGATGCCAACGCCTGCACCATCACCGTTCCGGAGGACGCTGAGACGGGCGACATCTTCACCGCTGAGTTCGTCACTGGCGAGAACACGGTGCTGGCCGCTGACTCGTTCACCGTTGTCGTTCCGGTTGTTCTTCCGTTCGGTTCGGTGAAGGACGAGTACAAAGAGTTTGATGCACTGTCCGTACTGCCGAATGAGCCGGAGAACAAGGTTGAAGGCGCTAAGCCGACCTACAAGGTCGATGGTCTTCCTGAAGGGCTGACGTTCGACCCAGAGACCGGCAAGATCTCTGGTACGCCGACGACGCCGGGCACCTCTGAGGTGATCGTGACGCGTGACGTCAAGGTCACGGTGAAGGAAGAACGTCCGGTTCTCGACGAAGACGGCAATCCGAAGTTCATGGACCCGTCGGCTCCTGAGGACAAGCGCGTCATCAAGACCGAAACGGTTGATGTTGAGGAAGTCCAGCACGATCGCGTGCCGACCCTGCTGACCGTCACGGATTCGCCGCTGAAGGCTGCAACGATCAATACCGAGTATGAGCAGCAAGTTGTGCCGACCGGCTTTGAGAGTCACCCGCACAAGCTCAAGGTGAAGGACGGCTCGCTTGAGGTTGCTAACCTTCCTGCAGGTCTGGACTTCGATGAGAAAAACGGAAAGATCACCGGTACTCCGACTGAGGAAGTCGAGGCTGATGAGGACACGCCAAACGTCACCGTGACGTACACCTTGGTGGATCACAACAACAAGGAGTACAAGGTCACCGACCGCGTTCCGCTGCCTGTTGGCCAGAAGACCACGGTTGATGGCACTCCGAAGCCGGTTGATCCGACCGATGAGAAGCAGG
>NZ_KV825902.1:0-4083 GCF_001835805.1 Corynebacterium sp. HMSC034B08 | reverse complement strand
CACGACACTGCTACCAAATAACCGGTCGCAACAGTAAGGGGAGTTGATGTGTACCGTCGTGGCATGTCGCACACACCCCGCAAGCCGATCCCCAAGGTTGCTTACGCTCCGATGCTAGGCCTGGAAACCTATGTGCGCGCACGGGTTGAAAAGGACGCGTCACACCTCGTCCAACTTCGTGCATCTGCGTTGAACCAATGTGTTTACTGCCTGGCAATGCACCGACGGGACGCAAGGAAAGATGGCTGGTCCAAGGAGCGCGTCTCGCAGGCGGAGAACTGGACCGACAATCGCGAGCAGTTCACCGAAAAAGAACGAGCCGTTCTCGAACTGACCGATGCAGTGACGAGAATCAACGGCGAGAGCTCCGTTCCGGATGAACTCTGGGAACGCGTCGAGGAGCAGCTCGGCCAAAAGGAAGCACGAAACGTATTGATGGCGATTGTCGCAATCAACGCGTGGAACCGCATCGCCATCACCACCCGGATGGATCCACGAAGCCTTTCACGAGTCGACGCGTTTGACCTCGGTAATGAATGACAAACATTGAAGCCCTGCGCCGTTAGTCTCAGTCCATCTGCAGCACGGCGCGAAGTTCCGCGAATAGCTCCGGGCGCAGCCGGTGTATGACCGTCCTGCCCTGGCGGCTCTTTTCTAGAAGGCCGGCCTCGGTAAGCATTTTGAGGTGATGGGAAACTGTCGGTTGGCTTAGCCCGGAGCGTTGCGTGAGTTCGTTCACGCTCATCGGTTCGCAGCCCTCTTCGGCGATTCTGGAGAGAAGTTGTAGCCGGCCGGGGTCCGCTAAAACTTTGAACAGGTCCGCGTAACGCGTCGCGTCGTCTTCGGAGAGCAAACCGGAGCCCAGTGAGCAGCAGTCGAGGTCAGTGTTTTCTGGAGTGGCGACGTAATCGTTCATACTTCCTACCTCGTTATATTGACAGTGATAAATATGAGACTTAGTGTCCGTTTTGAATGCTGTCAATAGATAAGGATTCCAGATGGAAGACGCAACCTCTCAGCCAGTAGAGCGTATGTCGTTTCTTGACCGCTTCCTACCGGTGTGGATCATGCTCGCCATGGCGGCGGGCCTCGCCCTCGGCCGAGCGGTGCCGGGGCTTTCGGGCGCACTCGAGCGCCTCGAAGTCGGAAGCATCTCGCTTCCGATCGCGCTCGGCCTGCTGGTCATGATGTACCCGCCCTTGGCCAAGGTGCGCTACGACAAGACCCGCGAGATTGCCACCGACAAACGGTTAATGACCGTGTCCATCATCTTGAACTGGATCGTCGGTCCCGCGTTCATGTTTGCACTCGCCTGGATTTTCCTGCCGGATGAGCCGGAGCTGCGCACCGGTTTGATCATCGTCGGCCGGGCGCGCTGCATCGCTATGGTGCTGGTGTGGTCGGACCTGTCTTGCGCCGACCGTGAAGCCACCGCAGTGCTTGTGGCCATCAACTCGGTGTTCCAGGTTCTCATGTTCGGGGTACTCGGCTGGTTCTACCTACAAATCCTGCCGAGCTGGCTGGGTTTGGAGACCACCTCGGTGGAGTTCTCCTTCTGGGCGATCGTGTCCTCTGTCCTGGTCTTTTTGGGCATACCGCTGCTCGCCGGGCTGCTGTCTCGCATTATCGGCGAGCGCACCAAGGGCCGCGACTGGTACGAAAACACCTTCCTGCCCCGGATCTCCCCACTCGCGCTGATCGGCCTGCTGTACACAATCGTCCTGCTTTTCTCGTTGCAAGGCGACCAGATCCTCTCCCAGCCGTGGAC
Source organism: Corynebacterium sp. HMSC034B08 (assembly GCF_001835805.1). NCBI lineage: Bacteria > Bacillati > Actinomycetota > Actinomycetes > Mycobacteriales > Corynebacteriaceae > Corynebacterium > Corynebacterium sp. HMSC034B08. The sequence goes on along the minus strand of NZ_KV825902.1, from coordinate 2,315 downwards.
GGTGGCACGGGTGGCGATCCCGCTGCTGTGCTACTTCGTCGGCATGTTCGCTATTGCACTCTTGGTAGCCAAACTGTCCGGCATGGACTACGCCCAGTCGGCCTCGGTGGCGTTCACGGCTGCCGGCAACAACTTCGAGTTGGCCATCGCAGTGGCGATCGGCACGTTCGGCGCCACCTCCGCCCAGGCGCTGGCGGGCACCATCGGACCGCTTATCGAGATCCCTATCCTCGTCGGCCTCGTCTACCTCATGCGTGGGATCGGCCCGAAACTGTTCCCGGGTGACCCAACCCTGCCCAAATTGTTCTAAGGAGACGTTATGAAGCCCTCAGTCTTGTTTGTGTGCGTCGGCAACGGCGGAAAGTTCCAGATGGCGGCGGCGCTCGCCGAGAAGCACGCGGGTAGCCAGCTCGGCATCCACTCCGCTGGCACCAAACCTGGTACGTCGCTGAATCAGGAATCCGTCGAGGCGATCGCGGAGGCCGGCGCCGATATGTCGCACGGCACGCCCAAACCCATCGATCCCGAACTGCTGCGCAGCGTTGATCGCGTCGTGGTGCTCGGCGAAGACGCGCAGGTAGACATGCCCGACGACGCCCGCGGCACGCTAGAGCGCTGGCGTATCGACGAACCCTCGCACCGCGGCATCGAGGGCATGCAGCGCATGCGTCTCGTGCGCGACGACATTGACAATCGTGTGCGCTCGCTTATCGACGAACTCCTGTAGCGCCCTAGCACGCCGGGGGCATAGGGATTCGCTGCTTGTTGCGGAACCTCGTCGCCTGCATGCGCGCCGGCGACGTGCCGCGGTAGTGGGTGGTGGAGGGGGAGGTTGCGTACTTCGGATTGCTGGACGGTTTTCGGGAGCGTTGCTTCTCGATCCTCACACCGCCGCATTGTGGCACGAATTACATGGTTGTGCTTTGTGAGTGGAAAGCGGGGGCGAAGCCGCAAGCTCAAGAATGTTTAGGACGTGCGATGCCGTTCCGGTATGAGGGCGAAGCCGCCGTAACCGCGAGGTAAAAGCCCCCTCTCATATGACGCTGATCTTACGGGAAGCTCGGAGGGGGTCTCGATTGATTTCAATATAACTAAAGTTGCGTAACTTAGGCAACGGAATGAGACGTAGGAGGGAGTAACGATGCACGCGGAGACTAACTCACCGCGGTCCGAGACCGCTTCCTGGTTCGCGGATAACCAAGCCAACTGGGATTCACGGGCCCACGCCCACATGTTCGGCAACTACGGCGGTAAAGATGAGTTGATCGCGGACAAGGCAGCTATTAGCGATGTCCTCGCGGTGGACATTGACCGCTTCGGCGACCTCACCGGGAAGTCCGTGTGTCACCTGCAATGCCACGTGGGCACCGACACCATCGGATTTGCCCGCCGCGGAGCCTCCCGAGTCATCGGCGTGGATCTCTCTGCGGAGTCACTCAAATACGCCCGCGAATTCGCCGCCCAAGCCGACGCGGACGTGGAGTTTATCCAGAGCAACGTCTATGACGCTCGAGAAGCGGTCGACGGCGAATTCGATCTCGTCTACACCTCCGCAGGTGTGCTGTGCTGGCTTCCGCAGGTGCGTCGATGGGCGGAGGTCGTCGCAAAGCTGCTCGCTCCCGGCGGCATGTTTTTCATCCGCGACGACCACCCCATGTTCATGACAATCGGAGAGGACGTTTCCCAAGGTCTGCGCATTGAGCAGCCGTATTTTGAAATGCCTGATCCGCTCACCTGGGAGGACGAGGAAAGCTACGTCACCACTCCAGGAGCGCCAAAACTTGCTAGCCCACGCAACCATCAGTGGAACCACTCTCTCGGCGAAATTGTTACTGCGCTCATCGACGCGGGGCTGACCGTCACCGCTCTTGAGGAAACTCCGTACTCCGCGTGGTGCCCGTGGCCGGAGCTGATGGTCGAAGACTCCCGCGGTTTCATCCTCCGCGATAATCCCGAGCGCCTACCACTCCAATTCGCCATTACCGCAACAAAGCCCTAAGAGCCTTTGCCTATCGACGAACCTTCGGTGGGCAGGCAAACCCAAAAGGACACGGGAGGCGATAGTCGAGGTTCACCGAAGGGTTGTATCTAAAAACCATCTGCGATATTCTCGTGTCCACACTGCAGCCGTTGACCCTCCATGAATCAGGAGAGAGCCGAGGACTGCAGTTTTTCGTTATACTCAGCTCATAGCAAACCACTCAAGAGTGGACACCAACGTGAAGAGGCTTCCTCGGTACCTAGCTAGTGTTCTGTTGAGGAGGGGCCCTCGCCGGTGGTTTTGAAGTGCCCCGGGTTTTGTTCCTAGGCATTTG
>NZ_KV825901.1:0-32447 GCF_001835805.1 Corynebacterium sp. HMSC034B08 | reverse complement strand
TCACCACACCGCTACCATTTCAGTCTTCTAAACACCCCCCTTACACCGCAGCAGAAACAGACCACCTACAGCTGTGAGAACCTCTCCAGGTCGTCGGGCGCACCGGCAAGCACGACCAGGTCGGAAGCGGTCAGTTCCATGCCTGGTGCGAATGGGTGCCACTGGCCTGAGCCGTTGCGCACTGACACCACTTGCACGCGGTGTTTGTCCCAGAGACGCGAGGCGTCGCAGGGGCCGTCGAGTAGCGGGCGTGGCGGGACCATCTTGATCACGCCGTAATTCTCGGCAAGTTCGGCGAAGTCCTGGAAGCGTCCGCCGAGCAGGTGGGCGACGCGGCGGCCGGTGTCGTGCTCTGGGCGGACGACGTGGGCGACGCCGAGGCGTTGCAGGATGCGGGCGTGGGATTCGGAGTCGGCTTTGGCCCAGATGTCAGGTACGCCGAGATCGACAAGGTTCGAGGCGGTGAGGATAGATGCCTCGAGCGCGGAGCCGATGCCGATGACGGCACGTTCCACTTCTTGGACACCGAGTTGGCGCAGGGCTTCGAGGTCGGTGGTGTCGGCCACGATGGCGTCGGTAAGCAATGGCGCATGATCGCGCACGAGTCGCTCATCAACGTCGATGCCGAGGACCTCTACGCCGTGGCGGGTCAGTTCGTGGGCAAGCGCGCCACCGAAGCGGCCGAGGCCGATGACCACAACCGGTGGGATGTCGATGCGTTGTTTGCTCCGCAACAGGGAGCCGGGGAAGCTAGCCAATGAAAGGCCTTTCTACTGGGTAGTCGTACCTGCGCACGACGTTACGGGCGGCAAGCGCCGCCACGAGAGTGAACGGGCCAATGCGCCCGAGGTACATCAAAAGACACAGCACGAGTTGGGAGGGCACGCTTAGCGACGAGGTAATGCCCGTGGATAGGCCTGTCGTGGCAAAGGCTGACATGACCTCGAAGCTGATTTGGTCCGCGGTGAACTGGGGGTCGAACACCCGGAGCGCGGCCACGCCGAGGGTGACCGCAGTAACGCCTGCGGCGGCGACCGTCATGGCCTGGCGGACCACCGACTTTGGGACTGTGCGTTTGCCCACGGTGGTCTGGTCACGCCCGCCAAACTCAGCTGCCATGGCGGCAATCAGCACGATCGCGGTGGTGATCTTGATGCCACCCGCGGTACCTGCGGAGCCGCCGCCGATAAACATGTAGATGTCGGTGACCATGAGCGTGATCGGGTGGGCGTCGGCGTAGTCGATGGAATTGAACCCGGCGGTACGCGGGGTGACGCCGCTGAAGAACGCGTTGAGGAGCTTCGTGCCCGTGGACATGTCTGCAAGGAATCCTCGCCACTCCAGCACGGCGATGAGCGCCATGGCGGAGAGCACCAGAAACGTTGTGCCAGCAAGGGTAATGCGGGTGGTTACTGAAAGTCTCCGGGCGCTGACTGGTGTGCCGCGCAGCAGGCCGCGGAAGCGCTCCCGGCTGCGGCCAACCAACTCGGAAAGCACCGGGTAGCCGAGCCCGCCGATCATCAGCGCGCCTGCCAGCGGCAGGAGGATCCAGCCGTCCGAGTTGTACGAGATCAGGCTGTCCGAGCGCAGCCCAAACCCGGCGTTGTTAAACGCGGAAATTGCGTGGAAGATCCCCTCGCCCGCCGCGCTGAGGACCGGCATGTCGTATTCGACCATGAAGCGGAAGAACAGGATCACTGCAACAAACAGTTCGAAGGCGAAGGTGAGCAATAGCGTAGCGACGAGCGTGGCACGCACCCCGCCTTCCAAAATCGGACGCCCTTCAGCAGCCGTAGAGTAGCGCGACCGCAACTTCACTCGGCCAGTCAGCAGCATGCCGGTCAGCGAGGCAATACTCATGATGCCCAGGCCGCCGACCTGGATCAGCGTGATAACGATGACGCGGCCCGCGATACTCCAGTGGCTGCCGGTATCCACCGTGACCAGGCCCGTCAGCGATGTGGCGGACGTGGCGGTAAACAAGGCATCCATGAACGGCGTTGCTGTGCCGTCGGCTGAGGCGAACGGCATGCACAACAACGCAGTGCCGAACGCGATCAGTACGAGAAAACCCAGCGCAGTCAGCTGCGCCGGACGGAACCACCGTGGGGTGGATGGTGTGCTCACGCGTAAAAGCGTAGTCCTCCACCGCCGTGTACACCCACTACACCGCAGCGAGGAGCAGGTTCACGTCCTTCGCGGTGTACGTCGCCGCAATCTGGGCGTCGTTGCCGCCGGCGAGGTTGTCGCGCGACAACCGCACGCGTTGGGAGCCGGGCACGAGCGGGAACGAGGCGGGGCGGTCCGCCACCTGGCGGACGGGGAATCCGGCGCGAAGCGCACAGTGGTTGAGCCAGACGTCGTCGGCGCGCGGGGAGACGTCGAGAAACGCTGTGCCGCGGGAGGCGACGAACTCCACCATGTTCGGTGGGTACAGCACGCCGTCCACGCCGGTGGCGAAGTTCAGGTGAGATGGCTCGGTGGTGCGGACGGGGCGCCACTTTTTGTAGGGGGCGATGGTGTCGCAATCAAGCGTGATGCGGTGGGCGCGAAACGCGGTGACGTTCGACGGGTCGGCTGCGTTGGTGAGGGTGGTGGCGAAGTTTCGGGGGTAGAGGACGTCGTCGTCAACCGTGATCACGCTGTGGCCGGGCAGTTCCTGGAAGGTGCCGAAGTACTTCGTGTGGGGGCCGAGGCCGCCGGGGGACTTATGGACGTGCAGGCCGCGGTCCACGAGCCCGCGCAAGGTGGCGGGCCACGGTGCATGAAAGTCCGCCGGGTCGAGCCACAAATGCACCGGCAGGCGTGTCGTGCCCACGAGCAGCGAGGCGATCGCAGACGCTGCCGACTTCACCCTCGAACCATGCGTGGTCAGGGAAATGACGGTATCTCCGCTGGTGGGGAAGGCAATATCGGCGTGTTGCGCGGCGTGGTTCAGGATTGGCAGCCGCACAAACGCGCTCGTCGCCACGAGCCCTTGGCGCACGGCATAGTCAATCCACATGGCGAACTACCCTAGCCCACCGCAGCGCGAAGGTGCATGATGGAGTGCATGACTGATTCCGCCGCATTGCACCACTGGTGGGAGGCCGCACGCCCCCACACCTGGCCAAACGCCTTCGCCCCCGTCATCGCCGGCACCGGCGCCGCAGCCCTCTACGGGCTGGCGGACCTGGAGTACGCAATCCTGGCATTCATCGTCGCCTGGGCGCTGATCATCGGCGTGAACTTTGCCAACGATTACTCCGACGGCATCCGCGGCACGGACGAGGATCGCACCGGCCCGACGCGGCTGACCGCAGCCGGGCTGGCGGAGCCGGAGCATGTGAAACTCGCCGCGTTTGCGTCGTTCGCGGTGGCTGCCGTATTTGGCATCATCCTCTCCGTCGCCTCAGGCGCGTGGTGGCTGATTCTGGTTGGCGCGCTGTGCATCGCCGCGGCCTGGTTCTACACCGGCGGCAAGAGCCCGTACGGATACTCGGGCTTTGGCGAAGTGTCCGTGTTTATCTTCTTCGGCCTCGTCGCCGTGATTGGTACGGCGTTTACGCAGACCGGGTTCGTGTCCTGGGAGGCCCTCCTGTGCGCCATCGCGGTCGGTGCGATCTCCGCGTCGGTGAACCTGGCCAACAACATCCGCGACATCCCCACCGATGCCGAGGCTGGGAAGCTCACGCTTGCAGTGCGGCTTGGCGACGACAACTCGCGCCGCCTCTTCACCTTCCTGACCCTGGTCCCGTTCGTGATGTCGATCGTGCTGGCGACTGCCGCAACACCGGCGTTGGCGGCGTTCATTGCCCTGCCGTTTGCGGTGGCGTCGATAATGAAGGTGCGCAGCGGCGCCTCCGGTAAGGACTTGATCCCGGTGCTGGGCATGAACGGCAAGGCGATGCTGATCTGGTCGGTGGTGACAGCCCTGGCCATGGCGTCGGTGGGCTCAGCGATTTTCGGCGGCGCGGGCGAGCCCGTGCCGTACACCTCCGACATGCCGAACGAGAGCGATTTCGGGTGGAGTGAGTACGTCCCGAAGGAGACGTTCTAAGGTAACGGCATGCTTGACGTCCTTACCGGTTTTGCCATCATCTTCACTGTCATCGCAGCGGGGTGGTGGCTTGCACACAAAGGCGTCATTGGACCGGGCGAGCAACGTCTACAGCTCAACCGCATCGCGTTCTACGTGGCCACCCCGGCGCTGATCTTCTCCTCAGTGGCGGTCTCGGACACGGACGCGTTTTTCTCCCCGGTCATTTTGGTCATCGCGATTGCCACGGTGGCCACGATGATCATCTACTGGATCATCAGCGCCGTGTGGTTCAAGCAGGACACGGCGGAGACGATGGCGGGGGCGGCGTCGTCGAGTTACTACAACTCGGTCAACATCGGCCTGCCCATTGCCACGTATGTGCTGGGCGATCCGACGTACGTCATCCCGGCGCTGGTGCTGCAGATGGCGGTGCTCTCCCCCATCGTTATCGCAGGTCTGGACCGCGGCGCGTCGGGCGTCCTCAAGTCGGTCCTTGCTGGTCTGACCGCCCCGGTTGTTGTTGCGGCTTTCGCCGGTTTTGCCGTGTCCGCGTCCTCGTGGACCGTGCCCGAACCAGTGCTGGCCCCCTTGGAAATCCTCGGCGGCGCCTCCATCCCGCTGATCCTCATGAGTTTCGGCGCGTCGCTCACGGGCGAGAAGGTGCTTCAGAGCCACCGCTTACCGACGATCACCGCCACCGTCCTCAAACTCATCGGCATGCCGGCGGTGGCGTGGGTCGTCGCAACGCAACTGGGCCTGACCGGCAGCGACATGTACGCCGCCCTGATCCTGTGCGCACTGCCGACCGCGCAGAACGTGTATAACTACGCGGCCACGTACCGCTCCGGCGAAGTGATCTGCCGCGACACCATCTTCCTCACCACATTCCTCGCATTGCCGGCCATGTTGATCATCGCCGGAGTGTTCTGAGCCGGCCCGCGGCGCTGCCTGTGACGCTGCCCATGACCTTGACAAATAGGGTGCTTTGGATCACACTCTTGTAATGCTCAAAGCACGGAAAACACTCGTTGCCGCAGCGCTGATGGCTGCGACGATGCTCGTCGGGTGCTCGTCGACAGGCGGCGCCCCGCGGGCAGAAAACACCGAAGGCACTGCCGGTGGCGTAGACACCCCGCGCTACGTCGTCGCCATGGTCACCCACGGCGCACCGGGCGACACCTACTGGGACCTTGTACGCAAGGGCGCCGAGGACGCAGCCAAGAAAGACAACATCGAACTGCGCTACTCCTCCGACCCGCAGGCCCCCAACCAGGCGAACCTGGTGCGCTCTGCCGTGGACGCCGGTGTGGACGGCATCGCCGTGACCATGCCGAACGCCGAGGCCATCGGCCCAGCAGCCCGCAACGCCGTTGATCACGGCATCCCCGTGGTGGGCCTCAACGCCGGCATGAGCAAGTACCAGGACTACGGCATGACCGGCTTCTTCGGCCAAGACGAAACCGTGGCGGGCAACGCCGCCGGCGAGCGCCTCAAGGAAGAAGGCAAGAAGAAGGTCCTGTGCATCATCCATGAGCAGGGCAACTCCTCGCAGGAAGCGCGTTGCGACGGCGTGCGTAACGGCCTCGGCGGCGCCGTCGAACTGCTCTACGTCAACGGCCAGGACCTCACCTCTGTGCAGTCCACGATCACCTCGAAGCTGTCGCAGGACAAGAGCTTCGACACTGTGTTTGCCCTCCAGGCGCCAGTGGCCATGCGTGCGACGGAGTCTGTGAAGCAGTCCGGCTCCGAGGCGCAGGTTGCCACCTTTGACACCAACGCCGAGCTTGTCGACGCCATCGCCGACGGCCGCGTCGCCTTCGCCGTCGACCAGCAGCCGTACCTGCAGGGCTACCTTGCCGAGGATTCACTGTGGGTCGCGAAACGCAACGGCGGCACCCTCGGTGGAGGACGGCCGGTGTACACCGGGCCGTCGTTCGTCGATAAGTCGAACGTGGACAAGGTCGCTGAGGCCGCAAAGGCAGGTATGCGATGAGCACTGCCGTCACAGCCGACGAGTCGCGCGAGGAATCGACCTCCGGCGACGACCGACTACGCACCCACACCGGCCTAGCCAAACTGATCCGGCGGCCGGAGTTCGCGTCCCTGCTCGGCTTCATCGCCATCTTCGCGTTCTTCCTGTCAGTCGCGCCCGCATTCCGTTCCTTTGAAGCGTTCGCAACCACGTTGTACGCGTCGTCGACACTGGGCATCGTGGCACTCGCCGTCGGACTGCTCATGATCGGCGGGGAATTCGACCTGTCCTCAGGCGTCGCCGTGACCACCGCCGCGCTCGCCGCGACGATGCTGAACTACAACCTGCACCTCAACTCGTGGGTTGGCGCCTTCATGGCACTCGGCATCTCCCTGGCCATCGGCGCGCTCAACGGCTACCTGGTCACCCGCACCGGCATTGAGAGTTTCCTGATCACCCTGGCGGCCTTCCTCATGCTGCAGGGCCTCAACCTCGCGTTGACCAAGTTCATCACCGGCCAGGTGGCCACGCCGACCATCGCCGACATGGAGGGCTTCCCGTCCGCCCGCAAAGTCTTCGCCGGCACCTTCAACATCGGCGATGTCACCCTCAACGTGACCGTGCTGTGGTGGATCCTGTTCGTCGCCATCGCATCGTTCGTGCTATTTCGCACCAAGTTCGGCAACTGGATCACCGCAGTCGGCGGCGACCAGGACGCAGCCCGCGCCGTCGGCGTACCGGTTCGCCGCGTGAAGATCCTGCTGTTCATGGGCGTCGGCTTCGCCGCCTGGTTCGTCGGCATGCACACCCTGTTCGCCTTCGACTCCATCCAGGCCGGCCAAGGCGTGGGCAACGAATTCCTCTACATCATCGCCGCCGTCATCGGTGGCTGCGCCATGACCGGCGGCCGCGGCACCGCAGTGGGCACCGCCATCGGCGCGCTGATCTTCGGCCTGACCAACCAGGGCATCGTCTACGCCGGCTGGAACCCCGACTGGTTCAAGTTCTTCCTCGGCGCAACGCTGCTCTTCGCCGTGTTCACCAACACGTCCTTCGCCAAATACACCAAGGGGCGCTAAGTGGCTGTCATCGAACTGAAAAACATCACCAAGTCCTACGGCAGCTTCGACGCCCTGCGCGGCGTGAACCTGACCGTCCGCGAAGGCGAAGTCACCTGTGTCCTCGGCGACAACGGCGCAGGCAAGTCCACGCTGATCAAGATCCTCGCCGGGCTCCATCAGCCCACATCGGGCGAATTGCTTATCGACGACACCCCCACCACCTTCACCTCCCCCCGCGACTCCATCGACACCGGCATCGCCACCGTGCACCAAACGCTCGCGATCGTCGACGAGTTAAGCGTGTGGCGCAACTTCTTCCTCGGCCAGGAACTCACCGGCCGCTTCGGTGCACTTCGCGACACCGAAATGAAACAGATCTGCGCCGAACAACTCCGCGAAATGGGCATCGACATCCCCGACGTCGACGTCGATGCCGGCAACCTCTCCGGCGGCCAACGCCAGGTCGTCGCCATCGCACGTGCCGTCTACTTCGGCGCCCGCGTGCTTATTCTCGACGAGCCCACCGCCGCCCTCGGCGTCAAACAATCCGGCGTGGTCCTACGCTTCGTGGCGGCCGCCCGCGACCGCGGCATCGCCGTCGTCTTAGTCACCCACAACCCCCACCACGCCTACCTGGTCGGCGACCACTTCACCATCCTGAAACTCGGCCGCCAGGAGCTCGATGAGCCCCGCGAGAACGTCACCCTCGACGAACTCACCCACCAAATGGCCGGCGGCGGCGAACTCGAGGCGCTCAGCCACGAACTCGGCCGCTAGCGACGGCTATCGGCGCCCTGGCTGCTCGCGCCGACTGTCCGCGCTGCGCTGCCGGCGCCTCTAGCGGTCCGCGAGCTCGCTCTGGATCCACTCCTTGCGAGCATCGCGCTGGCGCTTCAGCTCCGCCACCGCCGCGTTCGCCTCCAACCGCTGGCGCTTGAACACCAGCATGGACAGCGGGAACGCCACGATAAGGGCAAGGAGGGCGGACATGATGACGGGCACGGGGGCGTCGATAAGCACTGCAAAGAGCTGAATCACAACTGTCAGCGCAATGAACAACACCAGCCGCAACACGCCATACACCGCGACCGCCCTATTCGCGCGCGACTTAGCCTGCGGATCTACCTGCGGAGAAGTTTCCTCATTCACATGGCTAACCCTAACCGGCGGGCAAGTATGTTTAAAACCATGGGAAGATTGCTACTCCTTGCACTGATCATCCTGGCCGTCATCCTCATGTGGAAAGCGTTCGGCCCCGGCTCCGCGCAGCGCTACGGCAGCCAGCGCGGCCTCCAGGAACCCCAAAAGCCGGTCATTAAAGGTCCTGACGATGACGAAGAGTTCCTCTGGAACATCGAGAAGAACCGGTTCAAGGAGCGCCGCGCCCGCGAAGAAGCCGAACGCAAGCGCCGCGAGGATGAAGAACGCCGCCGGCGCCGCGGCGAACTGGACTAGGGGCGGGTTTGCAAATAGTTCCCCGCCCGGGAACTTTCTTGGGTTTGGGAGGAGAAATATTTCACTTCCCCCAGGTCGGTTTTTGAGATCGCGCAAATAGTTCCCGGGTTCCGGCGCGGGCGCGGAACTATTTGTCCCTCCCTGACAGATTTTGCGAAATCTGTCAGGGCCGATTTCTGACCAGGCGCAATGCGGCGCGCTGACAGATTCCGGCAGAAAGTGTCAGTCCGACTCCGCCAGGACAACCTTCAGGCCCAGGGTGTGGGCCACCGAGATGACCTTCTCCCACCGAACGCCGGCGCCGCCGTGCTCGATGGTGTGCAGGGTGGAGCGGGACACGCCGGCGGCGTCGGCGACGTCCTGCTGCAAACGCCCCGAAGCGCGACGCCGGGAGGCGATTTGCTCGCCGAGGGCGATAAGCACCGGATCGTCGCTGGCGGGTTTACCCTGCTTGTTGCGGGGTTTGGTCATCGGTTGGCCTCTTGTTCCAGAACGGCGGGGAGTTTCTCAGACCAGGCCAGGGAGTCGCGCACCCCGTCGGCGATGGAGCGTTCGGGGTCCAGCCCAACACGTCGTGGGCTTTGTCGGTGCGGGTAGCGCAGCCGACTACGTCGCCGGGGCGGGCCGGGCCGGTGGCCACGGACAGTGGGGTGCCGGTGGCCTCACCGAAGGCCTCGGCGAGTTCGAAGACGGTGGTGCCCTGGCCGGTGCCGAGGTTGATGACGTCGTAGCCGGTGGAGATGTCGTCGAAACGTTGCAGGCAGGCGACGTGGGCGCGGGCGAGGTCCCAAACGTGGATGTAGTCGCGCAGGCCGGAGCCGTCGCGGGTCGGCCAATCAACGCCGGTGACGGTGAAGGTCTCGCCGGCGTGGTAGGCGGAGATCATCTTGCCCAACGCATGGGACGGGACCGGGTTCTGCAGGCCTGTGCGCAGGGCCGGGTCGGCGCCGATGGGGTTGAAGTAGCGCAGGGCGATGGCGTTGAGGTGGCCGGTGGCGGTGTCGTCGCGAAGCACTCGCTCCAACAACCACTTCGACGCGGAGTAGGGGCTTTGCGGGTCTACAGGGCTGGTTTCGTCGACCATGTAGTCGGGGCCCGGCTCGTACATGGACGCGGTGGACGACAGGATGAAGCGGCGCACGCCGAAACGCTCCATGACGGACAGCAGCGTGATGGATTTGGCCACGTTGTTGTCGTAGTACAACAGGGGGCGCTCGACGGACTCGGGGACGACGATCTTGGCGGCGCAGTGGATCACCGCGAAGATATCGGGATGGTCCGTGAACACGCGCTCCAGCAAGACAACATCAGCGACGTCGCCCTCGTAGCAGTCGAAGCGCTCGCCGAAGGTGCGCAGGCCGGTGGAGAAATCGTCCAGAATCACCGGCGTGATGCCGGCATCATCGCAGCAGGACGCAATTGTGGACCCGATGTAACCGGCACCGCCGGTGATCAGCACCTTCACTAGTTCAGCCCTGCGTAGGAGTGCAGGCCCGCGATCACGGTGTTGACGTAGGTCATGTTGAAGATTGTCATCGCCATGGCGAACACATTAATCCACGCCGCTGCGGTGGACTTCCAGCCGGCGGTAGCGCGGGCGTGGAGGTAGGCGGCATAGAGGATCCAGGTGATCATGGAGACGGTTTCCTTCGCGTCCCAACCCCAGAAGCGACCCCAGGCTACCTCGGCCCAGATGGCACCGAAGACGATGCCGATGCCGAACAGCGGCAGGGTGACCACGGCGGTCTTGTAGGCGATTTGGTCGAGCGTCTTCGCGGACGGCAGCGGGCGCGCAATGGCGCCGAAGAAGCCGTGCTCCCCGCCGCGGGGCTGCCACATGCGCAGCAGGTACAGCAGGGCGAACGCGCCGGAGACCAGGCCGATGGATGCGCCGATCGCCGCGGAGGACACGTGGACCGGCAGCCAGTAGGACTGCAGCGCCGGCACCACCGGGGCGGCCTGCATGTGGAACACCGTGGAGTTGAGGAACATCGCGATGACCATTGGGAACAGCAGCCACGGCCAGATGGTGTGCCAGCCTTTACGCTGAATCACCACGGCGGCGACCACCATGATCACAGCGGTCATGAACAGGATGTATTCGTACAGGTTGCCCAGCGGGAAGCGTTTCGCGCCGAGGCCACGAGTGACAAATGCCACCACGTGCAGCGCCACGCCCACCCAGACCAGCGCCTGGGTCATGCCGGCCCATTTGCGGGCGCTGGCCACCTTGGCGGTGTATTCCGAGTCGTCGAGCGCCGATTGCGTATCGACGACATCCGGCCCGCCAGCTCCCACCAACACCTTCTTCTCTGCCTTTTCGGCCTTCTCCGCCAGGGCTTCGCGGCGGACGTCGATGACTGCCGTGACGCGTCCGTAGTAGATGAAGGACATGATCAGCGCCACGATGTAGATGATGAAAGCGGTGCGGAATGTCAGGTCGGACAGCTCCGCCATGGTGGTGTTGACAAGCATAGGTCTTAACCTACTCCACCGGGCACCTATTTTCCAAGGTCATAGGGGTCAAATTCTTCCTCGTCTTCGCGACGTTCGAGGTGTGAATCGTCGCTAAGAAGCTCTGCTGCGAGCTCGTCGAACTCGCGTCCCCACCCCGCGCGGTCCGTGCGGGCGAGGCCGGCGATCTCCACGACGGTGTGGCCCGGCGTGTCGGACGGGTGCAGGCGGACCCAGATGCGGCGGCGTTTAATCGCCAGCGAGCCGGCGAGTGCGAGCAGCATGACGGTGGAGGCGATCAGCGCCCAGATCTGGGTGGTGTCGCGCGAGATTTGGTAGTTGGCGTATTCGGCGGCGCCGTCGAAACGCACCTTCACCTCGCCGCCGTCGGTGTCCACGGTGGCTTCGGAGCCCGGGGTCAGCTGGACGCGGGTGACTTTCTGCAGCAGGCCTTCGGCGACGAGCGCCTGGTCAAGCGTGAAGATGTTCTGCGGGCGGCCGGTGTCCAGGCCGGCGTCGCCGACGTAGACGTCGACGGAGATCGCCGGGTCATCCATCGTGGGGAAGGCGGACTGCAACTGGTCGCCGTTCGGGCCGGTCCAGTTGGCGGTGGGCGCGAAGTTGCCCTCGATGGCGATCTGGTTCTTGCGGCGCTCCCCCAAATCCGGGTACATGCCGGCCGGTGGATCGAAACGCATCACGCCAGACGACAGGAACGTGGTCACGTCCGTGGGGCGGAACTGCACCATCTGGGTACGGGTCTCCCCGTTCGGCCAGGTGATGGTGATCTGCGGGGCGAAGCCGTGGCCTTGCAGGTAGATGCGGTCGCCGTTGATGCGCAGCGGGCCGTTGACGGTCAGAGTGGCGCGATCCCATTCGTCCTGCGGCGCGTTGAGGTCGTCGGTGTAGGTCACGTCCGAGGAGAACTCGTTGGCTTGGCCGTTGTTGAGGTATTTCGCCTTGAAGTCTTGTGATTCGAAGCAGAAGGGGGTCAGGCCGGTGCCGTCGAAAAATGGCCCGGCGCGGAACACGTCGAAGTTGGCGGGCGAGGTGTTGCAGAACACGCGGGGCTGTTCGACGGGGATGGCGTTTTCGTGCTCGGAGTTGGTGATCACGATGGCCTGGCCCTCGTAAAACACCATGCGGCCTGCGGCGAAGGCGACGATCATGCCGACGATGCCGATGTGGAAGATCAGGTTCATCAACTCACGCGTGTAGCCGCGTTCCGCCGAGATGGAGAACACGCCCGCGCGGTCCTCGTCGGGTTGGTATTCGGCGACGTGCCAGCGCTTGAGCTTGTCGCGCACTTGCTTTGCGACGACCCCCTCGTCCCCCTCAACCACACCCTCCGTATGCATTGGCATGCGGGACAGGTAGCGCGGGGCGCGGGTCGGCTTGGCGTTGTAGGCCCGCCAGTGGTCCATGGAGCGCGGGATGATGCAGCCGATCAGGGAGATGACCAGCAACAGCACGATGGCAACAAACCAGGTGGAGTTGAAGACGTCGAAGAGCTGCAGGCGGTCGTAGATGGGCCCCATGGTGGGGTTGGCGCGCAGGTAGTCGTCGACAAGCGTTGCGCTGACTTGGCGCTGCGGCAGCAGAGCACCCGGCACGGACGCGAGCGCGAGGATGAACAGCAGCATGAGTGCGGTGCGCATGCTGGTGAGCCAGTGCCACGCCTTGCGCAGCCAGGTTTGTGCCGTCTTCATTTAGATGATCGTCCTTCCGAAACCGTCGACGAGTTGGCGCGACCAGCCGATGAACGCGTCCCATGCGCCGGTGAGCAGCATAAGCCCGACGAGGATCATGGCGATGCCGCCTGCGATCTGGATGGCGCGCGAATGCTTGCTTAGAAAGTCGATGGAGCGCACAGCTTTCGACGACCCCAACGCCACCAGCAGAAATGGCAGGCCTAGGCCGATGCAATACGCGACGACAAGCAGCACGCCGCGGGCTGCGGTAAGCCCCTGGGTGCCAACCGACACCGAGATGATCGACGCCAACGTCGGCCCCAAACACGGCGTCCACCCCAGCGCGAACACACCGCCGAGCAGCGGCGCGCCAAGGATCGTGGTCCACTTTTTGGGCTGCATGCGGGTGTCGTTTTGCAGCGCCGGCACCGCACCCATGAACACCAGGCCCATGAGGATGGTGACCACCCCGCCGATGCGGGTGAGCGTCTGGGCGTTGAGCGCGATCGCGCTGGCCGCGCCGAACACCGTCACCGTGGCCAGTAGGAACACGACGGTGAACCCGGCGACGAACAACGTAGCCGCACCGGCGACCGCCCAGTGTTTGCGGGCCACGCGCGGGCCTTTGTCGTCCATGGTCATCTCGCCACCAACCACGCCGGTCAGATACGAGATGTAGCCCGGCACCAGCGGGATCACGCACGGGGATGCGAACGACACCAACCCGGCCAGCGCGGCGGCAAGCAGGCCGAACAGCAGCGGGCCGTCGGTGACGATGTCGGCAAGGCCCACCTAGGCCTCCCCGGCGAGACGGTCGACGACCTCGATCAAGTCATCCGCGGTCACCCCGCGCAGGAACACCGCGGCCGGACGGTGTTGCTTGTCCAGCACGATCGTGGTCGGGATCACCGAGGACGGCACGCCACCGAGCGAGGCGGCGGTCTTAAACGGCGGGTCGTAGATGGACGGGTAGGTCACGCCGTTGTCTTTGACGAAGTCCCGGGCAATCTCCGCATTGGAGTCGCGCACGTTGATGCCCAGCACGGTGCCCTGCCCGTTGGCCTGCAGGTGCTGCTGGATCTCCTCGAGGTCATCCACCTCCGCACGGCACGGCGCGCACCACTGGCCCCAGGCGTTAAGCACCACGATCTGGTTCTCAAAATCCGACAGAGCAATCGTCTGGTCTGGCTCCATGAGGGACTCGCCCTCAAAACCGGCAAGGGGCTTGCGCTCCGCCTCGTCGTAGGTGATCTCCGTCTGGCCACCTGGGGAGTGGAACGAGAAGGTTCCGCCCTGGTCCGCCGACGAGCTCGAGCAGGCCGAAAGCGCCAGCGCCGCCGCGCAGCACGCAGTGGCGATAAGCTTCCGCTTCTTCGTCATGGTGTCTACCTAGATCTCCTGGGCTGGGGTGTTGTAGGCCCAGTCAACAACACGGCCACCTTCAAACACAAGTGACGTCACGCTGGCCAGGTCGCACTGGCGACTCATGTGTGCGAGCGGCTTGCCCTGCACCTGGCGCTGCACCATGACAATTGGCAGCTGGTGGCTGACCATGACGGCCTCGTGGCCGTCGGCGATGTCACGGGCGTCGAGCACGGCGTCCCACATGCGCTCCAAGATGGCGTCGTAGGACTCGCCCCAGCTCGGTTTGAACGGGTTGGTCAGATGCCGCCAGCGGATCGGGTTGGCCAACTGGGTGCGCCAGCCCTTGGTGCGCAGGCCCTCAAAAGTGTTGCCAGCTTCGAGGATGTCTTCACGAGTCTGGATCTCGCAGCCGGTGACCTCCGCGATCGGTTGCGCGGTTTCCTGCGCGCGCTCGAGCGGGCTCGCCGCCAGGTACGTCACGTCGCGGCCCTCGAAGAACTTCGAGGTGACCAGCGCCATAGACTTGCCTCGCGACGACAAGTGGTAGCCCGGCATCCGCCCGTAGAGGATCTTCTTCGGGTTGTAGACCTCCCCGTGGCGTACCAGGTGCACAATCGTCCGGGACGGCCCGCCCGGGTTCAACGCGTCGCTCACTCGGGCGCCACCGCCTGGGCAGCGGCCTTCGCGGCCACCGCAAGGGCGTCTTCGATGCGGCCGAAGTCCTCGTCGGTCAGCGCGGTGGAGACGAACCAGGTCTCGAACGCGCTCGGCGGGGCGTACACGCCTGCGTCCAGCAGGGCGTGGAAGAACGGTGCGTAACGGAACGTGTCCGCTGCCTGCATGTCGGCGAAGTTGTGGCCCTCGCCCTCAGCAAAACGCACGGACAGCATGGTCGCGGCGCGCTGGATGTGGTGGGCGACGCCTTCACGGGTGAGGGCGTCGTTAAGCAGCTGCGCAAGCGTATCGGCGTTGCGGTTCAGCGTCGGGTAGATGTCCTCGTTGGCCAGACGCAACGAGGCGAGGCCGGACGCCATGGCCACCGGGTTACCGGACAGGGTGCCTGCCTGGTAGACGGGGCCGTTCGGCGCGAGCTTCTCCATGATGTCGCGGCGGCCACCGAACGCGGCTGCCGGCAGGCCGCCGGAGATGACCTTGCCAAAGGTGGTCAGGTCGCCCGCGACGTTGTCCACGCCGTACCAACCGGAGTAGGAGGTGCGGAAGCCGGTCATCACTTCGTCGAGAATCAACAGCGCACCGTTGAGGTGTGCGACCTCCTTGAGCTTCGCGTTGAAGTCGTTCTGCGGCGCGACGGTACCCATGTTGCCGGCAGCGGCCTCGGCGATGATCGCGGCGATCTGGCCTTCGTTCTCACGGAAGGCGCGCTCGACGGCCTCGATGTCGTTGTACGGCACGACGATGGTGTCCGCAGCCTGCGCACCGGTTACACCCGGCGAATCCGGCAGGGAGAACGTTGCAATGCCGGAGCCCGCAGACGCCAACAGCGCGTCGACGTGGCCGTGGTAGCAGCCCTCGAACTTCAGAATCTTCGGACGGCCGGTGAAGCCGCGGGCGAGGCGCACAGCAGACATGGTGGCCTCGGTGCCGGAGTTGACCATGCGCACCTCGTCCACGGACGTGCGGGAGACGATGTGCTCGGCGATCTCGATCTCAGCCTCCGTCGGCGCACCGAAGCTCAGGCCGTTAACCAGGGCCTTCTCTACCGCGTCGATGATCTCCGGGTGGGCGTTGCCGTGCACCATCGGGCCCCAGGAGCAGACGAGGTCGACGTACTTGTTGCCGTCGACGTCGATAAGTTGCGAGCCATGCGCACTCTGGATGAAGCGAGTCTGGCCGCCAACCGAGCCAAACCCGCGCACAGGCGAGTTCACCCCGCCCGGTGTGAAACGTTGCGCGCGCTCGAACAATTCGGCCGAACGCTGCGTATTGCCTGAAGTCGGGTTCTGGGAAGTCATGGTTGTCTATCGTAGGCCATATGAATATTGCGTTTTTAGGCCTTGGCCGTATGGGAACTGAGCTCGCGCTCAAACTTGTCGACGACCACTCGCTGACCGTGTGGAACCGCACCGCCGAAAAGACCACTCCCCTGGTCGAACGTGGCGCGCGTGCCGCCGAGACGCCGGAGGAGGCCGTCAAGGGCGCGGACCTTGTCATTACGTCGTTGTTCGGCCCGGACACCGTCCGCGAGGTCGTCATCGAACCGTCCCTCATCCCCGAGGGCGTGACCTGGGCCGACTCCACCACGATCTCCCCGGAGGACGCCGCCGAGTTCGCCGCTGCCGTCCCCGGCTACGTCCACACCCCGGTGGTCGGCTCGCTGCCGCCCGCCCGCGCAGGCAAGTTGGGCGTCTACGTCGGCGGAGCCGATGCTTCTCGACGATCCACCGTCGCCGAAGTCGTCGCCCCCTGGGCCGCCGCCAACCCGGAGCGTTTGAAGGTTGTCGATTCGGCCCCAGCCGCCGCCACCGGCAAGCTCTTGGCCAACCTGGCCCTGGCCGTCACCATCCAGGGCTTCAAGGAGGCGTTGGCTTTGGGCGAGTCGCAGGGCCTGGCGCCGGAGCAGGTTGTGGACATGCTCGGCTCGACCGGCCTGGAGTTCATCGTGAACATGAAGAGCCCGTTCCTTCTGGGTGAGCGCTCCACCTCGCCTGGCGACTTCACCGCCGACGCCATCGCCAAGGACGCCCGCCTCATGCTGGCCACCGCCGACAAGGACCTGCCGGCCGTCGCCGCAGCGCTTGCCTCCCTGGAGGAGCAGCAGGAGGCCGGCCGCGGCGACGAGGACTTCTCCACCGTCGTGGTCAACCGGTAGGGGTTCACCTGCTCTCCGTCAGCCCCTCTTCTAAGAAAGTTCCCGGGCAGGGAACTTTCTTCACCCCGACGGGCAAGAAAATTCACTCTCCCCAGGAAAGACGGCAACCAGAACGAACATAGTTCCACGCCCCAACCAGGAGCGTGGAACTATTTTGCGTTGGCGACCATTTTCGCTACTTGCCTGCCTCGAGCTCGTTGCCCACGGCCTCGACGGCAGGCCCTTTCTTCTTCGACTGGTTGCGGAAGATACCGATAAACACCACGACCAACAGTGCAATCGCGACCCAGTTGGCCACCTTGGCGTACTGGTCCAGCACGTCGACGACCGGCTCGCCAATCCACCAGCCCAACCCCAGGTAGAGGAACGACCAGAGGGTTTTGGAGATGAAGTTCAGCACCATGAACTTCCACAACGGCATGCCCGAAATGCCCATGAACACGAACACAACAAACGCGATCGGCAACGGGATGGGCACATACGCCAGAAAGATGCCGATCCAGCCGAGTTTGATCGCCCACCCTTCCACGCGGGCGATGTTCTTCGCCGCGCGTTTCGAGTTCGCCGCCTGCACGTCCAGGATGCCGCGACCCCAGAGTTTGCCGGCCCACCAGTAGATCCAGTCGAACTTGATGTTCACCAGCGAGCCGATGAGCAGGTAGATCAGCCAGTGGGGCGCCTCCCCACCGCGGCGAGCGCACCGGTGGAGGCTGCGCCGACGCGTGAGCCGGTCAGTGCCAGCAGGACCGGCGGGTGCAGGCCGAGCAGCCATGCACGCAGCGGGATCATTGCCAGGCCGAAGATGCCGACGAAGCCAAACCAGGCCAGGCACCAGTAGTCGGCTTTGGTGGGCTTGCCGTTCCAGGGCAGGCCTTCTTCTTCCCACCATTCCTTCTCGGCGGGTTCGGTGGGTGCCGCGGCACCAGCAGCGCCGGCAGCTTCGGCGGCTTCGGTGGGTTCGGCGGCATCGCGCTCGTTGGCGTGTTCTTCCATAGGTGATCAACCTAGCGGAGAACCCGCATTTGACCCTAGCCACACATCGCCCAGTGATGCTAGCATTTTGACAGCACAATTTGGATCGTAAGGAGGCAGCATGGGCGCTATCCAAAAAAGCAAAGCGACGCGCATCACGCGTCGGGCTGAGACCATAGTCGCTGAAAAGCCAGAGAAGACCGTAACGTTGACTATCCGTGGCGTCGACGAGAGAGTGCGCCACAAGATCAAACTTCAGGCCAGTATGAATGGACGGTCTATGGAGGCAGAGGTACGTCATATTCTGGAAGAAGCAGTCCGACCTGTAAAGGCTGGCTTGGAGCTTTTCGAGCTCTCCCAAGAGGTGGGAGGTATGGATGACCTCGCCGGTGTTATGGATGAAATGGTCACTGCCCGTCGCGGCGGTCAATCATGATCATCCTTGATACGAACGTTGTTTCAGAGCTTTGCCGGAAGGCTCCGCACGAAAACGTCAAACGATGGGCAGCCACCACGGACCCGAAGCAGAGCATTACTTCCATTACAGTCGGCGAGATTGTCCGAGGCGTTCGGAGTTTGCCGTCAGGTGCCCGACGGAACGAAATTCAGCACGTTGTCTTCTGGCAATTGTCTAATTTCGAGCAGCGCAACGGTGTCCTCGCTTTTGATACAGACGCTGCCTGGGCGTTCGGCGAAATCGTCGTGGAGCGAAAAAGGATGGGTCGCCCGATCCATGACGCCGATGCGATGATCGCCGCGATTTGTCGCGCCCACGATGCCCCGCTTGCCACCCGTAACCTCAAGGATTTTGAGGGTACGGGTGTTACGGTCGTCGACCCCTGGGAAGACGACTAAAGCAGTTGCTTGGCGACGACGCGCGCGTCCGCCACTACCGCCGGCACCCCCACGCCGCTCGCCCAAGCACCGGTGATGGAAATGCCGTCCACCTTGTCGATGATGTTTCGGACGTTGGTCACGGTGGCGAGGTGGTGTTCGTCGAAACGCGGCAAGCCCCCGAACCAGCGGTGGACGAAGATCTCTTCCAGGCCGGCGTCGCGGCCGTCGAAGCCGGTGATGGTTTTCAGGTCGTCGAGCGCCCAGTCCACCAGGTCGTCTTCGGAGGCGGTCAGGGCGACGTTGTCGCCGAAGCGGCCGAAGCTTGCGCGCACGATGGCGCCGCCACGTTCGGCGAGGTGAGGCCACTTGCGCGAGGAGAAGGTGAACGCCTTCGCTTTCACGTCGTCGGCACCGGTGGCAACGAGCACGCCCGAGTTCTGCGGCAGGCCCTCGTCGGTGGCAAACCGCATGCCGACGACTGCCGAGTTGGCCAACTTCACCGACTGGAGCTCCTGTGCCGCCTCTGGGACGACTTCCTTGAGCAGCAGCGCTGCGGTTGGTGCGGGTACGGCGAGGATGATGTGGTCGTAGATGGTGTCCTCGCCGCCCTTGAGGCGGAAACCGTTGCCTTCGCGGCGAATCTCCGAGATGAACGCGTCGATGTAGATGTCCGCCCCAGACTGCTCTGCGAGGGCTTCGTAGAGTTCGTGGTAGCCGTCGCGGAACGTGTTAAAGACCGCCCCCTGGCCGGTTGGCAGCTCCGCGCGGGAGCGCTCCAGGTTGGCCACGGCGGTGGACAGGTGCACCTTGCCGTCGCCGGCTTCAGCGAGGCGGTCGAGCTCTTCTGCCAGTTGCGGGATGGTGGCGCGAACGCCCAGGTCATCGGCGGTACAGGAGTAGACCCCACCAAGCAGAGACGACAGGATGACGTCGACGACTTCGTCGCCGTAGCGCTCGCGCACGAGTTTGCCGACGTTCATGTCGCCGTCGGTGTCCCAGGTGAAACCTTCGCGGTTAGCTTCGTCGTCGATACGCGCTGCGGTTTCGGCGCTGACCAAGTGCGCAACCGTTTCGGAGGTAGACGGGATACCCATCACGCCGCCGGTAGGCAGACCGCGGGCCTCGCCATTGGACCAGATCAGGGAGCGCAACCCGGACGGCTCGACGAGCGAATCACCAAGACCCAACTCGGTGAAGAACTCGACTGCGTCCTTGCGGCGTGCGAGGAATGCCTCGGCGCCCATATCGGTCGGGCCAGCCTCGAACGCGACGGTGTAGAGCTTGCCGCCGATGCGGTCAGTGGCTTCGTAGACGTCGATTTTCGCCTCGTCCGTGTCCTCGTTCGAGCTGAGTTTACGAAGCTCGTAGGCGGCAGTCAGGCCCGCAAGGCCTGCTCCGATAATGGCGATGTTCATTAATTCTCCTCGTGGATGATGCGCACTGCCTCAGTGATGGCGTCCGCATCGGTGGTCGGCAATACGCCGTGGCCCAGGTTGAAGATGTGTCCGGTGGCATCCCCAGCTTCGACTGCTCGAGCGGCCTCACCCTTGATGCGGGTAATCTCCTCGCGCACCACGTCGGTGCCGGCAAACAGCAGCGCAGGGTCCAGGTTGCCCTGCAGTACGCGCGGGGAGGTGAAACGCTTCGCGGCGGTGTCCAGCGGCACGCGCCAGTCCACACCCATGACCTCGCTGCCAGCCTCAGACATGGCACCGAGCAGCTCGCCGGTGGCCACACCGAAGTGGATGCGCGGGATCTCTCCCGCCACTGAATCCAGGATTTCAACCGAGTACGGCAGGACGAACTCGCGGTAGTCGGCCTCGGTGAGGAAGCCTGCCCAGGAGTCGAAGAGTTGCATCGCGTCGATGCCCGCCTCGACCTGCGTGCGGAGGAACTCGGTGATCGTCGGCACGAGGCGGCGCATGAGCGCGTGCCACGTTTCCGGATCGCCGTGCATCATCGCCTTGGTCTTCTCGTGGTTCTTGCTCGGCCCGCCTTCGATGAGGTAGCTGGCCAGAGTGAACGGCGCGCCTACGAAGCCGATGAGGGCCTGGGTGTCGCTCAGTTCGTCGAGAATAATGCGGATCCCCTCGGCGACTTCCTCCACGGTGTGGTCCAGGATCGGCAGGTTGTCTACGTCCGCACGGGAGCGAATCGGAGCGTCCAGCACCGGGCCCGTTCCCGGCACGATCTCCACCCCAACACCCGCTGCCTTCAGTGGCACCACAATGTCAGAGAACAAAATCGCCGCGTCCATGTCGTGGCGGCGCACCGGCTGCAGCGTGATCTCCGCGAGCAGTTCCGGCATGAAGCACGAATCCAGCATTGCAATGCCTTCTCGCACCTTGCGGTACTCCGGCAAGGAACGGCCGGCTTGGCGCATGAACCACACCGGGGTGCGGGACGGAGTGCGGCCGTAGGCGGCCTCAAGGAACGGAGCGTTAACAAGGTCGCGTCTAGTCATAGTGCCTTAGCCTACCTGCGAAAAGCCTAGATCTTGAACCGGCGTGCCCGGCGCGACTTCGCCTCGATGAACAGGGAGCTGCCCAGCATGAGCAGTGTCGCGCCGACGGGCGGTAGGGCTCCGGCGGCGGCGAGGACGACTGCGGTGGCGTTGTACGCAACGGCGAAAGCGAGGTTGCTGTTGGCGATGCGTTTAACGCGTTGGGCGTGCTCGATGAGTTGGGGCACGGACATGACGTCTTCGCGGATGAGAACGACTTCGGCGTCATCGCTCCAGCGTGGCTCCTTGGTACCCGCAAGGTCGTCTTCGGCGAAGAGGATGCCGGAGTCGGCGACGCGCAGGGTGGGCAGGACGGAGGCGTCGCCAACCATGGCAACGTTGGAACCTTGTGTGTGCAGTGCACGCACAGCATGGGGTTTGTCCAGTCCGTGAATGCCGGCAAGCACTTGGGAGATGCCGAGGAAGTCAGCGAACCGGCGCGCCACCGGGTAGGTGTCGCGGGTGAGCATGACGGTTTCCACGCCCATGGATTCCAGGCGGTCGATGGCCTGGATGGCGTCGTCTTTAGCGGGGTCGTATAGCGTGATCACACCGCGGTCACGTCCACCCCACCGCACGACGACGGGTGTGCCGCCAGTCGTGGCGGCGACGGAGAGTTTGCCGTGGAGTTGCGACAGGTTCGTCGGGCGCCACAGCGATGCCGCAAACGTTTCGGAGCGTGCGTTTTCACCAGTGCCCCACGTTGCGGTAATTGGTCCACCGAACTCGCCGTCGGGGGAGAAGGTGTCACCGTTGGCTTCGATCCAGTCTGGGATGCGTGGGTCGCCGGAGCGGGCGTCGCGTGCTCCTCGTGCTGCTTTCACAATCGCTTTGGAGGCCGGGTGGTCCGAGTCGGCAGACAGGACGCCGGCGATGCGCAGCACCAGCTCAGTGCTTTCGCCACGTACTGCGGTGACGGTCTCCACATGCATTTCCGGTTTGACCAGGGTGCCCACACGGTTGAAGACGACCATGTCGGTGTCGGCCAGGGTGCGAAGCGCGTTGCCGTCGCGCACAAGCATGCCGTGGCGCACGGCGGAGTCGAGGCCTTGGCGCATGGCGAGTGCAGGTGAGATGGCCAAACTCACGGGTGCGACGACGACCAGGATGGCCAGCGACGTCGCAGCGGCCGTGTTGATGTTGCCGTTAAACAGCAGCCAGAGTCCGAAGTTGAGCACCGCGATGACATAGGCGGTTGGGATCAGCAGGCCCGCGGAGCGAGTCGAGACCATGGTGGCTGCGTTTTGGTGACGTGAGGCGTCGTCAAGCCAGCGCTGCACCGCCGCAAGCAGTGTGGTGTGGCCGACGCGCGCGGCGCGGACCTTGATTTCGCCCGAGGCGAGCACCGAGCCGGCGGTGACGATCGAGCCGACTTTGAGGACTTCGTCGCGGTGCGTATCGACGAGCTCCCCACCAATCCGGCCGGAACCACCAACCACTTCCCCATCGACTGGGATGATGTGGCCTGCGGTGAGCGTGACGTCGTCGCCACGCCTGATCTCTGTTGCAGGCAACTCTTCGGGGCTGGGTGTGCCGCGTTTGTCGCGGTGATCCACGTTGTAGACGTCCTCAGCACCTGGCCTGCGTGATTCGAGCTCCTCGCGCAGGTCTGTGCGAACCTGCATGGAGAAGTACCTGCCGAACAGCAACAACGTGGTAACAGTGCAGGACACCTCGAAGTACAGCTCTGGGCTGTCTGACATGCGCAGCGGCATCCAGCTGCCTGTGGTGGTGTAGCCGATGCGGCCTACCTCGGTAAACAGCAGCATGGCAAACGACCACACATAGGAGGCCAGGATGGCGATCGAACTCGCGCCGTCCAGCGCCGAAATACCGCGACGCACGCCGCCTGCCATGGCGCGGTGGAACGGGGATGCGCACCACAGCGCCACCGGGGTGGCCAGCGCGAAGCACACCCACTGCCAGCCCGGGAAGTCCAGCGACGGGATGTAGGTGAGTAGCAGCACCGGGATGGTCAGCAGCACCGCCACCACAAGGCGCGTCGGTGTGACTAGGTCGCGGGCGGTAAACAGCACGTCGCCTTCACGGCGGGAGCGGCGCGACACCGGGCGCACAAACCCTTGCGCACGGGCGATCAGGTTCGCCTCTTCGTTACGACGATGCTTCGCCCGGCGCGGCATCGGGTGTTCCTGCCAGTAGCGGCCGTGTGCGCGACGCTGCAGGGTCGAGTCGGTCACGGTTGCGGTGACGCCGAAGCTTTCGATGGTGTCGGTGAGCTCCACAAGCGGCGTACTTGCCGGTGCGGTGACCCACGCCATCTTCGTCGGGTACACCAAGCGCGCCGACACACCTGGCAGCGCCTCAAGTGCTTCGGCGATGTCGGTCAGTTGGGGCCCGTCCTCAATACCCTCCAGCTCGAAGGCGTAGGAGGCGTTGGGGCGGACAAGTTCCCCGTCCAGGTCCCACGTCGCAGTGCCTGGGTCAATGCCTGCTTGGCGTGCGGCGTGGCGGGCTTCCTCGATGCAATTGTCTAGGTGTTCGTGGTTGCTCACTTACGCAACTCCCCTCCACAGGTCGCCACTTCGCGTATCGACGAACACATTCGCCGCCGGCCGGAACATCCCAAACAGGGCTGCGACAAGCAGGACAACCACCACGATGGCGGCCCAGCCAGCCACGCCGATGAAGAAGCCGGCAACGTTGAGGAACACAGTTGCCCCAATGCCTGCGGCTGCAATCCTGCGCGCAGTCTTCGACCCTTTATGGAAGTAGGCCGCACTCATCGACAGCAGGATGGCCAAGGCGATGTTGCCCCACGCCAAGATGCGCAGATTGAACCGGAAACGTTCGATCAATGCTTCGTCGGCACCTTCGATCATCCAGGTATCCGGCAGCCGGCCAGGCACGCCCTTGACCAGGGTCATCAGCCCGATGACGATCATCAACACCGCACTGGCAACCACCAGGTAGTAGGCGGTACGTAGCGGTCGGGGCCACTGCTCAGTGGCCTCGCCGCTGTACCTACGGTTCTTGTCATTCGGGTCGGAGACCATCGTGGGGAACATGCCTGCCATTGGGGACCTACTGTTCCTTCTCTGTCTTGGCTGCGTCTTTCTTCGACGCATCCTTCTTGGGCGCTACCCAGTTCACGGCGTCTTTGTCCGTGGAGTAGATGATGCCCAGAATGCCGGCCACACCCAGAATGATTTGGACGACACCGTCGATGCCGTAGAACACCACCGGTATGGCGGTGGAGGCGGGCTGCATCATGAACAGCGTGATCATGCGGAGGGCGAAGAACACACCGAAAATCTGCAGCAGCCGGTACGCGTTACCAGCCTGGGAGCTTTTGTTCCGCACGGCGCGCAGCGCGAACACGAACAACAGCAGCACACCCAACTGGATGAGTGTCATGAGGATCAGGGATCCGTAGACGCCCATGTTGATTAGGCCGTCCGAGATTTCCTCGCCACGCTGCTTAGCTTGTTGCTTGGCGGCGTCCCGCAGCGCGGACGGGTCGACGAACGCGAATACGACGGAGAGAATCTGGTGGATTAACTCGCCTGCGATCATCACTGCCCAGCACCGCAGCATCAACTGCACGGCCTCCGGCGGGCCGCCCGGCGTCTTCTTGTCCACGGCGCTGGCGTCGACGTGGCTGGGACTCTTCGGGTTGAGTGGCGGGAGGCTAACCATTGAGCTGCTTTGCTGCTTCGATGGCGTAGTAGGTCAGAATCTGGTCCGCACCAGCGCGTTTAATGGATACCAGCGACTCCATCATGGTCTCTTCGAAGTCGATCCAACCGTTCACGCCTGCTGCCTTGAGCATCGCGTACTCGCCGGATACCTGGTAGGCCGCCACCGGCACTGGCGACATTTCTGCCACCTTGGCCAGCACGTCCAGGTACGGCAAGGCCGGCTTGACCATGACAATATCTGCGCCTTCGGCGATGTCCAGTTCGGTCTCCAAAAGGGACTCGCGCACGTTTGCGGGATCCTGTTGGTAGGTGCGGCGATCGCCCTTCAGCGACGAGCCGACAGCATCGCGGAACGGACCAAAGAACTTGGAGGCATACTTCGCGGAGTACGCCATGATGATGACGTCCTCAAAGCCCTCGCGGTCGAGTGCCTTACGGATCTCGCCGATCTGGCCGTCCATCATGCCGGACGGGCTGACCATGTGTGCGCCAGCGCGCGCCTGGGACAGGGCGAGGTCGCAGTAGATTTCAACCGTCTTGTCGTTGTCCACGATCTCGTTGCCGTGTGCATCGGTACGCAGCACACCACAGTGGCCGTGATCGGTGAACTCATCAAGGCACGTATCGGAGATGATGACCAGGTCGTCGCCGAATTCGTCGCGAAGCGCCTTGATCCCGCGGTTCAAAATGCCATCTTCCGCGACACCGATGGAGCCTGTGGCGTCCTTATCCGCTTCAAGCGGCACACCAAACAGGTCGATCGCCCGCACACCAGCTTCAAGCGCCTCGTGGCAAATTGCCTTCAGGGAATCCTCGGTGTGCTGGTACACCCCCGGCATGGAGGCAATCTCGCGCGGCGCATCAAGGCCGTCTGCGATAAACAGCGGGAGGATGAAGTCGGCCGGGTGCAGCCTCGTCTCCGCCGTCAGGGTGCGCAATGCGGGGTTCTGCCGCAAGCGCCGTGGTCGTCGGGTGAGCTCAAAATCTGCCATGCGCCACATCTTAGAACGTCACCCGACACGACCCCAGCCGTGCTAGTTGCTCGCTGCCGACTTCCGGCGCTTCTTGCGCGGCGGCGGCAACTGCCCAGCCGCACGCAGACCAGCAACGTGCTCTGCCAAGGCGTCAATGAGCGACGGGATATCGGCGACCTCCGGGACGACGTCCACACGCAAGCCCTGCTCGCGGGCTTCCGCCTCCGTCACCGGGCCGATGCAGGCGATGATGGTGCGCGCGTGCGGCTTGCCGGCAATACCCACAAGGTTCTTCACCGTCGACGGGGAGGTGAAGCACACGGCGTCGAACCCGCCGGTCTTGATCATGTCGCGCGTCTCCGGCGGTGGCGGAGCAGCACGCACGGTGCGGTAGGCGACAACGTCGTCGACCTCCCACCCCTTGGCCTCCAGGCCATCGACCAGGACATCGGAGCCCAGGTCCGCGCGCGGCAGCAGCACACGGCCAACCGGGTCGATATCCTCGACATACTCCGGGAAGATCTCTGCCAGACCAGCAGCGTTCTGCTTTGTACGGTGCGGGATCAGCTCCGGGTACATGCCACGGGCACGCAGCGCATCAGCGGTCTTCTGCCCCACTGCGCCCAGGTGCACGCCGGCAAACGAGCGGGCGTCCAGACCAAGCTCCTCGAACTTGTCCCACACCGCATCAACGGCATTAACAGAGGTAAACAGCACCCAGCGGTAGCGTCCCTCCACAATGCCCTTGATCGCGCGGTCCATCTGTGCCGGGTTGCGCGGTGGCTCGAGCGAAATCGTCGGCACCGACTGCGGGATCGCCCCGTACTGCGTCAGGCGGGCGTTCATCGGGCCAGCCTGCTCCTTCGCACGCGGCACAAGCACGCGCCAGCCATACAACGGCCGGTTTTCCCACCAGGAGTACTTCGAGCGGTCGTCCGCAACAGTGCCAAGCGTAACGACGAGCGCACCCGACAGATCCGCATCCAACTTGCCCACCGTCTGCAACGTGGCATCAAACGTGCGCTGCAGACGCGTCGTTCCGTTCGTCGTAATCGTCACCGGAGTGGCGCCTTGGAAACCGCGCTCCATAAGCGCTTCTGCCATCTCTGCGAGGTGCTCCTGGGTGGCCTGGAACACCAACGGTTGCGGCGCAGACGCCAACTGATCCCAGTCCACCGGACCGTTGGTCAGGTCAGCCTCGGTATAGGTCGAACCCAACGCAATGCCAGCGAAGGACGGCACCGTCGACGGCAAGGACATGCCCGGCACCACGTGGAACTCCAGGCCAGCGTCTGCAACGGCGGAGATCTCCTCCATCACAGCATCACGGGTCAGCGGGTTGCCGGCGACCAGACGGATCACGTCACCGTCGCCTGCCTCGCCGTCCTCGATGGACTTCGCTGCCGCCTCGAGCGCCTCGCGCAGCTTCGGCACAATGCCCTCGCCTGCCAGGTCGCACTCCTGGAGCTCCGCCGCCGTCGGATCTTCCGGCTTCGGCGGCTTACGGCGCGCACCCGCCGCCTTCGCGTCGGCGCACATCTGCTCGTAGACGGCTTTCGCCTCGTCGAGCTTGGCCTGTGGCACTGGCAATGCTGAGCCAACGAAGTTTCTGACCCCCGCCGACACTTCCGGATCGACGAGTGCGATAGCGTTAGCTTCCATCACCTCGCGGGCACGGACCGTGAGCAGTTCAGGGTTGCCCGGTCCGGCACCCACGAAGATCACCTTCCCCGGCTGGGGGGTGTGAGAGGGCAATGTCATAGAGGAATCTCTTCTAGGCACAAATAACATCCCCCACGCAGACGGATCCACTTAAGCGACCCGTTGCGCGGAGGGGTGTGAACGTATGGTATTTACACCATAAAAGGGATATGCCCCAGAACAAAACCACCGCTACTTCATAACGTCGGCGGCACCGCGTTCAAGCAACGCCTCAGCAGCGCGTCGACCGATCTCCTCCGGGTCCGTACCCTGGACATCTTCCACGAGGGAACGGGACCCATCCAGCGCAAACACACCGGCACGCAGCTCGATGCCGTTCTCCGTCGCACGCGCGGTTGCCGCCACCGGCGCGGTGCAGCCGGCCTCGAGTACGGCAAGTACGGTGCGCTCGGCGCGGGCCTCGGCGGTTGCGGTGTCGTCGATAAGTTTCGCGATTGCTTCGCGGCCAGCCGTATCGTCGACACGGCACTCGACCGCAAGCGCACCCTGGGCGGGCGCCGGGATGAACTCGTGCGGGTCGAAGATCTGGGTCGCCCGGTCGCCGTAGCCACCACGCACCAAGCCTGCGTACGCAAGCATGATCGCGTCCAACTCTCCAGATTCGACGTAGCCCATGCGGCGCTCAATGTTGCCACGCAACGGACGAATGTCCAGGTCCGGACGCATCGCGCGCAGCTGGGAAATACGACGAGGTGCCGATGTGCCCACGCGGGCACCTTCCGGCAGCTCCGCCAGCGTCAGCCCATCGCGGGCGATGAGCGCCTCGCGGTTGTCCTCACGCTTGGGCACGATGAGATAGGAACGCGGCTCGTACGCCGTGGGCAAGTCCTTAAACGAGTGGACCGCAACATCCACCTCGCCATTAAACAGCGCGTCGCGCAGCGCGGAAGTGAACACACCGACGCCAATGCGCTCCACCGGCGCCTGCGACAGGTCGCCCGGGGTGACCACGATTTTCAACTCAGCCGGGTGGCCAACCGCGCCAAGGTCGTCGCGGACATGGCCCGCCTGTGTCGTCGCCAAGTGCGAACCACGAGTACCAATCTTCAACATTTACTTCTCCTTACCGCGCAGTTCCTCAGGCAGCGGGAGACGCTGCGCCTCCACCGACACCGCCGGCTGATCCAGCCCGAACAGTTCGGTCACTACCTCTTCCACACTCACTGTCTCCTGCGCCGCCGCAAGTTCCTTAATCTTCACCGTCGGCGCGTGCAGCAGCTTGTCCACGACCCTACGGACCGTGCGCTCAACCTGCTCAAAATCTTCCTCAGACATATCCGGAAGCCGGGTGCGAAGTTTCTGCAGCTCCTGGCCAGAGATCTCCGCAGCGTTTCTGCGAAGCCTCGTCACCGCCGGGGCCACCCCACGCACCCGCTGCTCGGAGGAAAACAGTTTCACTTCCTCGTCGATAATCGCCTCTGCCTCACGCAGCGCGCGCGAATCCTCGTTGGTCGTGTTACGCATCTGCTCGTGCAGATACTCGATGTTGACCAGGTGCACGCCGTCGATGTCAGTGACCGCGTCGTCGATATCGCGCGGCAACGACAGGTCCGCCAGCATCACCGGACCCGCAATGTCCTCCGGCGTAATGGTGAAGCCGTCAGCCGCCGTCGCGGACACCACAATGTCCACCCCACCCATCGCGTGCGAGCGGTCTTCAAAATCCACAACCTCCGCCGGCACGCCCGCCTCGCGGGAATGTCCAGCAAGGCGCTCGGCGCGGTCGCGCGTGCGGTTGGCAATCACCAACCCGTCAATGCCGCGCTTGCCCAGGTGCGTCGCCGCCAGCGAACTCATCGCGCCAGCCCCCAACACCAGAGCTTTCTTCCCCTTGAAGTCTTCAATCCCCATCAGCCCCATCGCCTCATCCAAGGCGGCGGTAACCATGGACGCGCCCGAGTCGTCGATAGTGGTCTCAGTGTGCACACGCTTGCCGGTATGCAGCGCCATCTGCGCCAACGAATGCAGATTCGGCCCCACCGTGCCACGCTCCGCCGCATCCACATACGCCGTACGCACCTGGCCGATGATCTGCTGCTCCCCCACAACCATCGAATCCAACCCCGACGCCACAGTAAACATGTGCTCCGCAGCAGCATCCGCGTACCGCACGTACAGGTAGCGACGCAGCTCCTCGATGCCCACCCCAGACACCTTCGTCAGCACCGTCAACACGTCCTCCACACCAGCGTGGAACGCGTTGGCCACCGCATACACCTCGAGACGGTTGCAGGTGGAGATAATCATCGCCTCGGACAACGAAGGCCGCTCAACAAGAGCCGCGGACGTCCCCTCCTGCAGCTCCGTATCCATGCTGAGACGTTCTAGTAGGGACACAGGTGCAGACCTATGCGACATCCCCACGACAAGAACACTCACAAAACCCTCCAGTCCGCGTTGGAAATCAAACTAAAGGATAGCCCCTTACGCGAGGAGCGCCGCCTCAAGGTCTGCGTTGTCCACTTCCCAGCAGGCAAGCTCCTCGCCGTCAATGACGACAACCGGCACGCGATCGCCGTATTCGGCAGCGTTGTCGGGGTCCAGGTCGACGTCGACAAGCATTAGCTCCGCGCCACACTTCTCCACTACCGGAGCAATCTGCGCCGCCACCCGCTCGCACGAACCGCACGTGGACCGCACCATCAACTCCACCGTCTTCATCCGAACTCCTCTACATCGTGTCTGCGGCGCTCGCCGTTGTACGATTGCTCACGCTAACACCGCCACCGAAAGAGTCACGATTGCCATGTCAGAACAGCGGGAATTCCTTGCACAATGGTCAGTCTCTCAAGGAAACCTCCGCCGCTTCCTTGAGGACCTTGCACTGCCCCCGCTTGACGACGACGCCCAGCGCACCGCCGGCCAAGCCGCCGCCGCTGCCGCCGTTGAAGAAACCTTTGGCATCAACATCCAAGACTTCGCCCTCGGCGTCGACTCTGTCGGCGGCGCCTTCAAAACCGCGGGCCGCCAAAAAATCACCCAGCCGGACCCCGAAATTCCCCAGGACCTCGAGGCGGCGGCATTCTTCGACATCGACAACACCCTCATCCAGGGCTCGTCGCTAATCCTGCTCGCCCAAGGCCTGTTCAAGAAACGCTTCATCACCTTGCGCGAACTCGCCCCGGCCCTGTGGAAGCAGATCCGCTTCCGTGTCTCCGGATCCGAAAACGCCGACGACATCGCCGAAGGTCGCGAGCAGGCCCTTGCCGTGGTCAAAGGCAAACGTGTCGACGAGCTCAAGGAGGCCTGCCAGGAGATCGTCGACAAGCAGATGCTGAACAAGTCCTACTCGGACGTCATCGAACTGGCCTCCATGCACATCGCCGCCGGCCAGCAAGTCTGGCTCGTCTCCGCCACCCCGGTCCAGATCGGCCAGGCCCTGGCGGAGACCCTCGGGTTCACCGGCGCTTTGGGCACCGTCGCGGAAGAAGAGGACGGCAAGTTCACCGGCCGACTCGTCGGCGACATCCTCCACGGCCCCGGCAAGAAGCACGCCGTGGCCGCCCTGGCCGCGCTGCAGCAACTCGACCTGAAGCAGTGCACCGCCTACTCCGACAGCATCAACGACCTGCCAATGCTGGAGATGGTCGGCTCCCCCGTTGCCGTCAATCCGGACCGCGCGCTGCGTCGCCACGCAAAAGCCCAAGGCTGGGCCGTCCGCGACTACCGCTCCGTTCGCCGCGCCGTACGCCTGTCCGCCCTGCCAGTATTGGGCGCTGCGGGAGCGTTCTCGCTGTGGCGCCTGTGGAACAAGCGGCAGGACAGGACTCACCATGCCTGATGCGTTTGCCCTGCGCACCCCGCGGCTTGAGTTGTCGGTGCCGACAGATGCGGATATCGACGCCATCTTTGCCATCCACTCAGATCCCCGCACGTACGAGCATCGCCCCGAGCTGACAATGAAGACCCGCGATGAGGCTGTCGAGCTTGCGCGCTCGTGGCAGAACAATTGGGCCGATCAGCAGTTGGGCTACTACACGGTACGCACCCTCGACGGCGCGACCATCGGCTTTACCGGGGTACGGCACAGCGAGGAAGCCGGCGAAGAAGTCCTGAACCTCTACTACCGTTTCGCACCAGAATCGCAAGGCCAGGGCTACGCCAAAGAAGCCGCGGCTGCCGCGATTGCCAGCGCCCGCGAGCGCTTCCCGTCGCTCCCCGTCATCGCCATCATCGACCCTGTGAATGAGGCATCGATTGGCCTAGCTTTGAGGCTCGGACTTGCGTATGTTCCCGGAGCGGGCGTCCCCGGCGACTACGAGGTGTACCGGCTTTCCTAGCTGGGAAAGCCGGCGTTGGTTCGGGCTGTGTGGCCTCAGCCGCGCCACGGCTCCAATGCCCTGATCGGGTACCGCTCATCAACGGTAAAGCGTTGGCACACCACCTGGGTGTTGTCGTCGATATCAAGCTCCCCGATGTACTCCACAAACTCTGGCGAGCGCCAATACTGCTCATGCCCAATGCGCCATTCGTTTGCGTCGGCGTAGCCCTCCCCCTCGGCGATGGCATGCTCGTCGCTCACGTCCGCCAACCGGTAAATCTGAACCTCAGTCGTGCGGATGACGCACACCACGTTGTCATGTGAGTCAAGGACGGCCTCGAGGGCACCCACTTCCTCATGCGGCTGATAGTCGTTGGGGTATTCAGCCAGCAAGGATGCTGTCGCAGTTTTCGTGCCGTCCAGGATGGCGTTGACAAGAGCGTCACGGAGCGGGCCTGGAAAGGCGAACTCGCCACGAGGCAACTCCGAAATGGGTTCTGCGGCGTCCCGATTCATACATTCATATTAGGCAGCGAGGCTCACCGTCCTTGGTGTCGCACTGTTATGCCTCGTAGTTTTGGGTTTCCGCAATCCTGGACAGTCGTTTTCCCTGGTCGTCTAGCTCTGTGTTTGTGCAACCAGACGATGAGCTCCGTATTGACCATGGTGT